>JALOLK010000004.1 GCA_025456015.1 Candidatus Nanopelagicales bacterium
ACCCCGCGGACCGCGAGCGGGGCGCCCACGACGAAGCCCGGGGCCTCGCGCCCGTCGGTGTAGCGGATGGTGGTGTACGTCCAGGCCTGCCGCTGGTTGCCGGCCACCACCCGGCGCAGCTGCTCGGGCACGCTGGCCTCGGAGACCAGGTTCGTGCCGCGCTCCGGGGTGGCGTTGAGCCCGCCGGGCTCGGTGGAGAGCATGAGCACCTCGAACAGGCCGGCCTGTGCCCCCCGCGCGCCCATCGCCGCGACGACGGCGTCGATGCGCCGCGAGGCCGTGAGGTCGTTGTCCTGCGCGCTCGAGGCATCGAGCAGCCGCTGCGCCTCGCTGCGGGCGGCCGTCGCCTCGGCCCGGGCGCTGGCCTCCTTGGCCCCCAGCACACCTGCGGAGATGCGCCCGAGCAGGAACGGGATGAGCACGACGATCACCAGCGTCGAGCCCAGCACGGTGGTGGCCACGACCCGGAACCGCAGGGACCGCCGCCACCGGTTGGCGATCGCCCGCGGGAGGGTGGCCGGGCCCAGGGCCATCAGGGCGGTCCGGCGCGGTAGCCCACGCCGCGCACGGTCACGATCACCTCGGGGTGCTCCGGGTCCCGCTCGACCTTGCCGCGCAGGCGCTGGACGTGGACGTTCACCAGCCGGGTGTCCCCGGCGTGCCGGTACCCCCACACGTCGGCGAGCAGCTGCTCGCGTGAGAACGCGTGGCCCGGCCGACCGGCCAGCGCGGCGAGCAGGTCGAACTCCAGGGGGGTCACCGAGATGGGCCGGTCCCCGCGCATGACGGTGTGGGCGCCGACGTCGATGAGCAGGTCGCCGATCGCGAGCACCTCGTTCGCGCGCTCCTCGAGGCGGCGCAGCCGCGCCTGGATGCGCGCGACCAGCTCCTTGGGCTTGAACGGCTTGACGACGTAGTCGTCCGCGCCGGACTGCAGGCCCTCGACGACGTCGACGGTGTCCCCGCGGGCGGTGAGCATGACGATCGGCACCCCGGACTCGGAGCGCAGCTGGCGGCACACGGCCAGGCCGTCGAGGCCCGGCAGCATGAGGTCGAGCAGGACGAGGTCGGGGTTGTCGCGGTGGAACGCCGGCAGGGCGTCCCGGCCGTCGTAGCAGAACGACGCCTCCATGCCCTCGCTGCGCAGCACGATCCCGAGCATCTCGGCGAGGTCGGTGTCGTCATCGACGACGAGCACGCGCGGCTTCACGTCACGAATGGTCGCACCTGCCCGCAGCGACTTGCCACAGGTCGTCCACATGGGACGATCGGGACATGTCGCAACAGCCGCCGGCCGGGGCCGGGCCTGCGGGTCCGCCGAGTCGTCCGACCACGCCACCGGGTGCCTGGGCACCGCCGAGTGGGTGGTCCCCCGAGCAGCCGCCGGCCTGGCCGCAGCCGGGGGCCGGACAGGCCCCGGGGTACGCGGCACCGCCCGGGTACGGCGCACCGGCCGGGTACGGCGGCGCGCCGGTGGGGCCCTCCGCCACGCAGCCGCCCGCGCCGTACGGCCAGCCCCTCTACGGCCAGCCGCAGCACCCCTGGACCCCACCCCCGCAGGCCCCCAAGCCCGGCATCGTGCCGCTGCGCCCGCTCGGCGTGGGCGAGCTGCTCGACGGGGCGCTGGGCCTCATCCGCAGCAACCCGCGCACGGTGCTGGGCCTGGCCGCCGCGATCTCGGCGGTATCCGCGCTCGTGCAGACCGTTGGCCTGTGGATCGGCCTGTCCGCGCTGGGCCTGACCTCGCTGGAGGCCACCAGCAGCGGCGACGTCGTCGCCGACCTCACCGGCCTGCTCGGCACCACCGTGGCCCAGCTCGTCCCGGCGATCATCGCCGGGTTCCTCACCGTGCTGGCCAGCGGGCTGTTCATCGTGCTCGTCGCCGCGGCCGTGCTCGGCCGGCGCCTCGACGGCGGGCAGGCGTGGGCCGAGCTGCGGCCGCGGCTCGGCCCGCTGGTGGTGCTGACCCTGCTGCTGTTCCTCGCGGGGCTGGTGGTCATCGGGGGACTGCTCGGCGTCGTGCTGGCGCTGGTCGCGCTCCTCGGCGGCTGGGCCGCCCTGCCCGGGGTGCTGCTGGTGCTCGCCGGCGGCGTCCTGGTGGTCTACGCCTACGTGCGGCTGGCGCTGGCCTCGCCGGCCCTGGTCATCGAGGGCATCGGGCCCATGGCCGCCGTGCGCCGCTCGTGGGCCCTGGTCCGCGGCTCGTGGTGGCGCATCGCCGGGATCCTGCTGCTGTCGGCCATCATCACCAACCTGCTGGCGACGGTGGTGAGCGTGCCGATCACGACGATCGCGATGGTGGCCACCGGGTTCAACGAGTCGATGCTGCCCACGGTGCTCGCGGCCGGCATCGCCACCCTGGTCTCCGGCATCGTGACGCTGCCGTTCAGCGCCGCGGTGACCGGCCTGCTCTACACCGATTTGCGCATGCGGCGCGAGGCGTTGGACATCGCGCTGGTCTCCGCGGGCGTGGACCCGGCAGGCGACCCGCTGGCGCCCTACCGCCGCGGTCGCTGACGTGCCCGCCGTGGGGGGGATGCGGCTGCCGGGTGAGGTCCCGGTGGACCTCACCGGCGAGCAGGGCCGGGCGCTGGCCCGCCGCGAGCTGGCCGACCCCGCCTACCGCGCCGCCGAGCCGAGCCTGCTGCAGCAGGCCATCGGCTGGGTGGTCGAGCGCGTGCAGCGCCTGGTCGAGCAGGCCGGCGAGGCCGCCCCGGGCGGGTGGCTGGGGATCCTGGGCCTGGTCACCCTCGTGGTGCTGGCCGTGCTGTTCCTGCGCTGGCGGCTGGGGCCGGTGCGTGGCGCCGCCGGCGTGACGTTCGCCGTCGACCCGAGCATCACCGCCGCCGAGTACCGGCAGCAGGCGGCCGGGCACGCCGCCGCCGGGGCGTGGGACGCCGCCCTGCGGGCCAGGATGCGTGCGCTGGTCCGCGGCGCGCAGGAGCGTGGCCTGGTCGACGCCCAGCCCGGGTGGACCGCCGACGAGGTGGCCCGGGCGCTGGGCGGGCACGCCCCGCAGGACCGGGCGCTGCTGGACCGGGCGGCCACCGCATTCGACGAGGTCGCCTACGGCGGACGCCCCGCGACGGGCGCTGCCTACCGCGCGGTGGCCGCGGCCGACGACCGGATCGCCCTGCTCCCCGCCGCCGGGCCGAGCGCAGCGGCGGACCAGCCGTGAGCGGTGCCCTGCTGCGCCCGGCGACGCCCCGGACCGCCGTGGGCGAGCGCACCCGGTTGGATCGGCTGCTCGCCTGGCGACCCACCCGACGCACGCTGGCCGTGGCCGGCCTCGTGCTGCTGGCCCTCGTCGTGCTCGTCGTCACGGCCCCGCCGCGCACCGGCTCGCTGGACCCGGCCGCGGTGGATCCCGGCGGCTCCCGGGCGCTGGCCAACCTCCTGCGCGACCAGGGCGTGACCGTCGCGGACGTGCGACGCACCGACGAGGCCGCCGCGGCCGCCGCCGGGGCCACCGTGCTGGTGACCGACCCGTTCCTGCCGACGCCGGCGATGCTCGACGAGGTGCTCGCCGCCGGCCCGCGCCGGGTCGTGCTGCTCGAGGCCACCCCCGGCAGCCCCGCCCTCGACCGCCTCGCCGCCGGCGTGGAGGTCGCCGACCTCGCCGGCGACGACGCCGTCGCGCCGGCCTGCACGCTGCCCGAGGCCGAGGCCGCCGGGGACGCCCGGCTGCCCGGGGTGCGCTACGACGCCCGGGCCTGGTCCGGCACCGGCGCCGCCTGCTACGACCGCGCCGAGCGCGCGGGGCTCGTGGTGCTGCCGGCCACCGCGAGCCGGCCGGAGGTGGTCCTGCTCGGCAGCCGCGCGCCGCTGACGAACGAGGACCTCGACGAGGCCGGCAACGCAGCGCTGGCCATGAACCTGCTCGGCACCACCGACCGGGTCGCCTGGTGGCGTCCGACCCTGGCGGACCCGGCGCTGGTCGGTGCGGCGTCGGCGAGCCTGCGCTCGCTGCTGCCCCCCTGGGTGCTGCCGGTCGTGGTGCAGCTCGGGATCGCCAGCCTGGTGGTCGCGCTGTGGCGGGGCCGGCGGCTCGGGCCCCTCGTCGTCGAGCCGCTGCCGGTGGTGGTGCGAGCCGGGGAGACCGCCGCCGGGCACGGCCGGCTGCTGCACGCCCAGCACGCGCGTGGCGAGGCCGCCGAGCACCTGCGGGCCGCGGCCCGCACGAGGGCCGCCCGACGGCTGGGCGTTGCGGCGGGCGCGGACCCGTCCGGCCTGGTCGGGGCCGTGGCCACCCGGACCGGCCGGGCGCCCGGGGCGATCGGCGCGCTGCTGTACGGTCCGGAGCCGGCCGACGACGCCGCGCTGGTCCGGCTGGACCATGACCTCGCCGAGCTGCTCGGCGCGATCGGGATGGAGGTGGGTGGCCGATGACGGATGCCGATCCGCGGGAGCCGCTGCTGGCGGTGCGGGCCGAGGTGGGCAAGGCCGTGGTGGGCCAGGACGCCGCGGTGACCGGGCTCATCATCGCGCTGCTGTGCCGGGGCCACGTGCTGCTCGAGGGGGTGCCGGGCACCGCGAAGACCCTCATGGTCCGGGCCCTGGCCGCGAGCCTGGCGCTGGACCACAAGCGCGTGCAGTTCACGCCCGACCTCATGCCCGGCGACGTCACCGGCTCGCTGGTCTACGACAACCGGACCGCCGCCTTCTCGTTCCGGCCCGGCCCGGTCTTCACCAACCTGCTGCTCGCCGACGAGATCAACCGCACGCCGCCGAAGACGCAGGCGGCCCTGCTCGAGGTGATGGAGGAGGCGCAGGTCAGCGTGGATGGCACGCCCCGCCCGCTGCCCGACCCCTTCCTCGTCGCGGCCACCCAGAACCCGATCGAGTACGAGGGCACCTACCCGCTGCCCGAGGCGCAGCTGGACCGGTTCCTGCTCATGCTGAGCGTGCCGCTGCCCGAGCGCGACGCCGAGTTCGGCGTGCTGGCCCGCCACCTCGGCGGCTTCGACCCCCGCGACCTGGCCACCGTGGGCCTGACCCCCGTGGCCACCGCCGAGGACCTCGCGCGGGCCCGCGCGGCTGTCGCCCAGGTGCGGGTCGCCCCGGAGGTGGCCGCCTACGTGGTCGACCTGGTGCGGGCCACCCGCGCCGCCCCCTCGGCCCGGCTCGGGGTCTCCCCGCGCGGGGCGATCGCCCTGGTCCGGACCGGTCAGGCCTGGGCCTGGCTGTCCGGCCGCGACTTCGTGACCCCCGACGACGTCAAGGCGCTGGCCCGCCCGGCCCTGCGCCACCGCATCCAGGTCCGCCCGGAGGCCGAGCTCGAGGGCGTGACCGCGGACACCATCGTCGCCTCCGTGCTGGGCAGCGTCCCGGTCCCCCGCTGAGACCGCCATGGTGCTGACCGGTCGGGCCGCCCTCGTGGCGCTGCTCGCCGCCGGCGTGGTCGGCGGCCTGGTCGCCGCCGGGCTCGCCGGGTGGGCGGCGGTGGCGCTGGCCACCGGGGCCGTGCTGCTGCTGGTGCTCGGCGACACGCTCGCGGCGGCCTCCCCGCGCGCGCTGCACATCACGCGCAGCGGCGATCGCAGCGTGCGGCTCGGCGAGGTCGCCGAGGTGGTGCTGGCGGTGCGCAACGGCGGCTCGCGGCGGTGGCAGGGCATGGTGCGCGACGCCTGGGCGCCGACCGCGGGGGCTCAGGTGCAGGGACGCCCGGACGACCGGGTGGCGCTCGACCTGGCCCCCGGCCAGCTCGTCCGGGTCCCGGTGGCGCTGCGTCCGACCCGGCGGGGCGACCGGCCGACCGACCGGATCACGGCCCGCGCCCTGGGCCCGCTGGGCCTGGCCGGCCGGCAGCGCAGCATGCGCGCCGACTGGACGGTCCGCACCCTGCCGCCGTTCACCTCCCGCCGGCACCTGCCGTCCCGGCTGGCCCGGCTGCGCGACATGGACGGCCGGCAGGCGATCGCGGTGCGCGCGCAGGGCACCGAGTTCGACTCGCTGCGCGAGTACGTGCCCGGCGACGACGTCCGCGCGATCGACTGGCGGGCCACGGCGCGGGCCGCCGACGTCATGGTGCGCACCTGGCGGCCGGAGCGTGACCGGCGCGTGGTGCTGGTGCTGGACACCGGGCGCACGAGCGCGGCACGGATCGGCGACGAGACGCGGCTGGACCTCGCGATGGACGCCGCCCTGCTGCTGGCGGCCCTGGCCAGCCGTGCCGGGGACCGGGTGGACCTGCTCGCGCACGACCGGCGCACCCGCGCGCAGGTCAGCGGCGGGCCTGGTCCCGCCCTGCTGCCCACGCTCGTCGAGGCCATGACCGACCTCGAGCCGGAGCTCACCGAGACCGACGCCCGCGGCCTGGTCGCCGCCGTGCTCGCCCGGGTGCGCAAGCGTGCGCTCGTGGTGGTCCTCACGACGCTGGACCGGGCCCCGATGGAGGAGGGCCTGCTCCCGGCGCTCCCGGCGCTCACCGCCCGGCACATGGTGGTGCTCGCCGCGGTCCGGACCCCGCACGCGGCCGCCGCCCCCCTTCCCGCGAACTCTTCCGATCTTGCTCAACTCTCCGGGAGTGCGGGGAGAGCCGAGCAAGATCGGGAGAGTCTGCGGGGGTGGGGTGGGGCGGGTGGGGGCGGGGGTGGGGCGGATGCGGCGTCCACGTACGCCCGGGCCGCCGAGGCCCGCGCCGACCTGGACCGGGCCCACGTGGCCGCCAAGCTGGCCCGGATGGGCGTGCGCGTGGTCGAGGCCGAGCCGGCCGACCTGGCCCCGCGGCTGGCCGACGCGTACCTCGACCTCAAGCAGCAGGGCAAGCTGTAGGTCGGCCGGGGCGGGTCAGCCGGCGGTCGGGGCCAGCTCGGTGACCGCGCCGTCGGCGGTGACGTCACCGGTGTAGCCGGCCGCGGCGGCGCGGCGGCCGTAGGTCCCGACGTAGGCCAGGAACCCCGCCAGGGCGAGGACACCGATCCCGATGCGCGCCCAGGTCGGCAGCCCCGACGGCGTGACGAACGCCTCGATCAGGCCCGAGACGGCCAGCACCACGACCAGGCCCAGGGCGATGCCCACGGCCGCCCGACCCTCGGTGGCCAGCGCCACGGACCGGGGCCGCGGGCCCGGGTCGATCCACTGCCAGCCCAGCCGCATGCCGGCCCCGGCGGCCACGAACACGGCGGTCAGCTCGAGCAGGCCGTGCGGGGTGATGAGGCCGAAGAACAGGTCGGCCCGGCCGTTGGCCGCCATGAGGCCACCGACGATGCCCACGTTCACCGCGTTCTGCGCGAGCACCCAGACCGCGGGCAGCACGAAGAACCCCCCGGCCACGAGGACCAGGGCGGAGACCCACGCGTTGTTCGTCCACACCTGCGCGGCGAACGCGCCGGCGGCGTCCGAGGAGTAGTAGGCCTCGAAGTCCTCGGTGACGAGTTGGCGGACGGCCTCGGGCGGGGCGATCGCGGCCTGCACGTCCGGGTTGCGGGCGACCCAGGCCCCAACCAGGAAGCCGACCGCGAGGAACCCCGCGGCCGCGGACGCCCACCACCATCGCGCGCGCCACACCGCGGCCGGGAAACCGACGCGGAAGAAGCGCACGAACTCCCCGCGCAGGCTCGGCTGGGTGCCGGTGACCCGGGAGCGAGCCTGGGCGACCAGCTGGGTGAGCCGGCCGACCACGGTCGGGTCCGGGGCGGCGCTGCGCACCATCGACAGGTGGGTGCCAGTGCGCTGGTAGAGGTCGACGAGCTCGGTGACCTCGCTGCCGCGCAGCCGGCGCCGGCTGGTCAGCTCGGCGAGCCGGTCCCAGCTCGGGCCGTGCTCGCGCACGAACGCGTCGAGGTCCACGTCGGCCAGCGTAGGGCGCCGCCGGCCCGGCCGCGGCAGGATGGCGCCATGGCCGACCTCGTCACCGGCGATGCGGTCACCCTCGAGCTGCGGGTGGCCGGCCTGCCCTCGCGCACGCTCGCGCTCGCGGTCGACCTGGTCGTGCAGCTGAGCCTGCTCGCGCTGGGCCTGGTCCTGGTCGCGTGGGTGTTCTCGGCGGGCGGCAGCCCCGGTGCGCAGGCGGCGGTGACCCTGCTGACCGTCGTGGGCGTCCTCGTGGGCTGGCCGACGCTGCTCGAGACGACCACGCGCGGGCGCTCGCTGGGCAAGGTGCTCATGGGCCTGCGCGTGGTGCGCGACGACGGCGGCCCGGTCCGGATGCGCCACGCCCTGGTCCGCGCCCTGGCGATGGTGTTCCTCGACCTCTGGACGACCTCCGGCATCGTCGGCGGGCTCTCGGCGCTGATCTCGACGCGGGCCAAGCGGATGGGCGACCACCTCGCCGGCACCATCGTGGTGGGGGAACGGCTGCCCCGGGGAACAGCCCCGCCGTCCCAGGTGCAGGTGCTCATGCCCCCGCCACTGGCCGGCTGGGCCGCGGGCCTGGACCTCGTCGGGGTCCCCGACGGCCTGGCGCTCAACGTGCGCACGTTCCTGCACCGGGCCCCGAGCCTGGACCCGGCGGCACGTGAGGCCACGGCGCGCCAGCTCGCCACCGAGCTCGCCGGGCACGTGCGCACCCCGGCCCCTCCGGGCACGCCGGCCGAGGCCTACCTCGCGGCCGTGCTCGCCGAGCGCAGCCGCCGCGCGCACGCCGGCGGCGCCGGAGGCGGCTGGGCGGTCCCCGGGACGCCGAGCGGACCCGGGCCCGCGCCCGTGCCGCCGGGCGTGTCGGCGAGCGGGCCTGCAGCGGCCACGCCACCGCCGCCGCCGACCGGGACACCGCCCACGTCAGGTGCGCCGGGCTTCACGCTGCCCCAGTAGCCGCCGACCCGCGCGGCGGGCCAGGGCGGGCCACCGCGGGCTGGCACCGGCGTGCCGCGCGATCAGTCCGAGGCGACCAGCGACAGGCGCATCGTGACCTCGTGGCGCTGGCCCGCCGGCAGGGTGTAGGCCGGCAGCAGCGCGGCGATGCCGGGCAGGTCCCCACCCACGCCGCGCTGGCGCCGGTCCACGTTGAGCGTGACCTCCTCGCCGGCGACCAGGTCGTGGTCGTGCTCCGTGGCGTCGAGCACCTCCTGGCTCCACGGCCAGGCCGTGAACCCCAGGCGCCCGCCCGTGACGTCCTCGACGCGCAGGACCTGGTCGGCCGCGATGGCCTCCAGCCAGCGCACCTCGGTGCGGTTGCCGTTCTCCTGCGGCCGGATGTAGCGGTGCGCCAGCTCGGCCAGGGGCAGCTCGTGCACGCCGGTCCACGCGCCGTGGTTGCGGTCGACGTAGGTCTCGTGGGGGCCCTTGCCGTACCAGCGCACGCGGTCCACCTGCGGCAGCGCCAGCGTCATCCCGAGCCGGTCCATGGGCCGGTCCGGCACGAGGCCGTGGTGCACCTCGAGGGCGCCGTCCTCGGTGAACCGGTAGCGCAGCACCCCCTCCCCGAACAGCCACCCGGACAGGCCCAGCTCGACGACGACCCCCGCCTGGGTCCACTCCGTGCTCGAGGCGCTCACGCTGATCGCCTGGTCGCGCCACGCCCGGTCGACGAGCACGGACTGCAGGCGGCTGTCGATGTTGCCGAACCCGCGGTCGTTGTCGGTGAGCGCACGCCAGTGGTTGGGCCGCAGCGGCCGGGCGAGCACCTCGCGGCCGTCCTGCTGCCAGGAGACCAGGTGGCCGCTGGCCCGCTCGACCCGGAACGTCGCGCGGCGGGCCTGGACCAGCCAGCCCTCGTCGTCCTCGAGCAGGCGCAGCGTGGCCGCACCGCCCGGGGCCTGCCGCCGCGCGAGGCTGGTCGAGGGCTGCGCCGCCGGCTGCAGGGATCGGGCCACCTGCTGCGCTGCGGCCACCGCGACCTGCGCCGCCTGTGCCCCCACGGCCCCCGGTCGCCCCGCCAGCGCCGCCGCCCGGCCGGCCAGCGCGGCGGCCTGCGCCACCCCGGCCACGACGACCCGGGCCCGGGTCCTCCCGGGCACGCCGTCGGCGAGCGGTTCGGGCGCCGAGGCGTCCACGCCGGACGTGCGCCCATCGGCCAGCACGAACTCGTCGAAGGCCACCGGGGCGCCGGCCGGGGCCCACGGGGTTGCCCCACGCTGGGCGAAGACCACCCGCAGCACGACCTCGCCACCGCCCTGCGCCGCCGCTGCTGCCGCCTCGGGCACGTGCCAGGCGACCCGCGCGCCGGGGGCGCAGGCGACCGGCGCCAGCGTGTGGGTGGCCACCAATGTGCCGTCCCGACGCACCTCGAGCACGGGGTCGAACGCGGCAGCGTCGGTGAACGCCAGGCGGTTGGCCACCTCGAAGGCGCCGGCAGCCGGGTCAGGGGCGGTCACGGCGATCGGCCGGTACCCCCACCACACCTCGCGGGCGCTCGGGTGCTCGTTCCGGTCGGGGTCGAGGATCCCGTTGTTGCAGAAGTAGCGGTGGTTCGGGGTCTCGCCGAAGTCCCCGCCGTAGTGCCAGCGCGCGACCCCGTCGGCGCCGACCCGCCGGATCGACTGGTCCACGTAGTCCCAGATGAAGCCGCCGAGCTGGTCGGGGTAGCGGTGGAACACCTCGAGGTACTCGGCGAAGTTGCCCAGGCTGTTCTCCATCGCGTGCGCGAACTCGCACAGCATGAGCGGCCGGCCCGCGACCTCCTCGGGGCCCAGCGGCTTGTCGTCGGCGAACAGCCGGTTCATGATCGCACTGCTGAGCCCGACCTCCAGGCGCTCGCCCCGGCTGAGCATCGCCATCTGCTCGGCCGTGGCGTACATCCGGGAGACCACGTCGCTCACGCCCGGCTGGTGGTCACCCTCGTAGTGGTAGGGGCGCGTGCCGTCCAGGGCGTCGGCGGCCGCACGCATGCGGGCGAAGTTGCCGCCGCCGGGCCCGCCGAGGCCGGCCTCGTTGCCCAGCGACCACAGGACGATGCAGGGGTGGTTGCGGTCGGCCAGCACCATGCGCTCCATCCGGTCGACCACGGCGGCGGTCCACACGGGGTTGTCGCCGGGGACGTTCCTGCGCCGCACCCCGTGGGTCTCCAGGTCGCACTCGTCGATCACGTAGAGGCCCAGCTCGTCGCACAGCTCGTAGAGCCGCTGCGGGTTGGGGTAGTGCGCGCAGCGGATCGCGTTGATGTTGAGGCGCTTGGCGGCCAGCAGGTCCTCGCGGTAGCGGTGCTCGGGCACGACCCACCCGTGGTCGGGGTCGAAGTCGTGCCGGTTCACGCCGTGGAAGCGCACCGGCCGGTCGTTCACGAGCAGCTGGCCCCTGGCGATCCGGATGGTCCGGATGCCGGTGCGCAGGGCCAGCACCTGGTGGGGCGGCACCCGCTCGCCGGCCCCGGCGGGCTGCTGGCGCAGCAGGGCCGTGACCTCGTAGAGGTGGGGGGTCTCGGCGGTCCAGGCCGCGGCGTCGGGCACCTCGACGGCCAGCCGGGCATGCCCGTCGTGGCCGGGGCGGACCCGCACCGCGGCCGTCCCGACGGGTCGCCGCTCGGCCTGCCCGGGACCACGCAGCAGCACCTCGACCTCGGCGCGCACGACCCGGCTCGTGGTGTTGGCGATGGTCGCCTCGACGTCGATCCGGCCGGTGCCCGACCTGGTGTCCAGGTCCGTGCGCACGTGCACGTCGGCCATGGACACGGCCGGCTCGGCGAGCAGGTACACCGGGCGGAAGATCCCGGACATGAACCACATGTCCTGGTCCTCGAGGTAGGTCCCGTCGGTGTAGCGCCAGACCACGGCCGTCAGGCGGTTGCGGCCCGGGCCGAGGTGCTCGGTCAGGTCGAACTCGGCGGGCGTGAACGAGCCCTGCGCGTAGCCGACCTCGCGGCCGTTGCAGGACAGCAGCAGGCCCGCCTTGACCCCCTCGAAGACCACCGAGATGCGCCGGCCCGCCCAGGACTCGGGCACCTCGAACGTGCGCCCGTAGACCCCGGCCTCGTTGCGGGCCTGGTCGATGTTCGGGATCCGGCGCCGGTCGATGGCCGGGGGGTAGGTGTTGGCCAGGTAGATGGGCACGCCGTGCCCCTCGAGCTGCCAGAGCGCCGGCACCCGGATGCGCCCGCCACCCTGCGGCCCGGCCGCCGCGGCGGCGTGGCCGTCGAAGCCCGCCAGCCCCTCGACCCACTGGAAGTCCCACGTTCCGGCCAGGTCCAGGCGGTTGCTCCGGCGGCCCGCGTCGAGGTCCTCGAGCGAGTCGTACCGGTCGAGCAGGGCCCGGCCGCGCCGGCGGTTGACCGCGAACGCCCCCGGGTCGGTCCAGGACGGGCGGGGCGACCGGCTCACGGCACCGACCGGATCTTCAGGACCAGCACGGCGCCGAGCACGGTCACCGCGGCGCCGGCCAGGTAGAGCACCTGGTAGGCGGTGGCGTAGCCCTGCGTCTTGAGGGTCGCGATGACGACCCCGGCGATGACCGGGGCGAGCACCTGCGGCAGGGCGTTGGCGATGTTCACCACGCCGAGGTCCTTGGCGCGGTCCTCAGGGCGCGGCAGCACCCGGCTGATGAGGGCGAGGTCCACGGCGGTGTAGGCGCCGAACCCGGCACCCAGGACGGCTGCCGCGACGGCGACCGAGCCGGCGTCGCGGGCGAACGCGAGGATCACCATCGAGGCCGCGATCACCAGCGAGGCGCCCACGACGAAGACCCGGATCCTGCCGGTGCGGTCGGACAGCGGCCCGGTCACCAGCGCGAAGACCAGCAGCGCGACGATGTAGGAGGTGAGCCATCCGGCGACGGTGGTGTCGGCCTCGGTGGGCGGCAGGTCGAGTACGTCGCGGGCGAAGAACAGCAGGTACGTCGTGACGAAGGCGTTGCCCAGCACGACCAGGAACCGCGTGATCCACACCCAGCCGAAGTCCGGGTGCTGCCGGGGGTCGATCCAGAACGACCGGGCGAACTCGCCCCAGTGCAGCACGGGGACGCGGGCAGGATCCAGCCGGGCCTCGCGCATGCCCCACACGAACAGCAGCGCCGTGATCGCCAGGATCACCGCCACGGCGACGTAGCGCGGGCCCTGGCCGCCGACCGCCTCGGAGCCGACCTCCACGCCGGTCTGCGGGATGAGCCCGACGAGCACCGCGCCGAGCATCACGCCCAACGGCTGGCAGGCCCCCACGACGGCCGACACCGTGCCGCGCTGGCTGATCGGCACCTGGTCGGGCAGCATCGCGGTGACCGCCGCGTACGAGGCGTTCAGGGTCAGCTGGGCCAGCGCCCAGCCCAGCACGAGCGCGCCGACGATCGGCGCCAGCGGGACCAGCACGAGCACCGCGACGGCGGCCATCGTGGGCCAGAGGACCCAGGGCCGGCGCCGGCCGAGCCGGGAGGTGGTGCGGTCGCTGAACGCCCCGGCGATGGGGCTGGCGACCAGCGAGACGAGTGCGCCGGCCGTCAGCACGAGGCTGAGGTTCGCCTCCTTCGTGTCGGAGCCCACCAGGCCCTCGACCTGCAGCGGCAGGAGGAACTGGATCGGCGTGAAGAAGGCGGTCCAGATGCCCAGGTTGGCCAGCGCCAGGATGCCGATGAACTTCCAGCGCACCCGCTCGACCGGCTCGGCCAGCGGGTCCTCGAGGATGCTGATCGGCATCGGTTCGCTGGTCGGTCCTACGGTGGCCATCGGCTCGCCCCCCTGCGGTCGGGAACTGCGCACGCGCGGTGATCACGCGGCTGGCGACAGGATGGCAGCGCCGGTCGGGCATCGCATGCCTGCGGCGCGACGAGAGCGCGCCGATCCCGTGGGGCTCACCGGGGCCGGGACGGCCCGCACGTGACGGATCCCGGCCGGGGACGCCGCGGATGGCGTCCCGACCGGGACCCGTCAGGTGCTCAGTACCGGTACAGCTCGGGCTTGTAGGGCCCGGCCACGTCCACGCCGAGGTACTCGGCCTGGTGCTTGCTGAGCTCGGTCAGGTGCACGCCGAGCGCGTCGAGGTGCAGCCGCGCGACCTTCTCGTCGAGGTGCTTGGGCAGCGTGTGCACGCCGATCGGGTACTCGTCGAGCTTGGTGAACAGCTCGATCTGGGCCAGCACCTGGTTGGTGAAGGAGTTGCTCATCACGAAGCTGGGGTGCCCCGTCGCGTTGCCCAGGTTGAGCAGGCGGCCCGCCGACAGCACGATCACCGCGTGGCCGTCGGGGAACGTCCACTCGTCGACCTGCGGCTTGATGCTCGTCTCGACGATGCCCGGCCACGCGGCGAGCGCGGCCATCTGGATCTCGTCGTCGAAGTGGCCGATGTTGCCCACGATCGCCTGGTGCTTCATGCGGCTCATGTGCTCGGCGGTGATCACGTCGCAGCACCCGGTCGCGGTGATGAAGATGTCGGCGGTCTCGACGACGTCCTCCATCGTGGCCACCTGGTAGCCGTCCATCGCCGCCTGCAGCGCGCAGATCGGGTCGATCTCGGTGACGATCACGCGAGCACCCTGGCCGCGCAGCGACTCCGCGCAGCCCTTGCCGACGTCGCCGTACCCGGCGACCACGGCGACCTTGCCGCCGATGAGCACGTCCGTGGCGCGGTTGATGCCGTCGATGAGCGAGTGCCGGCAGCCGTACTTGTTGTCGAACTTGCTCTTGGTGACCGAGTCGTTGACGTTGATGCCCGGGAAGAGCAGCGTGCCCTCCTTGGCCATCTCGTACAGCCGGTGCACGCCGGTGGTCGTCTCCTCGGTGACGCCCTTGATGCCCGCCGCGATCGTCGTCCAGCGCGTGGGGTCCTCCTCCAGGGAGCGGCGCAGCACGGCGAGCACGACGCGGTACTCCTCGGAGGTCGACGCGTCGGGCGTCGGGACGACCCCGTTGCGCTCGAACTCCACGCCCCGGTGCACGAGCAGGGTGGCGTCGCCGCCGTCGTCGAGGATCATGTTCGGGCCCGCGCCGTCGGGCCAGCGCAGCACCTGCTCGGTGCACCACCAGTACTCCTCGAGCGTCTCGCCCTTCCAGGCGTAGACCGGCACGCCGGCCGGTGCCTCGGGGGTGCCGTCGGGGCCCACGGCGACGGCGGCCGCCGCGTGGTCCTGGGTGGAGTAGATGTTGCACGAGGCCCAGCGCACCTCGGCGCCGAGCTCCACCAGGGTCTCGATGAGCACGGCGGTCTGGATGGTCATGTGCAGCGAGCCGGTGATCCGGGCGCCGGTCAGCGGCTTGCTCGTGCCGAACTCGGCGCGCATCGCCATGAGGCCGGGCATCTCGTGCTCGGCCAGGCGGATCTCCTTGCGGCCGAACTCGGCCAGGGACAGGTCGGCGACCTTGAAGTCGGGCATGGTGCTCCTCGGTGCGGGGCGGCGCCGGTGCCGGCGCGGCGCGGGGGACGCCGCCGCGTGCGCGGCGGTCGGCGCGAACTCCCACGAGGCTTCGATGGTTCGCAGTGGCCAGGTGGCCGCCACCATTGTCGCACCGAGTCAGGCCCGCGGCCAAGGAGCGCGCCCCGGCGTGCGCGCTAGGGCGTCGGCGCCTGGCTCACTTCGTCGGCCCGGCGGATGTCGGGCTCCACGAAGATCCACCGTGCGGTCGGCTGCACGGCGCGCACGCGCTGCTCGACGCCGTCGATCATGCGGGCCAGGTCCTCGGCCGGGTAGCGCGGGTCCACGGCCACCTTCACGGCGACCAGCAGCTCGTCGGGGCCGGTGTGCAGCGTGCGCATGTGGATGATCGACTCGACGCCGGCCTGCTCCTCCACGGCCAGGCGGATCGCCTGCTCCTGCTCGGGCAGCGCCGACTCCCCGACGAGCATCGAGGCCATCTCGAACGCGAGGAACACCGCGATGATCACGAGCAGGACGCCGATCGCCATGGCGCCCAGGCCGTCCCAGCGCGGGTCGCCGGTCACCTCGGCCATGGTGATGCCGAACAGCGCGAAGCACAGGCCGACCAGGGCTCCGGTGTCCTCGAGCAGCACGACCGGCAGCTCGGGCTGGCGCGCGTCGCGCACGTACTGCCGCAGGGACCGCGAGCCCCGGGACCTGTTCGTCTCGCGCAGGGCCGTGCGGAAGGAGAAGGCCTCCAGGCCGATGGAGACGATGAGGACCGTGTAGGCGATCCAGACCTTCGTCAGCTCCTCGGGGAAGTGCCATTTGTGCCAGCCCTCGTAGAGGGAGAACAGGCCGCCGAGCAGGAAGATGATGATCGCGACCATGAACGAGTACACGTAGCGCGTGCGCCCGTAGCCGAACTGGTGGACCTCGTCAGGGGCCCGCTGGGAGCGCTTGCCCCCCAGCAGCAGCAGGCCCTGGTTGAACGTGTCGGCCACCGAGTGGATGGCCTCGGACAGCATCGAGCTCGAGCCCGTGGCCAGGAACGCCAGGAACTTCGTGACCGCGATGCCGCCGTTGGCGATCATCGCCGCGATGACCGCGCGGGTCCCCCCCTCGGTGCTCACCCCGTCACTGCCCCGGGGAGAGGTCCGCCCCGACGCCCTGCGG
Source organism: Candidatus Nanopelagicales bacterium (assembly GCA_025456015.1). Classification (GTDB taxonomy): domain Bacteria; phylum Actinomycetota; class Actinomycetes; order S36-B12; family CAIYMF01; genus Prado023. Next base: position 16,330 of record JALOLK010000004.1, read on the forward strand.
GCCCGGCGTGGCCTCGTCGAGCAGCATCACGGGGATGTCGTCGCGCACCGGGAAGCTCGTGCGGCAGCGGGTGCAGACCAGCGCGCTGGCCGTGGCGGGATCGGGGCTGTCGGGCTGCACCGGCGCGTGGTGCTCGCAGGGGCAGGCCAGGATCTCGAGCAGCATCGGGTCGATGTTCATGCAGCCCCTCCCACAGGTGCCTCGTCACGGATGATCCCGAGCACCCGGTCGCGCAACGCGACCATGGCCGCCTCGTCGGGCGCCTCGGCGTTCAGGCGCAGCAGCGGCTCGGTGTTGCTCGGCCGCACGTTCACCCACCAGTCCGGGCCCGTGATGGTCAGCCCGTCCAGCTCGTCGACGGTCACGTCGGGGTCCCCGGCGAAGGCCGAGCGCACGCGCTCGGTGGCCTCGCGCTGGTCGCGCACCTCGGAGTTGATCTCGCCGCTGGCGACGTAGCGCTGGTAGGGCGCCAGCAGGCCCGACAGGGTCGTGCCGGCCGGCGCGGAGCCGAGTGCGGCGATGGTGTGCATGGCGGCCAGCATGCCGGAGTCCGCGCGCCAGAAGTCGGCGAAGTAGAAGTGCCCGGAGTGCTCGCCGCCGAAGACGGCACCGGTCTGGGCCATGACCGCCTTGATGAACGAGTGGCCGACCCGCGTGCGCACCGGCTGCCCCCCGTGCTCGGTGATCACCTCGGCGACGGCACGGGAGGTGATGAGGTTGTGGATGATCGAGGCGCCGGGGTGCTTGGCCAGCTCCCGCGCGGCGATCAGGCCGGTGAGGTCCGAGGGGCTCACGAGCTCGCCGCGCTCGTCGACGAGGAAGCAGCGGTCGGCGTCGCCGTCGAAGGCCAGGCCGAGGTCCGCCCCGTGCTCGCGCACGGCCGCCTGCAGGTCGCGCAGGTTCTCCGGCTCGATGGGGTTGGCCTCGTGGTTGGGGAACGTGCCGTCGAGCTCGAAGTACAGCGGGACCACCGTGAGGGCCGCCACCGGGTCGAGCACCGCGGGGGCGGTGTGGCCGCCCATGCCGTTGCCCGCGTCCACCACGACGGTCAGCGGGCGGATGCCGTCCAGCGGCACGAGCTCGTGCAGGAAGGCCGCGTAGGCCCCGAGCAGGTCCCGGTGGGTGACGGTGCCGACCGGGTCGCCCGAGGCGGGGATGGGCCCGGCGACGAGGTCACGGATGGTGGCCAGGCCGGAGTCCTGGCCCACCGGGACCGCGCCGGCCCGGCACAGCTTGATGCCGTTGTAGCGGGCCGGGTTGTGGCTGGCGGTGAACATCGCCCCGGGCAGGTCCAGCCGGCCGGCCGCGAAGTAGAGCTGGTCGGTGCTGGCCAGGCCGATGTCGACCACGTCGACGCCCTGGGCCGTGGCGCCGCGGCAGAACGCCGCCACGAGCTCCGGTCCGGAGGGCCGCATGTCGCGGGCCACCACCACGGCACCGGGGCCCCCATCGGCCGTCCGGGCGCCCACCACCTGGACGAAGGCCGCCCCCACCCGCTCGGCGAGCTCGGCATCGAGCTGCTCGGGGTACAGGCCGCGGACGTCGTAGGCCTTGATGATCTGGGTCAGGTCACGCACGCTGGGCACCATAGCGGCGGTTGCGGGCTCGTGCGGCAGCGCCCGCCGACTCCCCACGGGTGGGCTCAGCGCATCGCCGCGGCGTCGTCGGGTGGCAGGTCCACCGAGCGCAGCACGCGCAGGTGGCCGCGCCGGCCCACCTCCACCATCGGGGCCGCGGGCTGCTCCGGTCGCGGCCGGGCCGCCTCGCGCACGGCGTTGGCCAGCGCCTCGAGGTCGTCGCTGCTGGGCCGCAGGGCGTCGGGGTCCGGCTCGAGGCGCACGACCTCCCAGCCGCGCGGGACGGTCATGCGCTCGCTGTGGACCTGGCAGAGGTCGTAGCAGTGCGGCTCGGCGTAGGTGGCCAACGGGCCCAGCACCGCCGTCGAGTCCGCGTACACGTAGGTCAGGGTCGACACGGCCGGCCTCGTGCACGACGGCTTCGAGCATCGACGGCTGCGACTCACGCCCGCACGGTACTCCCGCCGGCCGACAACCGCGGCGCACGCCGCACCCGAGGCGGGCTCGTGTCGGCGGCTCAGCCGGGCGGGGCGAGCGTGCCCACGTCCTCGCGGACCGGGATCGCGCGGACCGCGGACAGGGTCGGCCACCAGGCGTAGCCCGTCTGCCAGGCGGGCTCCTGCAGGCGGGTCACGTGCGAGACGACCACCGGCCCGGCGTCGGGGTCGCTGCGCCACACCAGCTGGGCCAGGCCGGGCTCCTCGACCGCCGGCAGCACCACGCTGCGCAGGGAGCCCGCGGGCACGGCCACCGGGATCGGGGCCAGCGCCTGCTCGGGCCCGGTCACCACCTCGGGACCGCCCCGGCTGCCCGCCGAGCCCTCCTGCTGCGCCTCGCGATCGAGGATGCCCTCGCGGCCGGTGCCCGTCGTCCAGGCCTGCAGGATGCCGGCGGCCGCACCGGAGGGCGCCGTGACCGTCACCGTCGTGGTGAGCCCGGGGCCCACCGGCACCGCAGGCGCCGCGGCCAGCCCGTTCGGCGCCTCGGTGGCCGGCACCGCCGAGACCCAGCTGAGCTCGCGGCGCAGCCCGGGGGTCTCGGCGCGCAGCGCCCCGGTGACGGGCACATCCGAGCGCACCAGCACGGTGCCGGCCCGCCCGGCCAACGGCTCGGTGAGCGGGACGGAGGCCACCGACCCGGCCGGCACGGCGATGGTGGGCAGGTCCGGGATCGGGGCGGTGCCGGTCCGGGTGATCAGCAGCGGCGTCACGGTGGCGAACTGGGTGCCCGGGTTCACGAGCACGAGGGTGCGCTCGCCCGGCCCGGCGGGGGCCGCCCCGATGCTCAGCGCGGTCGCCGGGGGCACCGCCGGGGGCAGGAAGTCCACGCCGCGGGAGGCCTCGCCCCGGGGCACCGCGACGTCGCGCAGGGCCGCGGCCACGCGCCCCCCGGTGACCTGCAGGTGCACGGCGAGCAGGTCCTCCGGCTGGGCCAGCGCGTCGAGGCGCAGGCGTACCCAGGACTGCGGCCCGAGGTCGATGCCGCTGCCGCCGAGGACCTCGATGGGCCCGGAGCGGGCGTGCAGCGCCAGGTCGAACCGGGCCGGCTCGGAGGCCGGGTTGCTCACCAGCAGCGCCGCGCCGCGGCCCAGCTGCGAGCCCGCGCCCACGAACCACCAGTCCGGGCCGGGCACCGGGCACGAGGCCGACGACAACCCGGCCCCGGCGCCGCTGCGCTCCGCCCCGGCGACCCCGGCGATCGCGCCGGCGGCCCACGCACCCGTGGCCTGCAGCACGATCGGGGGCTGGGAGCGGCCGGCGACCAGCAGCGCCAGGGGGTCGCCCGGCCCGGTGAGGCGGGCCAGGTCGAGGTCGGCGTCGAGGCGGCGCAGCGCCGCCGTGCCGGGGCCGGCCTGCGCGGCGCCGGGGACGACCAGCGACGCCAGGGTGCTCGCGGAGTCGGCGGGGACCGCCAGCTCGGGGCAGGCCAGGATCGCCGAGCGGATCGGGCGGGGCGCGGCCAGCCCGGCCTCGGGGGCCGCCGGTGGTGCCAGGGCGATCGCGACCGCCGCGGCGACGACGAGGAGCACGGCCAGCAGGCGCCTCACGGCTGGCCCCCGCTGTCCGGGTCGACGGGGCCGCGCTTGGGCAGGGCCAGCACGAGCAGCGCGGCCATGCCGAGCAGCTGCAGCACGGCCAGCAGGGGCCACAGGCCGCCGTGCTGCACGCTCAGCCGGCCCGTGCCGGTGATCGGGGCGGTGAGCATGCCCCGGGCATCAGCGGCCAGGGCCAGCGGCACACCCTCCAGGACGCCGCGCCACCCCGGGTCGGCCGCCTCGGCCAGCAGCAGGGAGCGCGGCAGCTCGGTCTGCGGGTGCAGCACCACGTCGACGGTGGTGGGCACGGTGCCCACGGGCACCACGACCTCGGCCCCGGACGGCGGCGCGGTGAGCTCGGCACGCACCGGCTGCCCGGCGACCAGCCAGAGCGACTGCTCGGGCGCGCTGGCCAGGCGCCGCAGGCCGATGGCCGCGTCCAGCTCGGCGACGAGGGGATCCTCCTGGGGTCCGTCGAACACGACGTAGCGGATGCCCCGGCCGCCCAGGTCGGCCTCGAGGTCACCGGCAGCGCCGGAGACGAGGCCGGCGACCACCTCCGTGAACCCGGGATCCAGGTGCGGGGCGACGAGGGCGTCGGCGTCCCCCAGGCGGGCCTGGGGGGCGGCCGCGACGGCGTAGCGGATCGGCCCGCCCGCCCTGCCGAGCACGAGCGCGCGCGGGCGCTCCGGCGAGTCCTGCGCCACCGACACCACGGCGGGCACGCCCGTGCGCGAGCCCACCAGGGCGAGGGTGGGGGCCACCCACCAGCCGACCAGCAGCACGGCGGTGCAGCCGGCCGCCCCCCACCGGACCAGACGGCCGACACGACCGGCCCCGTCGGGGTCGGGGCGCCCCGCACGGGCCAGCAGGGCCAGGAGCAGCCCGCCGCCCACGAGCAGCAGCTGGCCGGGCCACAGGGCCAGGACGGGGGCCTCGGGCCAGGCCCGTTCGACGAGCGGGCGCAGCCACGCCGCCAGCGCGAGCAGCGCCCCGGCCAGGCCGAGCACGAGCAGGCGCCGGCCCGTGGGGCGCAGCAGCACCGCGGCCACCGCGAGGCCGACCAGCGGCAGTCCGGCCCAGGCCACGGCGGTGGGCCCGCCCGGGGAGAGCCCCGGGACCCAGGCGGCGGGGGTCGCGATGGCCGGGTCGGTGCGGCCCAGCTCGTCGAGCAGCCGCCAGGGCGCGGCCAGCGCCGTGGGCAGCCAGAGCACGACGAAGGCCGACGAGCAGGCCAGCACGACCAGCGCCGGTCCGACCGCCCAACGCGGCCGTCCGCGGGCGAGCCACGCCACGGGCGCCACCACGACGGCGAGCAGCCACGTGGTCGGCGCGAAGGCGGCCAGGGCACCGAGCAGGGTGCCTGCCGCGATGCTGCGGCGCAGGGCGCGCCGACCGGCCCGCGCCGCGACGGCCGTGCGGTGCAGGGCCCGCACGACCCACGGGCCGAGCAGCAGCACCGCGAGCGTGGAGGGGCGCGCCGCTCCCGCGGCGGCGACGCCGGCCGGCAGCACCGCCCAGGCCAGGGCCACGAGGATGCGCGACCACCCGGCCACCCACGGCCCAGCGCAGGCCCAGGCGCCCAGGAACGCCAGCGGCACGGCCAGCCCGACGAGCAGGCGCAGCAGCAGGTCGACCGAGCCGAGCAGCGGGATGCTGGCCGCGGCGAGGATCGGCAGGTAGGCGGGCTGCCCGGTGGGCACGCCGAACCGGACCTCCTGCCAGCTCGCCAGGTACCCCGCGAGCAGCTCGGTCGCGCCTGGGGCGGGCAGCAGCCCGCCACCGCGCAGGGTGCCCGCGCCGAGCAGCTGGCCCGGCTCGCGGACCAGGGTCGCGGCCACGAGCACGGCGCTGATCCCCAGGGGCCACCAGAGGCGCCGGGGCAGCCAGGACCGGGACACGGCGGGCGTGGGCGGGCGGGCCGCCGCCCACGCGTCGAGGGCATGGGCGAGCACCGCACCCCTGGGGGCGCGCACGTGCGCGGGCCTGGTCAGGCGCACCACAGGGGGCCGCCGCGCCGAGCGGCGGGCGCGGCGCAGGCGGCGCGGGTGCACGAGCGCGTCCCACCCGCCGTGCAGCTCGGCGATCGCCTCCTCCGGCTCACGCGTGAGCAGCAGGGCGATCGCCCGCACGGCCGTCGCCACCCAGGCCCGCAGCCACCGCCACGGCAGGGCCCAGCCGGGGGCCTGGGTCAGCTCGAGGAGCAGCTGGCCATGCCGGGCCGCCCGCCTGGGCGCGGGCCGGGTCACGGCGACCGTGCGGGCCCCGTGGTGTCCGGCCTGGCGATGCGCCAGCACCGCAGGGGGCACGAACCAGACCTCGCCCCCGGCCCCCCAGGCCCGCCGGCACAGGTCGGCCGGTCCGGCCCAGTCGCCCATCAGGGGGTCGAACCCGTGCAGGGCGTGCCAGGCGTCGGCGCGCACGAGCAGGCCCGCCGAGTCGCCCGCGTAGACGGGCCGGTCGACGTCGTACTGCCCCTGGTCGCGCTCGCGCGGCTCGAGGCGCTCGACGACCGGGGTGCCGGGGGCCCACCGGTGCCCGATGCCGACCAGCCGCGTGGCATCGGACCAGGCCACGGTCTTGGGGACCAGGACCGTGGCGGCCGGGTTGCGGTCGGCGCCGATGAGCAGCTGTTCGAGGCAGGTGGCCTCGGGGGCGGCGTCGTCGTGCAGGATCCAGTACCAGGTGACGGGCTGGTCCCCGTGCTGCTCACCCGTCGGCCTGGGCAGCACGGCCACGCCCGCGGCCACCGCAGCGGCCGGGCCGGCCCGGGGGTCCGCGGTGACCACGCCATCGAGCGCCTCGTGCAGCAGCGCGGGGCTGGCGTCGACCGAGCCGGCGTCCACACCCACCACCGAGTCCGGCGGGCGGGTCTGGCCGGCCAGGGCGGCCAGGGTGCGGGGCAGCCAGTGGGCGCCCTCATGGGCCAGCAGCACGGCATGGACGCGGTGCCGGCGGTGGATGCCGACCTCGTCGGCGGGCAGGAAGCGATCGAGTGCGTCCTCGGCACGGGCCTCGGCATCGACGCCCGGCCCGACGGCCGCAACGGCCACGTCCACGGCGGCGTCCGCCTGCCCGCGGGCGGCGTGGCCGCCATCACCCCCTTCCACGGGGGGCACGCTAGCGTGCGGGCCCGGTCCCGCCCGGCAGCTCGGCGGCGCCGGGCGGCGCAGGGGTCAGACGGCCAGCTTCTTCAGGCGGCGGCGCTCGCGCTCGGACAGCCCGCCCCAGATGCCGAAGCGCTCGTCGTTGGCCAGCGCGTACTCGAGGCACTCGACCCGGACCTCGCACGAGGCGCAGACCTTCTTGGCCTCGCGGGTGCTGCCGCCCTTCTCGGGGAAGAACGCCTCCGGATCGGTCTGCGCGCACAGGGCCCGCTCCTGCCAGGAGGTCTCCTCGATCTCCAACAGGCTGATGACCTCGGCTTCGAACATCGTTCCTCCTCGACCGTGTGACTCCAGTTCGACCCCGGGAGCCCGACCGCTCCGCCGGCGGGAATCACACGGGTGAAATTACAGGCATGGCACCCGGCCGCGTCAAGCCGGGGAGCCGACCAATTCTGATATGCGTCAACCTCCTGAGCACGGGTGCCCGAGGTGTCCGGTTCGTCCTGGGCGCCGCACGGCCGGCGGTGCGAGGATGCCGCGCGTGCGCGAGCCCCTGGAGCGGCGGTGGCGACCGGCCTGGCCGATCGACCTGCTCACCACCCTCGGCCCGCTGCACCGGGGCGGCGGGGACCCCACGACGGCACTCGGACCCGCAGGTGCCTGGCGCGCCACCCACACCCCGCAGGGCCCGGTCACCGTGCACTGCGCGCGTGTGGGCGACGACGTGCTGGTGCGCGCCTGGGGCCCGGGCGCCGAGCACGAGCTGGCGCTGGCGCCCACCGTGCTCGGCGCCGGTGACGACCCCACCGGGTTCGCCGCCGACGCCCACCCCGTCATGGCGCAGGCGCACCGGCGGTTCGGGTCGGGCTGGCGGGTGCCCCGGACCGGGCGGGTGCTCGAGGCGCTGGTGCCGGCGATCCTCGAGCAGCGGGTCACCGGCCTCGAGGCGCGCCGGTCCTGGCGGGCGCTGGTGCTCGCCGCGGGTGAGCCGGCACCCGGCACCGGGCAGCCGGGCGTGCCGGCCCTGCACCTGCCGCCGACGCCGCAGGCCTGGCTGGCGGTGCCGAGCTGGACCTGGCACCGGGCCGGCGTGGACCCGGGCCGGGCGGCCACCGTGGTGCGGGCGGCCGCGCGAGCGCAGGCCGTCGAACGCCTCAGCGACCGAGCGCCCGCCGAGGCGGCCCGGGCGCTCTGCGCGATCCCGGGGATCGGCGCCTGGACCGCCGCCGAGGTGGCCGTGCGCGCCTGGGGGGACCCCGACGCTGTCTCGTTCGGCGACTTCCACCTCGCGCGCAACGTCGTGCACGCGCTGACCGGGCGCCGCGACGGCACCGACGCCGAGCTCGCCGAGCTGCTCGCGCCGTGGGCCGGGCAGCGGGCCCGGGCGGTGCGCATGCTCGAGCTGCACTGCGGGGCGATGCCACGACGCGCCCCCCGGGCGGCGATCACCGACCACCGCGCCTGGTGAGCCCCGGCCACCCCTGCCCCGCCGATGCCGTGCCGTCCTCCGGCGAGGAGGTCCACGCCGGATCCTCTCCCGTGGCGTCGATCCTCTCCCGTCGTGACGGGAGAGGATCCGCCGTCCGGGAGCAGATCGTGCTGGAGGCCGACCGGGCTACCGGTCCGAGGAGAACCGCACCGCGGTCTCACCCAGCGCCACGCCGGGCCAGACCCGCGCCCCGGGCACGAGCTCGTTGCCGGGCCCGATCACCGCACGGTCGCCGACGACCACGCCGTCCAGCGTGGCCCCTGCCCCGATGATCGCCCCAGCGCCCACCGCGCTGTCACGCACGACCGCCCCGGCCGCCACGACCGCACCGTCGAAGAGCACCGAGCCGAGCACCTCGGCGCCGGCCCCGACCGTGGCCCCCGAGCCCACGACGGTGCCACCGCCCAGGATCGCCTCGGACGACACCTCGGCGCCCGGCAGCACGAGGCTGTCGCCGGTCGGGCCGGGCACGGCCGGGGAGGGGGCCCGCCCCAGCACGAGGTCGGCCGAGCCGCGGACGAACGCCAGCGGCGTGCCCAGGTCCAGCCAGTACCCGTCGTCGACGACCCCCTGCAGCCGGGTGCCGGAGCCGAGCAGCCGTGGGAACGTCTCGCGCTCCACCGACACCGGACGGCCGGCCGGGATCGTGTCGATGACCGAGCGCCGGAAGACGTAGCAGCCGGCGTTGATCTGGTCGGTGACGATCTCCTCGGGCGTGCTGGGCTTCTCGAGGAACGCAGTGACCCGGCCCTCCTCGTCGGTGGGCACCAGGCCGAAGGCGCGGGGGTCCGGCACGCGGGTCAGGTAGAGCGTGACCGCGGCCCGGGTCTGCTCGTGCACGCCGAGCAGGTGGGTCAGGTCCACGCCTGAGAGCACGTCGCCGTTGAAGACCAGCACCGGGTCGTCCGGGCCCGAGAGCAGGTGCTCGGTCACGTGCCGGATCGCGCCGCCGGTGCCCATCGGGTGGTCCTCGACGGCGTACACCAGCTCCACCCCGAGCCCAGCGCCGTCACCGAAGTAGTCCCGGAAGACCTCGGCGCGGTACGACGTGCCCAGGATGATCCGGGTGACGCCCGCCTCCCGGGCCCGCGCGATCTGGTGCTCGGTGCAGGGGACGCCGGCCACGGGCAGCATGGGCTTGGGGGTGTTGATGGTGAGGGGACGCAGCCGGGTGCCCTGGCCCCCGACGAGCAGGATGGCTTCCATGCTGTGCATCGTGGCGCATGCCTTGGTCACATGCACCACTCGGCCGGGCGCCCCTGCGGGACGGGGGTGCGGCTGGTGCGCGGGCGCCCGGCGGGTCGGCGCCGCTCAGCCCAGCAGCGCCGCCGCGTCCACCGTGACCGCCTCGATCCCCCGTGTGGTGGCCGCGGTGTCGGGCGGCAGGCCGGCATCGAGCACGACCGAGCCCCCCAGGAGCAGTGGGAGCACGGCCACCGCCAGCAGCAGGTCGGCGTCCGGCACCGTGGCGTCGAGCCAGATCCGAGGCCCGGCTCCGGCGGTCCGGGCGCCCGCTGCCGGCACGTGCCGCGCCAGCAGCGCGGGCCATGGCTGTGCCCGACCGTGCACGACGAGCACCGCGGCGTCGGCCGCTCCGGGCTCGACCGCCAGCACGTCCGGGTGGGCGCGCGCCTCGAGGCCCACGTCGATGATCCCGCTGGGCACGCCGCCGGGGATCGGCATGCCGAACGCGTCGCAGGCGCTGGCCAGCACCTCGTCGGCCCCGGGGTCCGCGCCCGCGGCGAGGCCGGCCAGCGCCGCGGGGCCGACCAGGCGAACGTCGACCGGGCCGGCCAGGTGGGTGCCCACGTGCGCCCCCACGCTCAGCGCCGCCAGGGTCCAGACCGGCAGCTGCCAGTGCCGGGGCAGGTCCAGGGAGACCACCCCGCCGGGCGCGAGGCCCACCCCGTCGCGCAGCAGGCCCGCGGCCTTGGCCACCCCGTTGGCGGTGGATCCCACCGAGAGCTCCGTGCGCCCGCCGGTGCCGTCGTAGTGCGTGACGAAGGGCGCGCCGCGATCGGGCCGGCCGAGCAGCAGCTCGTACGGCGTCGGGGCCGGCCGGGTCATCGCCGCACGCGCACCGTGTCGGCCTTCGAGGCCTTGGTCCCCACCACGATGCGCCAGGCCCCGGTGCGCTCGGCCTTGGCGCGGGCGGTGGCTCGACCCTTGGTCGTGGTGCCGGTCGCGACGGTGGCGTAGCGCGAGGCTCCCGACGCCCGGAACTGCACGACGAACGGGACCCCGGCCGGGACCTTGCGGTACGTCGCCCCGCTGGTGCGCACCGTCACCTTCGCGGTGACCTTGAGGGTGCGTCCGGCACGCACCGGCTCCGGGCTGGCGTTGGCCCGGGCCACCTTGTAGCTGGCCGGGCGGGGGGCCGGCGCCGGCGCGCCCACCGCGACGCCGGGGGGCGCCCACGGCAGGCCGAGCAGCACCCGGCTGGTCGCGCCGAGCACGTCGTCGGCCAGCCAGCCCCGGGAGACGGGCGTGGTGGTGGCCCCGATCCGCGGACGGGCCCGCAGGGCGTCGGCGACCGCCACGCTGAGCACGGGAGCGGTGCTGAACAGCACGGGCACCCCCGCGGCGGCAGCGACCGGGGCGGCAGCCCAGCCACCCGGATCGACCGGCAGCAGCATCGCGCTGGCCACCTCGGCTGGGAAGGCCGCGGCCACGGCCACGCCAGCCCCGACGGCGTCGCCTGCGGCGATCCGCCGCCAGCTCAGGCCGGCCAGGGCCGGGCCGACAGCGGCGTCGGGCAGGCTGTCGCCGGGGGCCACGACGGTGACCGAGCCGCGACCGGTCGCCGCCGCAGCCGTCTCCGCGGGCACCGTGCCGGCGGCAGAGAGCAGCAGCGGCCAGGCGTTGGCGGCGGCCAGGGCGGCCCCGGCCACGGCATGGGCGGGCGAGCCGTCGGGGGCGGCGAGCACGGCTGGGCGACCGGGCAGCTCGGCGGCGACCGCGGCTGCGGTGGCCGCCGGTGTCGGGCCGGCGATCCGGCGCACCCGGATGCCCAGGGCGGCCACGGCGTCCGCGGCCGCAGCGGGCACGACGTCCGGGCCGCCGACGACGACCACGTCGGTCACGCCGCGGGCGCGCAACTCGGTGCTCACCTCACCGGCCAGGGCGCTGCCGGTGGTGAGCAGCAGCGGGGCGCCGAGGCTGCGGGCCAACGGGGCGGCGGCCAGCCCTGCGGCCGTGGCCGCCGTCGTGGTCGCCGCGCCGGTCAGCACCGCGGTGCGCGCGCCCGGCGCCTGGATGCGGCCCCAGAGCACGGAGGTGCCGGCCGTGGTGTCCCCCACCACCCGGCTCGCGTTGGCACAGGGTCCCCAGGCACCGCCCGGCACCGGGGCGACCGCCAGCGTGGCCACGCCGCGCGCCGGCAGCGCGGTGCCGTCCGCAGCGACGGCCCAGACCCGCACCGTGTAGGTCGCCGGGGGGACCGGCTGGCCGGCGGCGTCGCGCAGGTCCCAGCTGAAGGGCAGCGCTCCGGCGGGCGCCGCGCCCCCGCCGATGGTGCGCACCGGGGTGTCCGAGCACGGGCTGAGGATCTCGGCGGTCCAGCTCGACACGGGCACGGTGGTGCTCGCCGTGAAGGACGCCCCCGCGCTGCCGGCCTGCACGGTGCGCCCGGTCGGGGACGCGGCGGTGAGCGCGACGTCGGAGGCCCCGGCGGCCGCCGAGCGGATGGATCCCAGCTGCGCCTGCAGGCTGGTGCCGGGGCAGGCGGTGTAGTTCACCATCTGGTGGCTGGACACCGCCGGCAGGGTCGCGATGGAGCCCTTGGGGTAGCGCGTGGCCTTGATGTAGCCGGCCGACTCCAGGCGCACCGTCGCGCCGGGGTTCACGCCGTGCAGGCCCAGCTTCCACGCGAAGAGCTGCGCGATCGAGCCCCGGATCGCCGCCATGTCGCCGCTCGGCGGGGTGAACGTCGAGAAGTTGCCCAGGGCCACCACGGCGAAGGTGTGGGCGTTGAACCCCGCGGTGTGCCCGCCGAGCACCGGCTGGTCGATGCCGCCGGCCCGGCCCTCGTAGAGCCGGCCGAACCGGTCGACGACGAAGTTGTAGTCGATGTCGGAGTGGCCCAGCGACTTCGTGTGGTAGGCGTAGATCGCGCGGACCTGGGCGGCCGCCTGCGCCGGCGAGTAGTTCGACGTCGAGGCCGTGTGGTGGACGAACCCCGCCTTGAGGTTGCTGGTGTAGATCGGCGCCCGGTTGCGCCACGACTCGTTGGCGCCCCACTGGGCCCGGGTGATGATCGGTGGCTGGCCGATGGCGGCAGCGCGGACCTGGCCGCGGCGGTCGTCCGAGGGGGCGCTGGGCGCGTCCACGAGGGTGATGCGGGTCCCCTTGGGCAGGCGACCGGTCGGGGTGTCGATGCGCACCTGCACGCGGGTGGCGCTGCGGGTGAGCATCGGCTCGCTGCCGAACCGGGCACGGCGGGCCTCGGCCGTGCCCGGATCCGGGCCGTGGTCGGCCTCGACGTGCAGGGTGGTCCAGCGCGTCCAGCGGCCGGCCTCGCGCACGCGCACCTGGATGGTCGAGCCCGCCGGGAAGGGCCGGTCCGCGGCCACCGCGACGAGCTCGGCGGGCCGGCGCACCGGCAGGCTCACCGCGGCAGCGGGCTTGACGTCGACGGGCGCGGCACCGGTGCCGGACGCCTGCAGCTGGCCCGTCGTGTGCGCGTGGTCGTCGTGGGCATCCTCGGGCCGCGGGGCTGCGGCGAGCACGCGCCGGTCGATGCCGGCGAGCTCGAGCTGGGCCACGCGCGGCTGGCGCACGTCGGCTGCGGGCTGGGCGCTCGGGGCGGCGGCCGGGCTCCCGGTGCGCGGGGAGGCCTGGCCCGGCACGCCGGCTGCCGCACCCGCGCCTGCTCCGGCCGGGGCCGTGCCGGCGGCACCGGCGACACCCAGCGGGGCGAGCACCACCGCGGGCACCAGCAGGCCCGCCAGCAGCGCGCCCAGGGCGCGGCGGCGGTGCGCGGCTGGGCTGGGTCCTGCAGTGGGCATCTCGACCTCCCGCCCGGGCTTCCCCGGGCCCGTCACGTCAGAGCATGGACGTCCTGCAGTCTGGCCTGCCGGCCCGCGGAATCCGAGCCGCGCATCATCACATTCCGTGACGGAACGGGCAGTTTACGCAGGGTTACCGTGGCAGTCACGTACCCTTATGGGGTGTCGGGACGTCATCGGGTGCTGCGGGTCATGGCCGGGCTGGCCTCGGCCGGCGCACTGGCCCTGACCGTCGCCGCCGGGTCGGCCACCGTCGCGGCCAACCACCTCTCGGGCAACATCACGACGATCGACATCTCCGACCAGGTCGGCGAGCGGCCCACCGCCGAGGACGACTTCGGCGACCTGGCCAGCGGTCCGCTCACCGTGCTGCTCATGGGCTCGGACCAGCGCACCGGCAAGGGCAACGGCGGGTTCGGCTTCTTCGAGGGCGCCCGCTCCGACACCACGATGCTGCTGCACCTGTACGCCGACCGGCAGTCCGCCGTGCTCGTGAGCATCCCGCGCGACACGGTGCTGGACCTGCCGGCGTGCAAGGGCCCCGACGGTGAGCGGCTGGCGCCGGTGCGCGACCGCTTCAACCAGGCCTTCGACCGCGGCGGCCCGGGGTGCACGGTGAAGACCGTGGAGCAGATGACCGGCCTGAACATCGACCACTTCGTGGTGCTGGACTTCAACGGCTTCAAGCAGACCATCGACGCCCTCGGCGGGGTCGAGGTGTGCCTGACCCGCCCGCTCGAGGACTGGCGCAGCGGCATCGACCTGCCGGCGGGTCGCTCCCGCGTGGACGGCGAGGACGCGCTGGCCTTCGTGCGGGTGCGCCACAACATCGGCGACGGCTCGGACATCAGCCGGATCAACCGCCAGCAGCTGTTCCTGTCCTCCCTGGTCCAAGAGGTGACCGGCTCTGGCCTGCTCACCGACCCGGTGCGGCTGTGGCGGGTGCTCGACGAGGCGAGCAGCTCGATCGCGACCGACCCGGCGATGGCCGACACCCGGGGCCTGCTCGCGCTGGCCAGGAGCGTCTCGGGCCTGCGCCCCGACGACCTGACGTTCGTCACGCTGCCCTGGGTGCCCAACGACGACGGCGCGACGATCCTGGTCGACGAGGAGCGCGCCGCGCCGATCTGGGAGGCGCTGCGCACCGAGCAGCCCTGGCCCCCGCCGCCCACGAAGGGCGCTGACGGCCGGGCGCTGACCGTGGCCCCCGGCGACATCGTGGTCGACGTGCACAACGCGACCGGGACCGAGGGCGTGGGCTCGCAGGCGGCCAACGACCTCGCGGCCGAGGGCTTCGCGGTCGGCGTGGTCGACGCCCGGCAGGAGCCCGCACAGCGCACCACGATCCGGCACGCCCCAGACCAGCTCGAGGCCGCCCGCACCCTGCAGGCCGCCGTGCCCGGCGCCGTGCTGCGCGCCGACGCCGACCTCGGCGAGCGCCTCGACCTCACCCTCGGGGCGGGCTACGACGGCGTCGAGGACATCCGCGTCAAGGCCAAGGGCACCACCGAGGCCGACCGTGACGGCGCCTCCACCGCCGACCAGGACATCTGCACGGGCTGATCCGCCGGCGTCCCTGCGCAGCCGGGGCCGCGGGCCCTCCGCCAGCCCCTTCGGCGCGAGGTGCGAGCGCTATCGTGGCGAGCACCGACGAGCCAGCAGGAGGATCGCGTGGACAAGACCGTGCCCAGCGCCGTCGCAGCGGTCGCCGACATCCCCGATGGGGCGCGGTTGGCGGTCGGCGGGTTCGGCCTGTGCGGCATCCCCAGCGCCCTCATCGCGGCCCTGCTCGACCAGGGCACGACCGACCTCGACGTGGTGAGCAACAACTGCGGGGTGGACGACTGGGGCCTGGGCCTGCTGCTCGCCCAGCGCCGGATCCGGCGGATGACCTCCAGCTACGTCGGCGAGAACAAGGAGTTCGAGCGGCAGTTCCTCTCCGGCGAGCTCGAGGTGGAGCTCACGCCGCAGGGCACCCTGGCCGAGCGGCTGCGTGCCGGCGGCGCGGGCATCCCCGCCTTCTTCACCCCGGCCGGGGTCGGCACCCAGGTGGCCGATGGCGGCCTGCCCTGGCGCTACGACGGCGCGGGGGGCGTGGCGGTCGCCTCGCCGGCCAAGGAGACCCGCGAGTTCGACGGGCGCCTGTACGTCATGGAGCGGGGCATCACGGCCGACTTCGCCCTCGTGCGCGCCAGCGTGGCCGACACGACGGGCAACTGCGTGTTCCACGCCAGCACGCGCAACTTCAACCCACTGGCCGCGATGGCCGGGCGGATCACGATCGTGGAGGCCGAGCAGGTGGTGGCGCCGGGCGAGCTGGACCCGGAGTCGATCCACCTGCCGGGGATCTTCGTACAGCGCGTGCTGCCCCTCGGGCCGCAGGACGTCGCGGCCAAGCGGATCGAGCGCCGGACCGTGCGCCGGGACACCACCGAGGAGGCGAGCGCCTGATGGCCCTCACCCGTGAGCAGCTGGCCGCCCGCGTGGCCCAGGAGCTCGTCGACGGCCAGTACGTGAACCTGGGCATCGGCCTGCCGACGCTGGTGCCGAACTACCTGCCACCCGGGGTGTCGGTCGTGCTGCAGAGCGAGAACGGGATCCTCGGCGTCGGGCCCTACCCGACCGAGGCCGAGGTGGACCCCGACCTCATCAACGCGGGCAAGGAGACCGTCACGATCCTGCCCGGGGCCAGCTACTTCGACTCGTCGCTGTCGTTCGGCATGATCCGCGGCGGCCACGTCGACGCCGCGATCCTCGGCGCCATGCAGGTCTCGGCCCGCGGCGACCTGGCCAACTGGATGATCCCCGGCAAGATGGTGAAGGGCATGGGCGGGGCGATGGACCTCGTGCACGGCGCCAAGCGCGTCATCGTGATGATGGAGCACGTCGCCCGCGACGGCTCGCACAAGATCGTCGACGAGTGCACCCTGCCGCTCACCGGCCTGGGCGTGGTCCAGCGGATCATCACCGACCTGGCCGTGCTCGACGTCGAGGCCGAGGGACTGGTCCTGCGCGAGCTCGCGCCGGGGGTCACGGTCGACGAGGTGCGCGCTGCAACCGGCCCCGCCATCGTCGACGCCCTCCCCTGACCCGCGATCAGCGGCGGTGCGAGCGCCAGGGCTGCGGCACGATCGCCGGCACCCGGCAGGCGTAGACCGCGAACTGCCAGCCGAACTTGGCCTGCAGCAGCATGTCCTCGAACGCGGCCTTGGCGGTGAGCACCACGACCAGCCCGACCGTGGCCAGCACCGCCAGCAGCCGCCCGGTCGACAGCACGACGCCCAGCGCGGCCAGCAGCACGGCGAGGTACATCGGGTGGCGGATGACGCCGTAGATGCCGTTCGTGCGCAGCTGCGCCTGCTCGCCCGGGACAGGGTGCACGCGCAGGTCCCGACCCATCGCCAGCAGCGCGAGCAGCCCGACCAGTGCCGCCAACCCCAGGCTCACCAGGCCGGCGACGCGCAGCCCCGACCACAGCACCGGGCCCAGCGGCACGAGGACCAGCCCCAGCAGCGTGAACTGGGCCACCACCAGGGCGGTGCCGATGAGCCGCTTGCGCTCCCGGTTCGGGCGGTTGGCCAGCAGGCCCCGCGCCTGGGTCGGGCTGCTCATGGCCATGGCGTCCTCCAGTCCCCCGTCGGTCGGCCCGCCCGCTCCCGGCAGGGGTGCACGGGTGGGCCCCGGACGCCAGCCAGCATAGGAGGCCGCCCCGGCCCGCGACCAGCCACCCTGCCCCGTCGCGTGCTCGGTGGGGCACAATGCGGGCCGTGTCGGACCTCGGTGGGACCTCGGGCGGACGGATGCGCGCCCTGCGCCTGCGCGCGGCGCGCAGCCTCGGCTGGCGGCTGCAGGTGGCCGGCACGCGGTTGGGCGCGGGCGCGGTCACGCAGGGGGAGATCGAGGCCCGCGGCGAGTCCCTCGACGCCTCCGCGCTGCTGCGCAACGGGTGGACGGCTCCCCCGATCGACGCCCTGTTCTACTTCCCGGACCCGCCGCAGAAGATCTACCAGATCCAGCAGTGGCTGCCGGTCATCGCGGCCCACGGCGGGGACATCAACTTCGGCATCGTGACCAGGGTCCGGACCTCGTGGCTGGAGCTCATGGGCAGCGACCTGCCGGCACCCAGCTTCCTGGCTGCCTCGCTGCCCTCGCTCATGGACCTCTACCAGGTGCTCCAGCCGAAGGCGATCATCTACCCGAACAACGGCATCCGGAACTTCCAGTCCCTGATCTGGGCCGAAGCGGCGCACATCCACGTCAACCACGGCGAGTCGGACAAGGTCTCGATGGTCTCCAACCAGGCCAAGGCCTACGACCGGGTCTTCGTCGCGGGCGAAGCGGCCGTGCGCCGGCACCGGGCGGCGCTGGTGGACTTCGACGAGTTCCGGCTGGTGAAGGTGGGCCGGCCGCAGCTGGACCTCGACCCCACCCCGAGCATCCCGGCCAGCCAGCGGCGCACCGTGCTCTACGCCCCCACCTGGGAGGGCGAGGACGAGCGCAACAACTTCACCTCGCTGGACCACTACGGTGTCGCGATCATCACCGCGGCCCTGTCGCTGCCCGACGTGCGCGTGGTCTACAAGCCGCATCCGCGGGTCGTGATCAGCCAGCAGCCGGCGATCGCCACCGCCCACGACCGGGTCGTGGCGGCCATCACCGCCGCGCAGCGGACCGACCCCGCCGCGGGGCACACCTACCTGCCCGGGGGCGACATCCTGGCGGTCTTCCCGCGCGTGGACCTGCTGGTCTCGGACATCTCCAGCGTGGGCCTGGACTTCCTCTACGCCCGGGTCGAGGCCCCGATCGCCCTGACCGACCGCCGTTCGGACCGCGCGGCCCTGCGGCGCGAGGCCCCCCTCGCGGCCGCCGCCCACGTCATCGACGCCGACTCGATCGTCACGGTGCAGGCCGACCTGGCCCGGCTGCTCGACGCCGACCCGTACGCCGCGCAGCGCCGCGAGCTGCGCCACTTCTACTTCGACGACGTCGCCCCCGGCGAGAGCACGAAGCGCTTCCACGAGGCCCTGCTCGCGGCGATCGACGAGCACCGCGCGGGGGTGGTGCGCATGCACGAGATCGCCGAGCGCGGCACCTGGCCACCCCTGGACTGAGCGCTGCGCTCCGGGCTGCCCCGCCTGGGTCGGCCCAGCTGGGGACCTCCCAGCCCAACCCCGGGCTACGGGTGCCCTAACGCGTGGCGCACAGGCCCCGCGCCGCTCCCTGCGACAATGCGGGGTCGGCCATCATCAACCCCACCGCCGGCGCGCGGTGCGTCCACGAGGAGCAGGCATGTCGCAGGTCCAGGTCACGATCCTTGCCGCTGGCATGGGCACGCGGCTGGGTCGACCGTTCCCCAAGCCGCTGACCCGGCTGGCGGACGGGCGCACGATCATGGAGCAGCAGGTCGCCAACATCCGCAGCGTGTTCGGCGAGGACGTGCGCATCACGATCGTCGTCGGCTTCAAGAACGACCTCGTCATGGAGCACCAGCCGGACGCGGTGTTCGTCTACAACGAGAGCTACGACCAGACGAACACGTCGAAGTCGCTGCTCAAGGCACTGCGGGCCTCGCACGAGGGCTCGGTCATCTGGATGAACGGCGACGTCGTGTTCGACCCGGTCATCCTGCAGCGGCTCACGCCCTACATCGTCTCGGGGCGCTCGGCCGTCGCGGTGAACACCGCGCAGGTGGCCGAGGAGGAGGTCAAGTACACCGTCGACAGCCGGGGCCTGGTCCGCGAGCTGTCCAAGACGGTGGTCGACGGTCTCGGCGAGGCGGTCGGCATCAACCTGATCGGCGGCAAGGACAAGGCCGCGCTCATCCGACAGCTGGCGGCGTGCGACGACCAGGACTACTTCGAGCGTGGCATCGAGCTGGCCATCCAGGCCGACGGCGTCGAGGTGACGCCGGTGGACATCTCGGACCTGTTCGCGGTCGAGGTGGACTTCGAGGGCGACCTGGAGCGGGCCAACGCTCGCTGAGGGCACAACGGGAGGGAACCACGTGGGGAACAGCCGGGCGCGGATGCGCCGGACGGGGGTCGTCGCGGCCGTGGCGGCGCTGCTCATCGGCACCGGGGCAGCGGGCGGTGCGGCCAGTGCCGTGCCCGGGCCCGACCTCGAGCTCGAGTGGGAGGTCGGCCGGGCTGGCACCGTGTGGGACGGCGACACGCTGCAGGTGGAGATCGACCGCACCAGCTCGCCGTACAGCGGCTCCCAGCGCGTGCGCATGGTGGGCGTGCAGGCCCCCGAGACGACCACGCCGGAGTGTGGCGGGGCTGAGGCGAAGGCCCTGCTCAAGTCCCTGGCGCCGTCGGGCACCCCGATCCAGCTGCGCGCCCAGAAGGGCACGTCGTTCGACACCACGGACGGGCGCGCCCGGCTCGTGCGCTCGGTCTACGCCCAGGACGACGAGGGCAACTGGTACGACATCTCGCGCCAGCTCGTGGGCAGCGGACGCGCCCTCTGGTTCCCCTTCGGCGACACCGGCGAGCAGCCCGAGTGGGCGCACAACCTGGAGTACCGGGTGCTCGCCGAGGACGCGCGGCGCGACGGGCGCGGGCTGTGGGCCGGGGACACCTGCGGCGGCTGGCGGGGCAACCTCAACATCCGCATCTGGGCCAAGTACTACGGCACCGAGCGCGTGTACATCGAGAACAACGGGGGCTCCCCGATCGACCTGAGCGGCTGGATCGTCCGCGACGCCGCCGTCAAGGGCTACCGCACGCTGGCGCCCGGCACGGTCATCCAGCCGGGCCAGGTCCGCGAGGTCTACGCCGGCGACATGAACCTCAACAACCTGCCGGCTGACAACCCGGCGTTCGAGGGCGACGCGGTCTACCTCATGGAGCCGGCGAACAGCCGGCACACGACCGGCAACCTGCGGGCGTGGTTCCCCTACCCCTGCAACCCCGACGACTGCGTGGATCCGCTGGTTGGCGCGCTGAAGATGAGCACGCCGGTGCTGGACTCCCCGCCAGTGCGCAAGCCCAGCGACCCGGGTTCGGTGACCAGCACCGCCAGCGTCGACGGGCTTGGGAACGTCACGGTCGCCTGGGCGGCCCCGAACGACCTCGGCGGCCCGAAGGTGACCTACCGGATCAAGGCCGTCCCTGACACCGGCACGGTCGCACCGGAGCTCACCTCGACCACCACGTCGGTGACCTTCGGCGGCCTGCCGCTGGGAGTCGGGTATCGGTTCGACGTGCGCGCGGAGCAGTCGGCCGGGGACTCCGGGTGGGTACGCTCGGCGGCGTCGGTCGCAGCTGCCGGCCTGCCGGGCGCCCCGACGACGGTGGTCGCTGAGCCACGCAACGCTGCAGCCGTCGTTCGCTGGACCGCTCCCGCCGTCACAGGCGGGTTCTCCAGCCTGGATTACACGGCAACGGCCACCCCCGTTCCAACGGTCCCCCCCAGCTCTGCGCTGCCGAGCACCTGCACGGTCACCGACGGCAGCACGTCCTGTCGCATGGCGGGTCTGGCCAACGACCAGCCCTACACGGTCACCGTCGTGGCCAGCAACGGCATCGGCACCGGCCCGGCGTCGGCGCCGTCGGCCGCGGTGACGCCGAGTGCGGCCAGCACGGGGCCCGATCCCGTCCCGGCTCCGATCGCCGAGACGGCGGTCACCACCCGGACCTCGGGACCGACCACCGCACCGCCGGCCGCCGACCCCTGGATCGGCGGGCAGTACGTGGACGTGGTGAACACCTCCGGGTCCGTGGCCCGGCTCGGTGGGTACGGCCTGTGGGACGCCCAGTCCTCGAGGTACAACAACGGCGGCAAGCTCGAGAACCGTGCCGCGTACCTGTTCGACCCGAACCTCGCGCTCGCCCCGGGGGCCACGCTGCGGGTGCACTTCGTGGACGGGACCGCCCCCGCGGCAGACACCGCGGCGCTGCAGCGGGTGTTCGCCGGTGACGAGCTCACGCTCGCCAGCGACAGTGACTTCGTCGAGCTCTCGAACCTCAACGGGGCCCAGGTGGCGTGCCGCAGCAGGTCAGGCCTGTCCTGCGAGAAGGCCAAGCAGCAGTCGGCGCCGACCCAGCCGGTCGGGGTCACGGCGCGGACCACCCCGTCCAGCGTCTCGGTGGCCTGGGGCGCGCCGATCTCCCGCGGCGGCCTGGCCATCAGCGGCTACACCGCGACGGCCTTCAACGCGCCGACCGGTGGCGCGCCGATCGGGTCGTGCTCGACGGACGGATCGGGTCGCTCCTGCTCGTTCCCGGCGAGCATCGGGACCCGGTACTGGGTCGAGGTCGTCGCGGCCAACGCTTCCGGTCCCTCCGGGCCGTCGTGGCGGGTCCTCGCCGCGCCGCGCACCGTGCCGGGCATGCCGGGCAACGTCGCCGTGGCGGGGAACCCGGGCGGCCTGGCAGTCAGCTGGGCGCCGGCCACCGAGAACGGCGCCGCCATCACCCGCTACACCGCGGCGGCGTACCGGGCTGGCACCGGGGGCTCGCCGGTCGGCAGCTGCACGACGAACAGCGGGGCGGTGACCAGCTGCACCATCACCGGGCTGGCCGCGGGGACGACCTACTACGTCGACGTCACCGCCACCAACCGGGCCGGCAACGGCACCGCGAGCAGCCCGCGCGTCACCGGCGCACCCGGCCCGGGCTCGGCGGTCACGACCTACACCAAGGGCCGGGTCGTGGTGCGCTGGGATCCCGCGCCGGCCGGCTCGGGCATCACGGGCTACCAGGCGAAGGTCTACACGAAGGCCTCCGGCGGGTCGCTGCTCGCGACCTGCTCCGCGGGTGCCACCGCGACGAGCTGCACGACCAAGAAGCTCAAGAAGCGCAGCAAGTACTACGTCGACCTCATCACGCAGTCGGCCGCCGGCTCGTTCGTGATGCGCCCGCGCATCGTGACCGGCCCGCCGCGCAAGGCCTCCGCACCCCGGGTGGCGTCGGCCACGCCGGTGGGCCGCCAGGTGGCGATCGCGTGGACGCCGCCGGGCTTCAACGGGTACTCGTACCTGCGCAGCTACGAGGCGAAGCTGTACTCGAAGGCCAAGGGCGGGGCGACCCGGGCACGCTGCACGGCGAACGCCGCCACGCTGACCTGCACCACCAAGGCCGTCAAGAAGGGCTCGTACTGGTCGGCCGTCCGGGTGAAGAACAGCAAGGGCTGGTCGAGCTGGTCCAAGCGCGTGAAGGTGGTCATCCGCTAGCCGCACGCCGCCCCTCCCCCTACCCGTGATCCATTCGGGTTGTTGCGCCAAGAGCAGCATCAACCTGCATGGATCACGGCCGAGGGGCCGGGCGGGGGCGGGGCGGGGGCGGGGCGGGGGCGGGGCGGACACGGGCGGGGGCGGGGGCGCGGACGGGGCGGCCCGCTCACACCACCGGCGGCCGCCCGGCCCTCGTCATCGCCCGCACCGTGGACCAGCGCATCGGCCGCACGTCGCCGGGGTCCATGCGCCAGCCCTCGCGGAAGCCCTCCCACCAGGCCCTGCGCGCCTCCGGCTCGCGCACCCGGGCGGCGGTGATGAGCGCCCAGGTGCCGGTGTAGGCCGGTCGCAGCGCGGGCGGGAGGTTCCGGCGGGCCAGCAGCACGCGGTTGCGGGCGTTCATGTGCCAGAACTCGGCATGCCGGCGCGGATCGATGACCGGATGGTGCACCACGATGTCCCCGGCGTACCACGGCACGAACCCGGCGTCCCAGACCCGCCAGCAGAGCTCGATGCCCTCGTGGGCGTACCAGAACGGCCCCGGCCAGCCACCGGTCGCGGCGAACACCGAGCGGCGGATGGCCACCGCACCCTCCCACAACGAGGTGGCCGGCGAGGGCTCGCCCGGGTCCCCGGTGCGCAGCCGGGGCACCCAACGGCCGGGGGCCGGCCGGCCCGCCGGGTCGACCACGCGCGGCTGGATCAGGCCGACCTCCGGGCGCGCGGCGAAGATCGCGGCGAACCGTCGCAGGGTGTCCGGGGCGGCCAGGGCGGCGTCGTCGTCGAGGAAGAACAGCAGCTCGCCCTCCACGACCGGGACCCCCGCGTTGCGACCCGCGGGGATGCCCACGTTCTCGGGCAGCGCCAGGCCGCGCACCCCCGGGGGCAGGTCGACCGGCACCCATCCGTTGCCGACGACCACGACGTCGACCTGCACGCCCTGCTGGGCGAGCACCGAGTCGAGCCCGCGGCGGAGGTCCTCGGGCCGCTGCCCCATGGTCAGCACGACCACCGCGAAGCGCGGCTGGTGGTCGGACGGCACGCCCGCAGTATCCCCTAGGGTGCCCGACGTGAAGGCGGCCCGACTCGTGCGCAACCAGCTGCGCGGCGAGACCCGCCGGGCCCGCCGGCTCTGGCGCGACGCCGCCGACCGCAAGCACCTGCGCGCCACCACCGCGGCGGTCGTCGCCGGCCCGCACCCGCCGGCCACGGTGATGGTCCACTTCGCCGACGGCGACCCGGACCGCTCGCTCTACCAGCTGCGGCAGTGGTTCGCGCCGCTGGCCGAGCTGGACCGCACGACCCCCGTGGCCATCACGGTTCGCAGCGCGACCATGGCCCGGGCGATCGCCGCCGAGTCCGCCCTGCCCGTGGCCTACCTGCGCAAGACCATCGACATCGAGCGCTACATGCTGGCCGTCGACCCCCGCGTGGTGTTCTACGTCAACCACTGGGAGCCCAACTTCCAGGTCATGCGCTACGGCCGGGCCATGCACGTGTTCATCTCGCACGGCGAGAGCGAGAAGGTCTACATGGCCAGCGGCCAGCTGCGCGCCTACGACTTCGCCTTCGTCGCCGGCGACGCGGCCGTGGATCGCATCCGCGCGAACGTGCCGAACTACGACCCCGTCGCCCGCACCCGGGCCGTCGGCCGCCCCCAGCTGGACTTCCTGCCCCCCGATCGCAGCGGCGGCCTCGAGCCCCCGACCGTGCTGTACGCCCCGACCTACGAGGGGGACCGCCCCTCGATGGCGTACGGCTCGGTGCAGTCGCACGGGCTGGCCCTCGTCGACAGCCTGCTCGCCGCCGGGTACCGGGTCATCTACCGGCCGCACCCGCTCACCGGCACCATCACGGCCGACGCGGCCGCGGCCAACCGCGCGATCCACGAACGCCTGGCCGCCGCCAATGCCGCCCTGCCGCCAGGCGGCGTGCCGCACGTGCTCGGCGCGCGCGGGCCGCTCGGCGAGCAGATGGCCGAGTCGGCCGCCGCCATCGTGGACAACTCGGCGATGGCCTTCGACTGGCTGGTGACGGGCAAGCCGATCGTCGTGACGATCCCCGCCACGCAGGCCCAGGCGGGCGTGCGCAGCAGCTTCCTGGCCGCCTGCTACCGGCTCACCGCGGACGAGGCCGGCTCCGCGGCCGACGTGGTGGCCCGCGCGCTGGCCGACGACCGGCTCGCCGAGCAGCGCGCCTTCTGGGTCGCCAGGCACTTCGGCGACGTCTCGCCGGGCGCGAGCATGCGCCGATTCCTCGCCGCGACAGCCGAGCTGGTGGCGTTCGGCGCCGAGCAGGTGCGCCGCACCGAGCAGGCCGCCGCCGAGCTCGCCGCCCGCCCGCTCGGCCCGGGCACCGGCCCCGACTGAGCCCGGGGGGCTTACGGGTCGGCGAGGTGGGGCAGGCCGATCGCCCGCAGGAACTGCGCCACGGCGGCGCGGTTGTAGGCCTCGGCGTCGAAGGCCGGGGCGGGCACGTCCCCGCCCAGGAAGGCCCGCAGGCCCCCGGCCAGGCCCTCGACGCTGCGCTCCACGACCAGGCCCTGCCCGGCCGGCAGCGCGGAGGCGACACTGGCGAACGCGGTGCTCACCACCGGCAGGCCCAGGGCGAGCGCCTCGAGGATCACCATCGGCTGGCCCTCGTGGTCGCTGCTCATGACGAAGCAGTCGGCCGCCGCCATCGCCGGGAAGGGGTTGGCGTGGTGCCCGGCGAGCAGCACGTGCCCGTCGAGGCCCAGGGACCCGACGAGGGCGGTGAGCTCCGCCCGCGCCTCGCCGTCGCCGAGGATCACCACGCGCGTGTCGGGGAACTCCTGGCGCACCTGGGCGTACGCCGAGACCAGCCGCGGGTAGTTCTTCGCGCTCGACAGCCGACCGGCGGCCACGAACGTCACCACCCCCGGCGCGTCCGGGGGCCGCCACCCGGCAGGGTCCGCCGCGCGCGAGCGCACGCCCGCCGCGTCGATCACGTTCGGCGCGTAGGTGAATCGCTCGGCCGGCGCGTACCCGGCCAGCCGGTCGCGGTTCACGTCGCGCAGCGCCGGTGACACCGAGACGAGGTGGTCGAAGAACCGGTACGTGCTGAAC
>JALOLK010000060.1 GCA_025456015.1 Candidatus Nanopelagicales bacterium
GGTGCCGCACACGGGGCAGGTGCCCTTGGCCATCCGGCGGTTGTTGACCTCCTCGACCTGGCCGGTGAACTCGCGCTTCTCCTTGCACTTCACGCAGTACGCCTCGCCGGTGTAGGTCTCGTTCGCCATGTCGTCGCTCCGTCCGTGGGGTCAGCCGGGCCCTCCTGACTCCGGCTGTGCGTGGACGACCCTACGGCACGCACGGCCGCACCCGTCGAAGGGCACCCCGAACTCCTGCTGGGGGCCGCCGTGCTCAGGGGACACTCGCCCGAGCACGGTGGGCACCACCGGACCTCGCACGGCGCCGGGACACCAGCATCGTCGCGGTTCCGAACAGCCCCCGAGTGCGCCAGGAACGGACCCGCCGGCGTGTCGCGGAGAACTTTCTTGCGTCCACATGTTTAGCCGACGTCGTCGCAGGTCAGGGGCACGTGCGCGGCGAAGATCCCCCGGTGTTCCACAGGCTGCCCACGACACGTCCACAGCGACGCGCCGGGTGGTCCCCAGCCTGTCCACACCTTGTCCACAGCGATGTGACTGGCCGGTATTGACGGGTGAACCGGGGGTGAATACGTTCGATCCCCGAAAGGACCCCCGGAGATAACGGGTGCACGAGAAGGGTCGGCCCCCGTGCACCATGCGCCTCCGGGGGTTCTGTTCGTCCGGGATCGGGGGAGACGTGAGCCCCAGCGCCGGCGGCCGTCGCCCGGGGGCTCAAGGTGCGGTCGGCACCCGCCGATCGTCGGGCCGCATCCCGCTCGACGAGCAGGACGAAGGGAGCGTTCGGTGGCCGAGGCGTGGAAGGACTCCTACGACGCCAGCATCGTGACGTGGGTGGCCGAGGGCCTCGCCCGCGTGCTGCCCACCCTCGACGTCGAGCGCTTCGTCGCGGCCTGCCTGGCCGGGTTCGACGAGCTCGAGCTCATGGCGAGGGCCCAGCGGATCGCCGACCTCATGACCGGCGAGCTCCCCGAGGACCCGCGCGTGGCGATCCCGCTCGTGTCCGCCGCGATGGGCCCGATCGAGGCCGACCTGCCCGGCATCACGCCGTTCCGGCTCATGCCCCATTCCATGGTGATCGGTGCGCTGGGCCCCGGCGCAGCGTTCGAGGAGTCCATGCCCGCCCTGCGCGCGCTCACCCTGCGCTTCACGGCGGAGTTCGCGGTCCGCCCGTTCCTGGTCGCCGAGCCGGAGCGCACCGTGGCCCAGCTGCACGCGTGGGCCGCCGACCCCGACGAGCGCGTGCGCCGCCTCGTCAGCGAGGGCACCCGCACCAGGCTGCCCTGGGCCGCGCGGCTGCCGGCCTTCATCGCCGACCCGAGCCCGGTGGTGGCCCTGCTCGACCGGCTCTGCGACGACGACAGCGCGCTCGTGCGGCGCAGCGTGGCCAACAACCTCAACGACCTCAGCAAGGACCACCCGGGCCTCGCCGTGACGGTGGCCGAGCGCTGGTGGGCCCTCGGTGGCCCGCGGCGACAGTGGGTGGCCCGGCACGGCCTGCGCACGCTCGTGAAGCGCGGCGATCCGGCCGCGCTGGCCGTCCTGGGCATCGCGGCTGGCGAGCACCTCACGCTGGGCAGTGCGTCGATCCATCCGGCCGAGGTGGCGATCGGCGGGCGGGTCCGGATCGAGGTCGAGGTGGCGGACACCCGCACGAGCGGTCCGGCCGAGTCGGTGGCCGTCGACCTTGTCGTGCACTTCGTCAAGGCCAACGGGGCGACCTCGGCGAAGGTCTTCAAGGGTGGCGTGCGGGCCCTCGGGCCGGGGGAGTCCGGCTCGTTCGGGCGCACGGTCTCCCTGGCCGTGCACACCACGCGCACGCCCTACCCGGGCTGGCACCCCGTCGAGGCCCAGGTGAACGGCACGCGCACGCCGATCGGCGGGTTCGCCGTGCGCTGAGCCGGGCCGGCGCCCCGGCTGGGTGCGCGCGGTTGAGCGCCCGCGAGCCCGGCGGCGACGGCTCAGCCGTGCGCGTCTCGGCCCGCGAGGGCTCAGCCGTGAGCGCGTCACGAGCCGCGAGGGCTCAGCCGTGAGCGCGTCACGACCCGCGAGGGCTCAGCCGTGAGCGCGTCACGACCCGCGAGGGCTCAGCCGTGAGCGCGCAACGAGCATCGAGGGGGCAGCGGATCGAGGGGGCAGCGGCTCGGGGGCTCAGCGCCGCCCGAGGGCGGCGGCGACCAGCCGGTGCAGCGTGGCATCGGTCTGGGCCGGGAGTGCGTCCAGGGGGAACCACGCCAGGTCCAGGGACTCGTCGCTGCGCACGTGCTGGGCGCCGGGCGGCGCGATCGCCAGCCAGGTCAGGTCCAGGTGCTCGCTCGGGTTGCGACCGCCGCGGCTGTCCTTGCACCGCACCGGGTGCCAGTCGATCCCGAGCGGGACCGGGTCGAGGCTGATCCCGCTGATGCCGGACTCCTCGAGGGCCTCGCGCGCGGCGGCCTGCGCCATCGAGGCGTCGCCGGGCTCGACGTGGCCGCCGAGCTGCACCCACGCCCCGATGAAGGGGTGCAGCGTGAGCAGCACGCGGGTGCGCGTGTGGTCCAGCAGCAGGGCCGAGCCGGTGAGGTGGCCCACCCGCAGGTCACGGTCCGCGGCGGACGGACCGTGCTCGGCCACGAAGGCGAGCATGCGCTCGCGCAGGACGGCCTGGGCGGGATCGGGCGGCGACCAGGCAGTGAGGACGGCGATCGCGTCGCGGGCACAGGCGGCGAGCGCGTCGGCGGCGAGCGAGCCGAGGGACGCGCCGCGCGGACCCGACCCGGCGTCGCCCGAGCCCGGCTCGGCCGGACCCGAGCCCGGCTCGGCCGGGAGCGACACCTGCTGGACCGTCCCCGAGGCGCCCAGGCCCGCGCCCGGCTCGGCCGCGAGCGCCCCCGGCTCGGCCGCGAGCGCGCCCGGCTCGGGCGGGCCTGTCGCGGGTTCCGGCAGCCGGCTCACGCCGGGCCGGCGCCGGGCGCCTCCTCGTCGGGGGCCTCGGTGGGAGCCGCGTCGGGGGCAGCGCTCCCGGCGCCCCGCTCGTCCCCGTCGTCGGCGCCCAACGCCTCGGCTGCCTCGGACGACCCGGCGGGGTCGGCATCGCCCGCGCCCGACGGCGCCTGGGGATCCACCACGCCCGACGGCTCACCCGACGTCAGCGCGGCGAGGTCCGCGTCCGAGATGGCCGAGCCGGAGACGAACCGGGCGGGGTCGTCGAGGTCCTCGGGCCCGGGCAGCAGGTCGGGGTGGGCCCAGACCGCGTCGCGGCCCTCCACCCCGCGGACCCGCTCGAGCTCGGACCACAGCGCGGCCGCCTCGCGCAGCCGCCGGGGCCGCAGCTCGAGGCCGACCAGCGTCTGGAACGTCTTCTCGGCCGGCCCGCCGGCTGCCCGGCGCCGGCGCACGGCCTCCTGCAGCCGCCCGGACGAGGGCAGCCGGTCACCGACCGCCGCGGCCACGACGTGGTCCACCCAACCCTCGACGAGGGCCAGCAGCGTCTCGAGCCGGGCCAGCGCCGCCTGCTGCTCGGGGGTGTCCTGGGGGGCGAGCACGCCGGAGGACAGCGCCTCCTGGATGTTGGCCGGGTTGCTCATGTCGATGTCGCGCAGCGCCTCCTCCATGCGACCGGAGTCCAGGCCGATGCCGCGCGCGTACTCCTCGACCGCGCCCCGCACGGTCGGCCCCAGCCAGGACACGTGGGTGAACAGCCGCTGGTGGGCCACCTCGCGCAGCGCGAGGTAGACCTCGATCTCCCCGGCCGGCACCTCGAGCCCTGTCGCGAACGCGGCGACGTTCATCGGCACGAGCGTGGGCACGCCGTCGTCGGTGAGCGGCAGGCCGACGTCGCCGGCGCCGAGCACCTCGCCGGCCAGCGCGGCCAAGCCCTGGCCGGCCTGCATCGCGAACATGTTCGCGCCCATCTGCTTGGCCATGCCCATGAGCGGGCCGAGCATCGCGCCGAGGTCGACCGGCATGTCCGCCGGGAGCATCGAGCGCAGCTCCTCGGGCAGGCCGCGTGCGAGGTCCTCGGGGTTCGGCATCATCCCGTCCATCGAGGCCTGCACCTGCTCGGCGATCGGCGTGATGATCCGCTGCCAGGCCGGCATCGTGGCCATCAGCCACTCCGAACGGCTCCACGCACGCGCCCCCGCCCCGGTGGACGGGAACGCGGTCGCCGGATCCAGCCACAGCTCGGCCAGCCGCACGGCCTCCTCGACGCCGCGGCGCTGCGCGTCGCCCACGACCGGGTCACCCTCCCCGGCGATCACCTTGCGGGCCACGTCGGTGGCGGCGTCCCAGTTCACCGCGGCCCCCGTCCCGCCGCCCTGCTGCATCTGCTGCAACATCGAGCCGAGCTGGGTCAGGGCCGCACCGATGTCGCCGACGTTGAACCCGCCAGCCCCGCCGAGCGGGTTCGGCCCGCCCTGTCCGAAGCCGGGGGGCAGCGCACCGCCGCCGGATCCCCCGGCACCGCTGCCCGCACCCGAGGTCGGCTCCTCGTCGGGGCGCTCCTCGGGCTGGAAGCCGAACGGCAGGTTGCTCATGGCGGTGCCTTCCTCGTCTGACGGCAGGTGCGCCGCCCCGACAAGCCTAGGCGGGCGGTGGCACAGGCGCCCGCCCCCTGTCGGGCGCGCCGGCCGGATCGGCCCGCCGCGGCCCGCCGCCGTGCCGCCACCGCCGCACCCGGAGGGCGTCCGCGTCCTCGCGGCGGGGGCCTGCGACGGGCAGGTAGGCTCGCCGCACCCGTGCCGGCGCCCGCCGGGCGAGCGGTCGCGAGGAGGCTGTCGGTGGTCTGGTGGCTGATCCCGCTGCTGGCCACCCTCGCGGCCTGGGCCTACACGCGCCTGGCCGGCGTGGGCCAGGCCCGGGTGCGCCCCCGCCCCGAGCCCGGTTCGCCGGCGGACCGCCGCGACCTGGCCCGGTTCGCCGACGCCCTGGGCCGTCCGCTGCCGCACCGGGCCCATGACTGAGGCCCCGCCGCCGGGCCCGACCGAGGACGGCTCCGTGCTGCCCCTGCAGGCGCCCGCTCCACTCGGGTGGGCCGACCGCGTGGCCGGCTGGTTCGGCTTCGAGGCGCCGCGCACCCCCCGGCAGCGCGCCAGGCGCCGGGCGATCAGCCGGGGCCTCGTGGCGGGCGTGGGGTTCCTGGTGGTCGTCTCGATCGTGCGGATCCCGCTGCTCATCCTCACGCCCGGCCCGACGTACAACACGATCGGCGAGGTCGCCGGCCAGCCCCTCATCGAGATCTCGGGCACCACGACCTTCCCCACCGAGGGCGCCCTGGACATGACCACGGTCTCCGAGCGCGGGGGGTCCTCCGGCGGGGTGTTCCTCGGCGAGGCCCTCGTGGGCTGGGTGTCGCCGGCCGCCAGCGTGGTGCCGCGGGAGTCGGTGTACGCCCCTGACGTGAGCCGGGAGGAGATCTCCCAGCGCAACGACCAGCTCTTCGCGCTGTCGCAGTCGGACTCGATCGCCGCGGCGATGAACGAGCTCGAGCTGCCGACGGAGCAGGCCGTCGTCGTGACGCTGGTGAGCGGCGGCTCGCCGGCCGACGGCGTCGTGCAGGCCGGCGACCAGGTGCTCACCGTGAACGGCACGCCGGTGACCGGGCCGAGCCAGGTCGGCGACGCGGTGCGCGCCGGGTCGATCGGCGACACCGTGGCGCTCGAGGTGCTGCGCACCCCGGAGGGCGGCGGCGAGCCGCAGGAGGTCGCCCTCGAGGTGGTGACCGAGGCCAACCCGGTGCTCGCCGCCGAGGACCCGAGCGCCCCGGCCGTGCCCTACCTGGGCATCACGGTCGGCACCCAGTACACCGCGCCGTTCCCGATCGAGTTCACCCTCGACGACGTGGGCGGGCCGAGCGCCGGGATGATGTTCTCCCTGGCGATCGTCGACCTGCTCACCGAGGGCCCGATCACCGGGGGCGGGCACGTCGCGGGCACCGGCACGATCGACCCGGACGGGACGGTCGGACCGATCGGGGGCATCCGCCAGAAGCTCGTCGGGGCTCGTGACGCCGGGGCCGGGCTGTTCCTGGCGCCGGCGGACAACTGCGGCGAGGCCGACGGCCACGAGCCGGACGGCCTCACGGTGGTGCCGATCCGCACGCTCGGCGAGGCCCGCGACACCGTCGAGCGCTGGGCAGCGGACCCGGAGACCGACTTCCCCACCTGTGCCGAGGTCGGCACCGAGGCGGCGGCGGGCGCCGGGCGTTGAGGGTCGAGGCGGCCCGCACACCGGGCCGGGTGCGGCGCCGCCTCAGCGGAAGGTGGCCGCCAGCGCGTCGGCCAGGCCGGGCACGAGATCGGCGCCCGTGCGCACCGCCTCGTCGCCCTCGCCCCGCACCCGCAGCGCGCACATGCGCCCACCGCCGCGGCCCACGGCCACCACGATGCGCATGTCACGGGCCTCGGGGTGCTCGCGGGCGAGCAGGGCGGCGTCGGGTCGCTCGGCCAGCGCTGCCTCGGCCTGCGGCGGCAGCACGATCCGCTCGACCACGACGGCGGCGCCGGCGATCTGCTCGGGCCACTCGATCCGGGCCAGGAACGCATCGAGGGGCTCGTCGTCCGGCGGGGGCTCCTGCTCGAAGGTGGTGAGGGCCGGCCCGCCCTCGGCCACGCCGAGCTGCGCGGCCAGGGCCGGCTGCTCGGCGCGCACCTGCTCGGTCGGCACGAGCGCGAACAGCAGCGCGGGCTGGTCCCAGCCGTCGGCGTCGACATGCCGCTCGATGTCCAGCGCCGCCTCGAGCAGGTCCCGGTCCTCCACGGGCCCATCCTCGCAGGCGGGGCGGCTGTGGGGCGCCGGTCAGCCGCGGAACGACTCCGCCCGCAGTAGCATCCCCATCGCGAACTCCCCGTCTGCGACGTCCACCGGCGGCCCGGTCGCCTCCACGGGGCGGAAGGTGATCCACAGGCGCTGCCCGTCGGCCCCCCAGTACTCGGCACTGGGCAGGTCCTCGGTCGCGGTCCGGGAGGTGCCCGCCGCGCCGCCGCCGGCCGCCGTCACGGCCACGTCGGCCAGCCCGACGCCGTAGGGCTCCCAGCCCTGCGCCTGCAGCGCGGCGTCCAGGCCGCGCAGCTGGTCCGGGATGGCGGCCTCCCGGGCCGCGAGCACCGTGCTGGCCGCCTCGCCGCACAGCAGGTCGAACCCATCGTCGACCTTCCAGTTGTGCTGGCCGACGACGCACCCGTCGGGTTCGTCGGCCACGGGATCGGCCGGACCGCCGGCCTCCCGGGCGACCCGACCCGCGGCGAGGACGGGCACGGCGACGTCGGTGGCGATCCCCTGCAGGTCCGCCACGACCCGCTCGGCGGTGGCCGCCCGCGCGGCCAGCACGTCGGGGTCCTCGGGCATGGGCTGGGACAGGTCGAGCACGTCGTCCCACCCACCGCTGAGCTGCACGGCCAGCGTGGCCAGCATGAGCCCGAGGATGAGCGCGACCACGGCCAGGCCGATCGCGCCGACCCGCAGGGCGCGGCGGGTCGAGGGCTGCATCGGCACAGGCTAGGGGCGGCGAGGGTGCCGAGGGAGAGTGCCCGAACGTGCGCACGGGTGGCATCCCCGGCATACAGGTACTTTTGGACCCGTGAGCTTCGACCCCCCCATGGCTGCCCGTCCGCGTCCCCAGTCGCGGCCCCCCCAGCGCAGCAGCGCCCTGATCCCCACGCTGGCGATCCTGGCCGGGCTCGGGATCGTGTTCCTGCTCTTCACCTCCTTCTACACCGACTTCCTGTGGTACCGGTCGCTGGAGCAGGCCAACGTGTTCAGCACGCTGCTGCTCACCCGGTTCGTGCTGTTCCTCGTCTTCGGCCTGGTCATGGGGCTGTCGGTCTGGGCCACCATGTACCTGGCGTACCGCTCGCGGCCCGAGCTCGGGGCGCTGTCGGCCGAGCAGGTCTCGCTCGAGCGGTACCGGGCGAGCCTGGAGCCCTTCCACCGGATCATCCTCATCGGGGTGCCGGCGATCCTGGGCCTCATGGCGGGCATGTCCGCCTCGGCCCAGTGGCAGGCGTTCCTCACGTGGCGGCACGCCACGCCGTTCGGCACCACGGATCCGCAGTTCGGCGTCGACCTCGGCTTCTTCGTCATGCAGTACCCGTTCCTGCGCTTCGTCATCGGGTTCGGCTTCGCGGTGCTCATCCTGTGCCTGCTCATGGCCGTGATCACCCACTACGTGTTCGGCGGCCTGCGGCTGCAGGGCCCGACGCCGCGGACCAGCCGGGCCGCCCACGTGCAGCTGTCGATCCTCGGCGGGCTGTTCATGCTGCTCAAGGCCGTGGCCTACTGGATGGACCGCTACGGCCTGGCCATCAAGGGCGAGGACCTGGTCGCCGGCTTCACCGGCCTGAAGTACCGCGACGTCAACGCCGTGCTGCCGGCGAAGAACATCCTCGTGGTGATCGCGCTGCTGTGCGCGGTGCTGTTCTTCGTCAACGCCTGGCGGCAGGGCTGGGTGCTGCCACTGGCCGGCGCGGGCCTGCTGGCCGTCTCGGCGCTGGTGATCGGCGGCATCTACCCGGCGATCGTGCAGCAGTTCCAGGTCAAGCCCTCGGAGCTGGTCCGCGAGCAGGAGTTCATCCAGCGCAACATCGACGCCACGCGCGCGGCGTACGGCCTGGCCGACGCCGAGTTCACCGACTACTCCGGCGACGGGCAGGCCAGCGTCGAGGCCCTGCAGGATGACGCGGGCACGCTGCGCAACATCCGCCTGCTGGACCCGGCCGTGGTCGCACCGACGTTCCGCCAGCTGCAGCAGATCCGCGGCTTCTACTCGTTCCCCGACGCGCTGGACATCGACCGCTACCAGCTCGACGGCACCCAGCGCGGTGCGGTGATCGCGGTGCGCGAGGTGAACCTCGACGGGGTCGGCGAGCGCAACTGGGCCAACGACCACGCCGTCTACACCCATGGCTTCGGCGTCGTGGCGGCCTACGACAACACCCCCGGGCCCGACGGCCGCCCCGACTTCTTCGCCTCGGACATCCCGGTGATCGGCGAGCTGGAGCTCGAGCAGCCGCGCATCTACTTCGGCGAGGAGTCCCCGGCGTACTCGATCGTGGGGGCGCCGGAGGGCACCGAGCCCCGCGAGCTGGACTTCCCCGACGACACCTCGCCCAGCGGCCAGCGCAACAACACCTACGACGGCAAGGGCGGCGTCGGCGTCGGCGACCTGTTCCACAAGCTGATGTTCGCCGCACGGTTCCAGGACCCGAACATCGTGCTGTCGGACCTGGTGAACGCCGAGTCGCGCATCCTGTTCGACCGCGAGCCGGCGACCCGCGTGGCCAAGGTCGCGCCGTGGCTGACCCTCGACGGGGACCCCTACCCGGTGGTCGTCGAGGGCCGGGTGAAGTGGATCATCGACGCCTACACGAGCACGAACGCCTACCCGTACTCCTCGCGGACCACGCTCTCGGATGCCACCTCCGACGCGCTGACCCAGACCACGACCGCCATCACGGCCCTGCCCAGCCAGCGGATCAACTACCTGCGCAACTCGGTGAAGGCCGTCGTGGACGCCTACGACGGCACCGTCACGCTGTACTCCTGGCAGCCCGAGGACCCGCTGCTGCAGACCTGGGGCAAGGCGTTCGGCGGGGTGCTCACCCCGATGTCGGAGGCGCCCGAGGAGCTGGTCTCGCACTTCCGCTACCCGGAGGACCTGTTCAAGGTCCAGCGCACGATCCTGTCGCGCTACCACGTGACCGACCCGGCCAGCTTCTACAACGGCCAGGACTTCTGGACCATCCCGAACGACCCGACGAACCGGGCCGTGAACGCCTTCCAGCCCCCGTACTACCTCACGCTGCGGATGCCCGGCACGGCCGAGCCCCGGTTCTCCCTGACGACGACGTTCGCGCCGCAACGACGCCAGACACTCGCGGCGTTCATGGCGGTGGACTCCGCGCCCGGGCCGACGTACGGCACGATCCGGGTGCTGCAGCTGCCCCGCAACACCACCGTGCCCGGCCCCACCCAGGTGCAGAACAACTTCGAGTCCGAGCCGGCGATCGCCGAGCAGCTCACCCTGCTGCGGCGCGGCGGGGCCGACGTGGAGTTCGGCAACCTGCTCTCGCTGCCGGTGAGCGGCGGGGTGCTCTACGTGGAGCCGGTGTACGTGCGGGCCACCCAGGGCCAGGGCTTCCCGCTGCTGCGCCGCGTGCTCGCGGGCTACGGCAACGTCTCGGTGCTCGCCAACACCCTCGAGGATGCCCTCGCAGCGGTGTTCCAGGGCAACGTGACCGAGAACGGCGAGGGTGACACCGGCGGCGAGCCGACCGAGGACGCCCAGGCCGACCTGACCCGGGCCCTGGCCGACGCCCAGGCGGCCTACGACGCCGGCCAGCAGGCGCTGGCCAGCGGGGACTTCGCGGCGTACGGCGAGGCGCAGGCCGACCTCAAGTCCGCCCTGGACCGGGCCGCCGCCGCCCAGC
This sequence comes from Candidatus Nanopelagicales bacterium, assembly GCA_025456015.1. Lineage (GTDB taxonomy): Bacteria > Actinomycetota > Actinomycetes > S36-B12 > CAIYMF01 > Prado023. The sequence continues at coordinate 10,407 of JALOLK010000060.1, forward strand.
GCCGGCTGCTCGGCGAGGACGCCCCGCTGCCCGAGGACCCGGCGGCCACGCCGGCACCGGGCGAGCCGCTCGCGCCGGAGGCCTCACCGGGCGCGACCCCGCAGCCCGAGGCGTCGGCGACCCCGTTGGCCGCCGGGAGCCTGGCGCCCCGGGCCGGTCCGGCGCCGCCATCGGTGGCCTGACCTCGGTAGGCTCCGGCGCCAGCGCGGGAGGCTGGCCGGGGGACCCGGTCCGCGGCGCCCCGGGCGGAGAGGACCCCTCATGACCCCGGCGTCGGACCCCGGTTCGGCTGGCTCCACCGGCTCGGCCGGCTCGGTCGGCGACAGCGCGCCCCTGCACGGCCACGAGGTGGCCGAGCTCGAGGCCGAGGGCCTGGTCGACAAGGGCCTGCGCAAGGGCTCGGTGTCGATCGTGGCCGCGGTCGCGATCGGCCTGGCAGCCACCGCCCCGGCCTACTCGCTGACCGGGGCGCTGGGCTACGCGGGCCTGGAGTCGGGCTACCAGCTGCCGATCGTGTTCATCCTGTCGGTCATCCCGATGTTCTTCGTCGCGCTGGCCTACAAGCACATGACGACGGTGGCCCCGGACTCCGGCACGGTCTTCACGTGGGGCTCGATGGCGATCGGCCCGCGCTCGGGCTGGTTCGGCGGCTGGGGGCTGTTCCTGTCGAGCACGCTGGCCGGCGTCGGGGCCGCCGAGGTCATGGTGAACTCGGTGGTCACCGTGGCCGGCCTCGAGGAGCCGAGCCTGCCGCTGCGCATGGGCATCGCGACGGTGTTCATCCTCACCACGACGTGGCTGGTCTCGCGCGGGGCCGAGGAGTCCTCCCGCACCACGCTGGGCCTGACGCTGCTGCAGTACGGCGGGCTGATCCTGTTCGCCCTGATCCTGGCGCGCGCCGTGCTCGCCGGGGAGTCCGCGCCGACGGCCGAGGCGTTCTCCTGGGAGTGGCTGAACCCGTTCGCCATCGACGGGTTCCAGGCGCTGCTCGGCGGCTTCCTCGTGGCGCTGTTCATCTTCTGGGGCTTCGACGCCTCGCTGGCGATGTCCGAGGAGTCCCAGGGCAACGCCGCCCAGGCCGGGCGCACCGGCGTGATCTCGATGAGCATCATCCTGGTGACCTACGTGCTGTTCACGATCGCGGCGCTGTCCTACGCGGGGCTGGACGAGGCCGACCCGCTGAGCCTGACGTACGAGGACAACATCGACGACGTCTTCCTCACGATGGCCACCGAGTCGATCGGGGAGTGGGGTGCGGTCGTGGCCGCGCTCATCGTGGGCGTCTCGGCGTTCTCGGCCACCATGTCGACCGTGATGCCCACTGCCCGCGGCCTGCTGGCGATGGCCTCGTACAAGGCGCTGCCCGGCCGGTTCGCCAACGTCGACGAGGCCACCCGCTCGCCGAAGTACGCGACGTGGTTCATGGGCCTGCTCACGTTGGCCATCTACGTCGGCCTGAGCTTCACCAGCGACGCGATCGTGCAGGACTCGGTCTACAGCGTCGGCATCTCGATCTGCGCGTACTACATCATCGCCGCGCTGGCCTGCGCCTTCTACTTCCACCGCACCGCGTTCAGCTCGATCCGCACCGCGCTGGTGCAGGTGATCCTGCCGACGCTGGCCGCGCTCCTGCTCATCGCGGTGATGATCCTCGAGGCGTACAACATGACCGACCCGGAGTACGGGTCGGGCAACTCCATCCGCGGCATCGGGACGGTGTTCATCGTCGGGGTGGTCGGCATGCTCATCGGCGCCCCGCTCATGGCGCTGTGGAACATGCGCGCGCCGGCGTTCTTCCGCGGTGAGACCCTGCGCAAGCAGCGCGCCCACTGGGTCATGGAGGAGGACTGAGCATGCGCAGGCGCCGGTGGCCGTGGGTCCTGCTGTTCCTGGGGATCGCGCTGGCCGGCGTCTTCTACCTCGGCGGCGGCTGGTACTTCTCCGGCCTGGTCTACCAGGACGCGCTGAAGGCCGAGCCCTACGACCCCTCGACCCTGCAGCGCGGCACGATCCGCGAGATCGACGTGGACGAGCAGGGCGAGGGCACCATCACGATCCTGCCCGCCCAGGAGGACCTCGACGACACGAGGTTCGACGACGCCGTGATCGGGCTCATCGTGGGGGAGTCGCTGGTCGTGGTGGGGCCGGCCGTCCGCGGCACCGACGGCACGCAGGAGCGCGAGGTGCGCTCGGTGGTGGGCGTGACGCCGCAGGCCGGCGACAGCTACGGCCTGACCCGTGACGTCTGGCTGACCCCGGAGCAGGCGGGGATGGAGTACCAGGACATCACCGTCACGACCCCTGAGGGGGAGAGCTTCCCGACCTGGCTGATCCCGGGCCGTGGTGACCGTCGCTGGGCGGTGCTCACGCACGGCAAGGGCGCGGCCCGCTCGGAGATGCTGCGGATGGCCCGGCCGCTGCACGAGGCCGGGTTCAACGTGCTCGTCATCACCTACCGCGGCGACGTCGGCGCCCCGCCCTACGAGGACGGGATGGTGACCTTCGGCCGCGACGAGTGGCGCGAGCTGGGGGCGGCCGTGGAGTACGCGCGCGACCAGGGCGCCACCACGGTCGTGCTCGGCGGCGCCAGCCATGGCGGGGCGGTGACGCTGGGCTTCCTCGACCGTGGTGCCGGCCTGGCCGCCGAGGTGGACGGGATCATCCTCGACGCCCCGGCCAGCAGCCTGGAGGACGTCATCGACGAGGCCGCCGAGTTCCGCACCCTGCCGGTCGTGGGGCTGCCGATCCCGGAGTCCCTCGAGGACGTGGCCAAGTGGATGGTCTCGTTCCGCTACGGGGTGGACTTCTCCGAGGTGGACTACAGCGGCATCGAGGGCCTGGTGCAGGACCCCCTGCTGGTGTTCCAGGGCACCGGGGACCGGACCGTCCCGCAGGCCGTGAACGACCGGTTCATGACCACCGGGTCGGGCCGGGGCGGGGACTACGTGCTCGTGGACGGCGCCGAGCACGTGCTGGCGTGGAACGTGGACCCGGAGGGGTTCGAGGAGCGGATCACGCAGTTCCTCGACGAGGTGCGGGCCAACCGGTAGGTGCTCGTCGGGTTGCGGTGGCTGGAATCGGCCACTGCGTTGTCGGTTCCCTCCACCGCAACGGCGGACCTACCGGCGGGCCCGCTCGGCGACCACGACGCCGGTGAGGATCACCACGCCGCCGAGCATCTGGACCGGGGTGAGCACCTCGTCGAGCACCACCCACGCGATGAGCGAGGCGATGAACGGCTCGGTCATCCCGACGATGCTGGCCCCGGCCGCGCCGATGTGCCGGATGGCGGCGAGCACGAGCCAGAACGGCGCGATCGTGCCCAGCACGACCATCCACGCGGCCAGACCCCAGAGCGGGAGGGCGGCGCTGCCCTCGCCCAGCGGCGTGGCGGTGCCCTGCAGCGCGTCCCAGGGGAACTGCCACCAGGGCAGCACGAGCGCCCAGAGCGCCGCGGCGAACCCGAAGCCCCAGAGGGTCAGCGACACGGGGTCGCGCTGCTGGCCGGCGTGCTCGCCGAGCAGGTAGTAGATCGCCAGGGCGACCGCGGCACCGAGCGCGGCGGCGACGCCGAGGCCGTCGAGCTGCAGGCCGCCCCAGATCTGGGCGACCATCGCCAGGCCGAGCAGGGCCAGCGCCAGGCCCAGCCAGACCGTGTTGCGCACCGGGCGGCCCCAGGCGAAGCGGACCCAGAGCACGACCATGATCGGGGCGGTGAACTCGATGAGCAGGGCGATGCCGATGGGCATGCGCTCGATGGCCACGAAGTACAGCCACTGCGTCATGGCGACGCCGAGGATGCCGTAGGCGGCGACCGGGCCCAGCTCGGAGCGGCGCAGCCGCAGGGCGGGTCGGTTGGTGACGGCGACGACCACGAGCAGCACGAGGAACGCTGCCGTGACGCGCAGCTGCGAGACACGGGCCGCGTCGTCGACGGCCTGCAGCACGACCTTCGAGACGGTGCCGTTGATGCCGAAGAGCAGGGCGGCGGTGAGATAGAGCGCGTAGCCCAGGGCGGGGCGCTGGGCGTGGACCGGCGTCGGCAGCGGCTCGTCGACCGGTGGGGCGGGCACGCCCGCGCTGGTGTCCGGCGGGCCCAGCTGGTGGTGCTCGTGGGTCACGGGGCCACCGCGTGGAGCAGGTCGGCCAGCGTGCGGACCGACGCGTGCGGGTCGTCCCGGCGGACGTCGTGGCCGCTGTCGAGGCGGTGGACCGTCCAGCCGGGCAGCGCGGCCAGGCCCTGCTCGGCCTCGACCGAGACGATGCTGCCCCGCTGCGGGTCACCCGCGACCAGGACCGTGGGGCAGCGCACCTCGCGGGCCCGCTGGGCCCAGCCGACGTGGTCGAAGTCCGGCCCGGCGAAGGCGGCCGGGTCGACCGACTGCTTGGCGCGCGCCCACGGCTCGTACTCGGCCTCGTCCCAGGTGGGGTGCTCGGCGCGGCCGGTCGCGATGACCTCGGCGAGGGGGGTGGCGCGGTTCCAGGCGAGCCACTCGGTCATGCTCGCCATCGGCTGCGGCTCGCGCCCGGCCTCGCGCTCGGCGTCGTCGACGGCCATCGAGCTGAACGCGGGGAGGTCCTCGAGCCAGAGCCCGGCGACCAGGTCGGGTCGGGCCGCGGCGGTGGCCAGGGCGATCGCGGAGCCCATCGAGTGCCCGCCGACGACCACCGGGCCACCCGTCCGGGTGACGAGGGACTCGGCGTGGGCGATGGCCTCGGCGCGCTGGTCGGGGACCGCGACCGTGTGGCCCGGGGTGATGGTGCGGCC
>JALOLK010000126.1 GCA_025456015.1 Candidatus Nanopelagicales bacterium
CGCCGAGCATGCCGCCGACGAGGATCGCACCGTAGGTCAGCCAGGGCGGCGGCGCGTCGGAGGCGCGGGCGAGGAGCGGCACGTGGGCATTGTGCTCCCCGGCACCCCTGCGGACCGGCCAGCCGGTCACCGGCCACCGGTCAGCGGGCCACCGGCCACCGGCCACCGGGCCAGCCGGGCCACCGGCCAGCGGGCCACCGGCCAGCCGGGCCACCGGCCAGCGGGCCACCGGCCAGCCGGGCCACCGGCCAGCCGGTCACCGGCCACGGGTCAGCGGGCGAGCCGGGCCACCGGCCACCGGGCAACCGGTCAGCCGGTCCGTCAGTCAGCCCGTGACGACGATGGCGACGGCGACGTACTGCACCAGGTAGGCCGCGATCGTGAACGCGTGGAAGACCTCGTGGAACCCGAACCAGCCCGGGTGCGGGTTGGGCCGCTTGCGGGCGTAGACCACCCCGCCGATCGTGTAGAGCACCCCGCCGAGCGCGGTCCAGAACGACGGCAGGTAGAACAGCGCCACCCAGCCCAGGGCGATGTAGGAACCCGCCGTGACCCAGCGCGGCGCGTGCAGCCAGGCGATCGGCAGCAGCAGCCCGACCAGGGCGATGCCCCAGACCAGCGCCAGGATCGTGGCGCCGAGCCGCTGGTCGGGCAGGGCCGCGGCGAACGGGGTGTACGAGCCGGCGATGAACAGGTAGATGTTCGCGTGGTCGAGCTTGCGCAGGAAGGCGTTCACGCTGGGCCGGCCGGCGCCCAGGTGGTAGGCCGCGCTGACGCCGAACAGCAGCACGGTCGTGAGCACGTAGATGGCCACCGCGCCGCGCAGGCGCTCGGTCGGCGTGACCACCATGAGGCCCAGGCCCAGCACGAGGGCCAGTGGCGCCGCGCCGAAGTGCAGCCAGCCGCGCAGCTTGGGCTTCACCGCCTCCTTCGCGTGCTCGATCGCGTGGCCGAGCCGCTCCCGGGCACCCTCGCTGCCCGACTCCTCGTGGCCAGCTGGCTCGGCGGGGTCGGGTCCTGGCTGGGCGGGCTCGGCCGGAGCGGCCGGCTCGGCGGCGCCACCCCGGCCGGAGGGGTCGAGGCCGGCGCGGGGGTCCACCACCTCAGTCTCGTGGGTGTCCGGGCGTGCCGTCATGTGGAGGCTCCAACCTACGCTTGCGTAACCTGACCCATCGTAGGGTCTGCATCGCTGGCGGCCGACGCCGCCGGCGGCGGGCACAGCAGCAGGGGTGCTCCGCGGTCAGCCCAACCCGGCCAGTTCGTGGAGCACGACCGGCGGCCATCCCACCTCGAAGGGCCGGGGCGCGAAGCCCAGCTCACGGCGGGCCTTGGCGTTCGAGCCGAGGTAGGTCGGCCCCGACGACACCCGCAGGGACTCGCCGGTGAGCTCGTCCGGCAGCGGCAGGACCCGGCCCAGCCCGGCGGCCAACGGGGCCATCGCGCGCACCGCACGCGCGGGCACCACGAGCGGCGTGCGCCGCTCGGCCACCTCGCCGGCCATGCGCACGGCCTCGACGAGCGTGCGCGACTCGCCAGAGATGTTGTAGGCCTCCCCCGGCCGGCCACGGTCCATCGCCCGCAGGTGCGCGTCCGCGACATCCTCGACGTGCGCCCAGGAGTATGCGGTGCCGGTCGTGATGACGGGCAGTCGACCGCGCAGGAGGTCGCGCAGGGCCTTGCCCACGGCACTCGGGTCGTCCGGCCCGTAGACCACGCCCGGCAGGACGGTGACCAGCGGGAGGCCGGCGCGCGAGCGGGCCAGCGCGATCCGGTGGGCCTCGGCCTTGGTCAGGTCGTAGAGGCTGAGGTGACGGCCGGCGAAGTGGTAGTCCTCGTCGACCTCGACCCCGTGCGTGTCCGAGTTCACCGCCAGCGTGGAGGTGTAGACCCCCTTGGGGATGCCCAGCTCCCCCATCACGTCGAGGACGTTGCGGGTGCCGTCGACGTTCGTGGCCCAGGCGGCGTCCGGATCGTCGACCCCGATCCGGTACCACCCGGCGATGTGGAAGACCCCGTCGACCCCGCGCATGGGCTCGACGAGGCTCGCCCGGTCGGCCACGTCGCCGCGCACCACCTCAGCCCCGCCGTCGGCGAGGTGCCGAGCCCGGCCGGGATCGCGCACGACGGCGACCACCTCGTCGCCGCGCTCGCGGAGCAGCCGCACGACCGCTCCGCCGATGAACCCCGTGGCCCCGGTGACGAAGTACCGCATGGGTCCACCATGCCAGTGCCTCCTCCGCCGCGCCGTGCCGGCCTCAGCCGCGCTGGGGCTCGAGGGCGGCCGCCCGCTCGTGCTCACGGGTGAGCCGGGCGATCGCCAGGCCGATGAGCACGGCGAACAGGGCCCCGACGACCGTGGTGCCGACCCGCTCGAGGGCCGTGCCCACGACGGCGTCGCCGCCCCCGAGCAGCACGATCAGCGGGGTGAGGAAGAGCACCTGCTGGGTCTGGCGGCCGAGCAGGGCGTTGGCGATCACGAGGACCAGCATGGCCGCCGCCACCAGCAGGGCGGCCCACCCGGGCAGCAGGATCGCCAGGGCCAGGCCCAGCAGCGCGCCGAGCACCGTGCCGAGGACCCGCTGCCGGGCCGAGGCGTGGGTCTCGCCCCGGAACGGGCGCAGCACGATGGTCAGCGTCGCCGCGATCCAGTACCCGTGCGGCAGGTCGACCACGGTGAGCAGGCCCACCACGACACCGACCGAGCCGGCCATCGCGACCGCATGGACCCACGCGGTCCAGGCGTCGACGCGCTGCCCCTCCTGTGGCTCCCCGCGCAGCCGGCTGACGAGCAGGATCGCCACGACGCCCCCGGCGAGGATCCACCCGGCGATGGCGGGCGGGTCGTGCTCGCTGGGGATCGACGTGAGGACCGCCGCGACCGTCGGCAGCCCGGCCATCAGCCCGTTCGCCCACGCGTTGGCCGGGGCCACGAGCAGGCATGCCAGCGCGGCGAAGCAGGCGGCCGCGAACGGGTCACCCGTCAGCGAGACCGCGACGGCACCGGTCATCGCCGCGGGCAGCATCAGGGCGATGGCCAGCCGGACGGGCAGCATCCGGGCCGGCGCGAGCGCGGCGGTGTACCCCAGCACGACGCCCAGCGAGCCGGTCGAGCCTGCCAGGACGTACGCGGCGGCCAGCGGCACGAGCAGGCCCAGCGCCGCGATCCCGGCCACGCGCACGACCGGGGCCGGCAGCTGCCACGGACGCAGCACGGGGGTAGGCGTCCGGGGTCCCGCGTCCACGGCCGGGTCGCTCACGGCCGCAGCGTAGCCACGCGTCGGCGGCCTCCTCGCGGTTCGCCACGATGGAGGTGTGGGATCCGGCACGGCCGGTGCCTGCGGCGGGTGACCACGCCGTCGGAGCATGGCCGTCCTGACCCCAGGGGACCTCCCCAACCCACCACCGCGCGCCTGCGGTGCTCCGGCCCACCGCCGGCGGCAAGGGCCGCGACCCGCCATCCGGGTGCGGCGGGCCTAGCCTTCGTCGCATGGCCGCGCCCGCCAGCTCCGCCCTGCTGACCGACCACTACGAGTTCACGATGCTCGACGCGGCGCTGCAGCACGGCACCGCGCACCGGCAGTGCACGTTCGAGGTCTTCAACCGGCGCCTGCCGGCGGACCGCTCCTACGCGGTCAACGCCGGGACCGACCGCCTGCTCACGCTCATCGAGCGGTTCCGGTTCGACGAGGTCGAGCTGGCCCACCTCGCCGAGCACCGGGTCGTGTCGCCGGCGTCGATCGAGTGGCTCGCGGGGTACCGCTTCGACGGGGACATCGACGGCTACCCCGAGGGGGAGCTGTTCCTGCCCGAGGTCCCGCTGCTCATGGTGCGCGCGGACTTCGCCACTGGCGTGCTGCTCGAGACGCTGGTCCTGTCGGTGCTCAACCACGACGTGGCCGTGGCGTCGGCGGCCAGCCGCATGTGGGTGCAGGCGCGCGGGCGCCCGCTGATCGAGATGGGCTCGCGGCGCACCCACGAGGAGGCCGCCGTGGCCGCGGCCCGGGCGGCGTACCTGGCCGGCTTCGCCAGCACCAGCAACGTCGCCGCCGGCCACCGGTACGGGGTCCCGACGGCCGGGACCGCCGCCCACGCCTTCACGCTGCTGCACGACAGCGAGCAGGAGGCCTTCGCCGCCCAGGTGGCCGCCCTGGGCACCGGGACCACCCTGCTGGTCGACACCTACGACACCCTCGAGGGGGTGCGCCGGGCGGTCGCGGTGGCCGGCCCCGAGCTGGGCGCGATCCGGCTGGACTCCGGCGACCTGGCCGCCCTGGCCCGTGGGGCCCGGGAGATCCTGGACGCGGCCGGGGCGCACGCGACCCGGATCGTGGCGACCTCCGACCTCGACGAGTACGCGCTCGCCGCGCTCGCCAACGCACCGGTCGACCGGTACGGGGTCGGCACGGCCGTGGTCACCGGCTCGGGAGCGCCGGCCGCCGGCCTGGTCTACAAGCTCGTGGAGGTCGACGGGCGCACGGTGGCGAAGCGCTCGTCGGGCGGGAAGTCCAGCCGGGGCGGGCGCAAGGCCGCGTACCGGCGGCTCGGCCCGGACGGCGTCGCGAGCGCCGAGGTGGTCCGCGTCCTGGGTCCCGGCGAGGAGCCGGTGCATCACCGCGCGGACGACGAGCGCCTGCTGACCGTCCCCCTCATGCGCGCCGGCCATCGGGTGCACGACGGCACGCTGGCCGAGGCGCGGGCCCGCCACGCCCACGCGGTGGCGGAGCTGCCGGAGGCCGCGCGGGCGCTGCGGGCCGCCGGCCCGGCGCTGCCCGTCGTCCGCGGCTGAGAGACGACGGTGGGGAGCCGGTGACCCGACTCCCCACCGCTGGTCGCCGCTGCCGCGGCGTCGGTCGCTACTTGGACACGCGCTTGAAGATGAACGAGGCGATCCACACGACCGGCACGGCGAACACGAGCGCGCCGATGATCCCGCCCCAGTCGAACTTGTCGGTGTCACCGATGCCCAGCAGGCCGGTGAAGAACCAGTAGCCGAGCAGTGCCGCGATCAGGCCCAGGCCGATCGAGACCAGCCAGGACCGCCAGCCCTCCATCTTGTTGAACGCGTCGTTGGGGGTCAGCATCCGGCCGAGCGCGCCGACCACCAGGCCGAGCGCGAGGACCATGATGATGTTCCAGATGTCCACTGTCACTCCCTCCTCGGGGCAGCCGCCCCACGGCGGCATTGGGGCAATTGTGACGGCTACCACATCGGAAGCACGGATCTTGGTCACCCGACGGCGTGGCGGGACCCCGCACTCCGGCCGGTCCGGACGCCCCGGCGCCGCCCTGCGTCTGCGTCGTCAGAACCGCACACTCACGTGCGCGAATCGACGACGCAGCCGGGAGGGCGGTCAGTCGTCGACCCAGAAGCCGCGGCCGCCGAACCAGTCG
>JALOLK010000061.1 GCA_025456015.1 Candidatus Nanopelagicales bacterium
GTCGCCGGACTGGGCCAGCGCGGGGAAGACGGCCAGCAGCGGGCGGCCCACCCAGGCCGACCCACCGGGCAGGGTCGGGGCCACGGCCTCGACGACGTAGCCGTCGGCCTCCCCCGCCGCGGTGCCCAGCACCAGCCACGGGTCGGGGATGAGGTGCATGAGGTCGGCGAGCAGTCCCGCCGCGGGGTCGCTGTCCTGCAGGCTGCGGACCAGCGCCAGGCCCGTGCGCTCGACCGCGCTGCTGATCCGCTGGCAGATGGCCTCGTCGAACGCCATGGGGCGGTCCCAGCTCAGGCCCACCACGCCGACCACGACCCGGCCGTCGCGGATCGGCACCGAGGCCCACCCGACGGTGCCGGCTCGGCTGCCCTTCGTCGCAGGGAACGCCTGCTCCATCTCCGCAGGGGTGCCGATGAAGAGCTCGCGGTCCTGCCGGACGGTGGCGCACAGCGGGATGTCGAGCACGAGCGGCACCTGCTGCCAGGCCTTCGCGACGTCCGAGGCTGTGCCCATGTTGCCGAGCAGGTGCAGCGCGCCCTCGTCGCCGATGGCGTAGATGACGGCCCGGTCGGGCTTGGCGCCGCTGAGGTCGGCGATGAGCTGCGCCGCGGCGTCGCCTCCCTCGCTGGCAGAGGTGACGGCACCGAGGGCGCGATCCACCGCGAAGCTGTGCAGGCGCGGGAGCTCCTCGAGCATGCGCCACGCCTCGGCCCCGGGGAACGTGGGCCAGGCCAGCGTGGCCTCGTCGACCGGCGGGGCGACTGCGTGTGCGGCCGTGGGCGGGGGGCTGAGCAGGTCGACGAGCGCCTGCGCCAGCTGGGTGCTCGGAACGCCGCGGGTGCACGCCACCTGGTCGAGCAGGGTACGGGCCTGCGCCGGTCCCAGCCGGTGGCGCTCCATGAGGATCCCGCAGGCCAGCCCGGTGGGGTCCGCAGCGGACGCCTGCTCGCCGGGGTTCGCATCGGTCAGCACCTCCAGGTGCTCGCCGGAGGGAGGCGCGGGCCTGGTGGCAGGCCGGGGTGGCGCCAGTGCTGTCCCCAGCGCGGCGCTGCCCTCACTCGCCCCGGTTCCCCGCATGCCCCTCCTCGTGCTGGCACGCAACCTACCCCGGGGTGCGGCCCCGAGGGAACCAGTCCTGGCCGGAGCCGGGGGGCGCCTCGCCTCCCGAGGGGGCCCTCGCTGCTGAAGACGCACCCCCGGAAGGGTCGAGGGGCCCCACACAGGTCCAGCGGCGCCACCTGGGAGGGACTCTTCGCCGCTCGGGTACCCGCAGGCGGCCGGCGCATCCCTGCAGCAGGCGCGTCGACGAGGGCACCGGCAGCCGGGCGGCGGGCTGGCCCGGTAATGCCCGCTTCTGTGGGTCTGTTTCTGTTTGTGTTGACATTGACACGCAGATGCTGTTGACTGTCGGACAGGCAGACCGAAACGGAGATGAACGGATGTACGCAGAGGAGCGCCAGGCGGCCATCGTCGCCCAGGCCCGCACCCACGGACGTGTCGAGGTGGCCGAGCTCGCCGACACCTTCGAGGTGACCCCGGAGACCGTCCGCCGCGACCTCACGTCGCTGGAGCGTGCCGGCCTGCTGCGGCGCGTCCACGGCGGTGCGGTGGTCGTCGACCTGCTGGGCTTCGAGCCCGCGCTGGCCGTGCGGGAGGCCGCCCACCAGGCCGAGAAGGCCCGGATCGCCGAGGCCGCGCTGCGGTTCCTGCCCCAGGAGGGCGCGGTCGCCCTGGACGCGGGCTCCTCGACGCTGCGGCTGGCCGAGCTCATCCCCGCCGACCGCGAGCTCACCGTCGTCACGAACAGCCTGCCGATCGCCTCGCTGCTGGCCGGCCGGCCGGCCCTCACGGTGCACCTCGTCGGGGGTCGGGTGCGGGGCCGGACGCTGGCCAGCGTGGACCAGGCGGCGCTGGCCTACCTGCGCGACGTGTTCGTCGACGTCGCCTTCCTGGGCACGAACGGGTTCTCGCTGGACCGGGGCCTGACCACACCCGACCCGGCCGAGGCGGCCGTGAAGGCCGCCCTCATCCGATCGGCCCGCCAGTCGGTGCTCCTCGCCGACCACACCAAGCACGGCAACGACTGCTTCGCGCACTTCGGCGAGCTCGCCGACCTCGCCGCGATCGTCACCGACACGGCCCTGCCCGACCACGCTGCCGCCGAGCTCGAGGCGGCCGGACCCCAGGTGGTGCGCGCATGATCGTCACCGTCACCTGCAACCCCAGCCTCGACCGGACCCTGGCTGTCGCTGCCCTCGTCCGCGGGGAGGTCATCCGCGCCGAGTCGACGATGGAGGACCCCGGCGGCAAGGGCGTCAACGTCACCCGCTTCCTCGTGGCCCGGGGCAACGCCTCGGTCGCGGTGCTGCCCTCCGGTGGCGCCATCGGTCGGGCCCTGGTCGGCGCGCTGTCGGACGCGGGCATCCCGCACCGGGCCGTGCCGATCGCCGGGGCGACCCGCTCGAACGTCACGGTCGTGGAGCCCGACGGCACGACCACGAAGCTCAACGAGCCCGGGCCGGCGCTGTCCGGCGCCGAGGTCGACGCCCTCGTCGCCGCGGTGGCCGAGCGGGCCATGCCCGGTGGCTGGGTCGTCGTCGCCGGGAGCCTGCCGGCCGACCTCGACACCAGCATCGTCGCCCGGCTCGGCGAGGTCGCCCGGGCAGCCGGCGCCCGGTTCGCCCTGGACGCCAGCGGTGCGGCCCTGGCCGACGGCCTGGCCGCCGGGCCCGACCTCATCAAGCCCAACGCCGAGGAGCTCGGCGAGGTGCTCGGCCGCCCGCTGGCCACCCTCGACGAGGTCCTGGCCGGCTGCGACGAGGCGCGCGCCCGCGGTGCCGGAGCGGTCATCTGCAGCCTCGGTGCCGAGGGCGCGGTGCTCGTCGACGGCGCCGGCCGCTGGCACGGGCGCGGCCCGGCCGTGCCGGTCGTGAGCACCGTGGGCGCCGGCGACAGCGTGCTGGCCGGCTTCCTGCACGGCGGTGGCGCCGGCCCGGACGCCCTGCGGACCGGCATCGCCTGGGCCACCGCCGCCGTCCAGACCCCCGGCACGGGCGTGCCGGACGCCGCCCTCATCGACCCGGCTGCCGTCCAGGTGGCCGAGCTGCCCCGCGGCACCCCATCCCCACCCGCTGAGGTCGCCCCGACCCCGGCCTGACCCCCGGCCGGGCCGTCCCCGACGACCCGAGCCACCGCACCCCGTCACCGCCTCGCGCGGCACCCACCCCCCTGCCCCTGCGAAGCCCATGCCCGAAACGCCCCACCACACCCCGGAGGAACCTATGTCCGTCACCACCGCCGACCTCGTCGAGCTGCGGCTCGACGCGGCGGCCACCACCAAGGACGAGGCGATCGACCGCCTCGTCGCCGTGGCCACGGCCGCCGGCCGCGTCGCCGATCCCGCCCAGCTGCGCGCCGACGTCGCCGCCCGGGAGGACCTGCTGCCGACCGGGATCGAGGGCGGCATCGGCATCCCACACGCCCGCTCCACCGGCGTCAGCCAGCCGACCGTCGTCTTCGGGCGCACCGACCGCGGCCTGGACTGGGGCGCGGCAGACGGCCCCGCCCACCTGGTCTTCCTCATCGCGGTACCCGAGGGCGCGGGCGACGAGCACCTCACCCTGCTCGCCAGCCTCTCCCGGGCCCTCATGCGGGAGGACTTCCGGGCCACCCTGCGCACCACCGACGACCCCCGGGTCGTCGTCGACACGATCGCTGCGGCGACCGGCTCGGCGCAGCCCGCCCCGGCGACGGCCGTGACCACCCCCGCAGCAGCCCCGGCCCCATCCGCCGCGGCCTCCCCTGCGGCGGCACCCGCGACCCCGGAGCGCCGGCCGATGCGGTTCGTCGCCGTGACGTCCTGCCCCACCGGCATCGCGCACACCTACATGGCCGCCGAGGCCCTCGAGCAGGCCGCCCGCGCGGCCGGCCACGAGATCACCGTCGAGACCCAGGGGTCGGGCGGCTTCTCGAAGCTGGACCCGGCCGTGATCGCGGCCGCCGACGGCGTGATCTTCGCCAACGACGTCGAGGTGCGCGAGCGTGCCCGGTTCGCGGGCAAGCCCACGGTCGCCTCCGGGGTCAAGCGCGCCATCAACGACGCCCCCGGGATCGTCCGCGACGCCGAGCTCGCCGTCGCCTCCGGCGTGACCACGCCGGCCGCGGCAGCCGCCGCGGCGTCGGGCCCGGCCACCAAGGTCGAGGAGGGCGCCAGCTTCGGCGGCAAGCTCCGCGGCTGGCTCATGACCGGCGTCTCGTACCTGATCCCGTTCATCGCGGCCGGCGGCATCCTGATCGCCCTGTCGTTCGCCCTCGGCGGCTACGAGATCGTCGAGGTCGACCGCGACGAGCTCATCAGCACCTTCTCGGTGACGTCCATGCAGGACTGGGCCGGGCTGATGTTCGTGATCGGCGGCGCGATCTTCGGCTTCCTGCTGCCGGTGCTCGCCGGTTTCATCGCGTACGCGATCGCCGACCGGCCCGGCATCGTCGTCGGGTTCGCCGGCGGCTGGGCCTCCAGCGTCGCCCTGCCGACCGGGGTCGAGGGGGTCACGAGCTCGCCGGGCTTCCTCGGCGCCATCGTGGCCGGCCTGATCGGCGGTGCGATCGCCCTGTGGATGCAGCGCTGGAAGGTGCCGAGCGCCGTGCGCGGCGTCATGCCCGTCGTCGTCATCCCGCTGGTGGGCTCGTTCATCAACGCCGCCCTCATGCTCACGCTCGTCGGCAAGCCGCTGGCCTCCGCCGCTGCCACGCTGAGCGGCTGGCTGACCGACCTGTCGGGCGGCAGCGCGATCATCCTGGGCGTCATCCTCGGCCTCATGATGGCCTTCGACATGGGCGGCCCGGTCAACAAGGTGGCCTACGCCTTCGCGGTCACCGGGCTGACGGCTGCAGGTGTCAACGCGGCCGCCGACGACCCGCGGTTCTCGATCATGGCGGCCGTCATGGCGGCGGGCATGGTGCCCCCGCTGGCGATGGCCCTGTCCACGCTGGTCCGGCCGCGGCTGTACAACGAGGCCGAGCGGGAGCAGGGCAAGGCCGCCTGGCTGCTCGGCGCCTCGTTCATCACCGAGGGTGCGATCCCGTTCGCAGCAGCCGACCCGGTGCGCGTCATCCCCTCGCTCATGGCGGGCTCGGCGGTCACCGGCGGCCTGGTGATGCTCTTCGAGAACACGCTGCGGGCCCCGCACGGCGGCGTGTGGGTGTTCGGCCTCGTCGGGAACTGGGCGATGTACATCCTGGCGATCGTCATCGGCACGGTCCTCTCGGCGGCGCTGGTCTCGCTGGCGAAGTCCAAGGGCGGCGCCGACGTGGAGATCGAGGCTGCCGACCGCACGCTGGTGCACGCCTGATCGTTCCCAGCACGACCCCGACCGCGAGGGCGGGCACCCACCCGGGTGCCCGCCCTCCGGCGCGTCAGCGAGCGGACTCCAGGTGCGCCTTGAGCCCGGCCAGGTCCCGCTCGGCCAGGTCCGCCGCCGCCCGGGCGAGGCCTCGGGCGGCGAGGCGCCCGAGGCCTGACCCCTGCGCCACCACGACCTCGAGCACGACGATCGTGGCGCTGGCCCCGACGTCCTGCAGGCGATAGGCGAGGTGCGCCCGGGCCGGGCCACCAGCACGGGCCGGGACCTCGAGCTCGTAGCGGATCTCCCGCAGGGCCACGCCGACCAGGCGCAGCCGGCCCCTGCCACGGCCCGGGGCGGCGAGCAGCTCGCAGCCCAGCGAGGTCCCGTCGCCCACCACCGCGAGGTCCCCGGCGGGCAGCCAGGCGGTCCAGCGCCGCACCTCGTGCAGGTCCGAGACCACGAGGAAGACCTCGGTGTCCGGCCGGTCGACGAGGATCGACGTGGGGCCCTGCATCCCGACCTCCAGTGCTCGCGCCTCGCCGACCCCAAGCATCCGCCAGGACGACCCGGAACGCCGGATGGGCGAACACCTCGAGGTCGGCCGATCGTCCCGCCGGTCAGGGCCGCTCGGCCCATGCCGATCCCGCGCGCCGCGGGTCTAGCGTGCGAAGTGCGTGGCGCGATGCCGCGAGGCGGCGTCGCGGGTGACGGTGGGGAGCCGACCATGGGCGTGCCGGTGGCAGGAGCAGGAGCCGTCCGATGGATCGCGGCGATGGCGGCCGCGCTCCTGATCGCCGGGTGCGGCAGGGCCGGGGATCCGGCCGGGGGGGCCAGCTCGGGGTCGCCGCCCTCGGGCCCGTCGGGGGACGGTTCGGTCATCACGTCGGGCGAGATCCAGCCCTGGACCCTGCCGGAGGACCCCGACTCGCTCGTGGGCCTGCCGCCGATGCGCAACCTCCCGCCGAAGGTCCGGCCGGAGACGCACGTCATGGACGACGAGGACGCGGCCGCCCTCGAGGTGACCCTGCTCAATGGCGAGGCGTGCATCAGCCGGCTCACCCTGGAGCCCCGGTGCCAGTACCGGATCACGATGGACCCGCGGCCCGCCGGCGTCGTCGCCGGTACGGTCCTGGCGACCGGGGTCACACCGGCCACACCCGCCGGCCTGCTCGTGCGGGTGGAGGCGGTCGAGGGCACGACGATCACCGCCCGGGAGGCCTCGCTCGGCGAGGCCCTCGAGCAGGGCGAGTTCCGGGCCGAGCAGTGGCTGGAGCCCGACGACGTGGTCACGGCGGACCTGGCCCCCGGCGTCACCGCCCTGCCCGAGCCGGTCGAGCTCGGGCGGGGGACCTCGGCTCGGGCTGGGCAGCCGCAGGACTGGCTGAGCCAGGGCCTGGCCTGGCACCTCGACGTCGACGAGTCCCCGTCCCCGGGGGTCCACCTCACGGGCAAGGCGCACTTCAACGCGGCCTGCGGGATGGACGCGGGCATCAGCCTCACCGACGGGCCGTGGTTCTGGGCGGGGTGCTACCTGCAGCAGGGCACCGGCCTCGACGTGACGGTGGCCAAGGGAGCCGCCGGCGTCGGGCAGACCTACCGGCTGGCGGACTTCGACCTGCAGCCCATCACGTTCTTCGTCGGCCCGGTGCCGGTCGTGCTGGTCCCCCACCTCACGCTGGCCGTGCGCATCGACGGCTCGCTCGAGGCCGGCATCGACCTGGGCGCCGAGGAGCGGGTGATCGGTGAGCTGAAGGTCGGGTACGACGACGGGTTCTTCGCCCGTGCCACGTTCGACGCCGACAGCACCTCCCACCACGACGTGCCCGGGGCCGGGGTCGGCTCGAAGCTCGGCGGGGAGCTGGGTGCCGAGCTCATGCTCTACGGGGTCGTCGGACCGAAGATCTGGGGCATCGGCCATGTCGAGTTCACCGGCGGTCCGGACGCCCGGCCCTCGGTCTGCTACGACCTGCGCGTGGGACTCGGGGTGAGCCTGGTCCTCGACCTGGAGATCGACTCCTGGGAGTGGCGACCGGGCTGGATCATCGACAAGCGCCTGGACAAGGGATGCCGGGCCAACGAGGCGCCGACGGTCACGATCGTGACGCCGAAGGAGGGCCAGTCGATCACCGTCGGCGGCGTCCTGGCCATGGAGGTCACGGCGAAGGCGACCGACCCCGAGGACGGCGAGCTGCCGGTCCGCTGGACCAGCGATCGCGACGGCGTCCTCGGCGAGGGCACCGGGCCGGTGAGGATCGGCCTGCGGACGATGGGCAAGCACACGCTCACCGCCACGGCGGTGGACGGCGATGGGGTCACCGCGACGGCGGTCGTCCACGTGACCGTGGCCCGGCCCACGTGGACGCTCCAGCTGCGCGCCAGGACCCTGGCCGGCGCCGAGATCGACATCAGCAGCGCAGTGCTGCCGGGCAAGGTCGGCAAGGCGGTGATCCTCGAGGCCCGCGCGTCGGCACCGCCCAACCTGGCCCAGCCCGGCTGCGACCAGCTCCGGTGGGAGTCCGACCTGCCGCTGGAGGACCTCGGCAGCTGCCGGGCGCGCCTCACCTTCGCCGAGGTCGGCACCTGGCAGGTGGAGGCCTCGATGCCGACCCCCTGGGGCGAGACCGTGCGCGACGCGGTCCAGGTCCAGGTGGCGGCGAAGGCACCGGCGACGACCCCGCCGAGCACCACCCAGCCGCCCTCCTCGCCCGAGCCGGGCAAGCCGTCGCAGCCCACGCAGGAGCCGCGGGAGGCCCCGGAGTTCGAGGGGATCACGGTCACCAAGGCCGACGGCACGAAGGTCTACGACGTGCTGCCAGCAGCGGAGCCGGTCACGCTGCGGCTGCGCTACACCAACCCCGAGCAGGCCGGGGTGAGCATGGCGTTCGCGTGGTCGGTCCGCATGGACGACGGGGCGTGGCAGCCGCTGCCCGGGCCCGACGGCAATCCCTCGGTGCGGACGTTCTCGTACACCAGCTCGAACCGGCACACGTTCACGTTCCGCTGCGTGGCCACCCCCAGCAGCGGCGAGGCATCCACCCACGACCTCACGCTGCCGTACCCGGGCGTGCTGCGCTGACGAGCCGGAGCCCGCGCGTCAGGGCACCAGCACGAGCTTGCCGAACACGTCGCCCGAGGCGAGCAGCTCGTGCGCGCGGCCGGCCTGCGCCAGCGGGAGCACCTCGTGGACGACCGGTCGGATCGATGCCTGCGGGCCGACCCCGACGAGGGGCCATGCGTGGGCGGCGACCTCGGCCACGATCGCGGCCTTCTCGGCCAACGGCCGCGAGCGCAGGGTCGTGCCATGGATCGAGGCGCGGCGGGCCAGGAGCAGCCCGAGGTCGAGCTCGCCCCGGCGGCCCTGCTGCAGGCCGATCACCACCAGCCGTCCCCCGGTGGCCAGCATCCGCACGTTCGCCGCGAGGCCGCCGCCGCCCAGCAGGTCGAGCACCACGTCGACGCCGCGACCCTGCGTGGCGTCCAGCACCCGGGCGAGGACGTCCTCGGCGCGATGGTCGATCGCGAGGTCCGCGCCCAGCGCGCGGCATCGGGCCACGCGGTCGGGGCCCCCGGCCGTGGTGAGCACCCGGGCGCCGAGGGCCCGGGCCAGCTGGATGGCCGTCGTGCCGACCCCACCGCTGCCACCGTGCACGAGCACCGTCTCCCCGGCGGCCAGGCGCGCGACCATCACGAGGTTGGACCACGCGGTGCACAGGGCCTCGGGCAGCGATCCAGCGCCGACCAGGTCCAGCGCCTCCGGCACCGCGAGCAGCTGGGCAGCCGGGACCAGCGCGCGCTCGGCGTATCCGCCGCCGTCGAGCAGCGCGGCGACCCGGTCGCCGGCCTGCCAGCCGGCCACCCCCTCCCCGACCGCGGTGATCGTGCCGGCGCACTCGAGGCCGGGGGTGTCCGGGGCGCCCGGCGGCGGTGGGTAGTGGCCCTGGCGCTGCAGCAGGTCGGCTCGGTTCACCCCGGCGGCGGCGACTGCGACGACGACCTCACCGGGCCCGGGGACCGGATCGGGCAGGGTGGTGGCGACGAGCACCTCCGGCCCGCCCGGCTGGCTGATCGCGATGGCGTGCACGAGCTCGAGCGTAGTGAGCCGGCCCAGGGCCACCGGTCCGGGCAGACTGGTGGCACCATGCGGCGCCCACCCGAGCGTGCCGCCAGAGAGGATGCCGTCGTGCCCATGACCCCCCGCGACCACCAGGGCGCCAGCCGCTACGAGCTGCTCGATGGCGAGGCCGTCGCCGGGTGGATCGACTACCAGGTGGCGGATGACCGGATCACGCTGACCCACACGGAGGTGTCCCCGGACCACCGCGACCAGGGCGTGGCCCGGGAGCTGGCCGTGCACGTGCTCGAGGATGCGCGGGCGCGCGGCCTCGCCGTGCTGCCGGAGTGCCGGTACGTCGCCCGGCTCATCGCCAAGCAGCCGCAGGACTACCTCGACCTGGTCCCCGCCGAGGCCCGGGGGCGCTACGCGCTGCCCGTGCAGGCGTGAGCCTCAGGCGACCGCCTCGACCTGCCACGCCCAGCGCGTGGTCGCCGCCAGGGGATCGTCTGGGGTGACCATCCGCGGCGCGGTGTTGGGCCCGTCCGGGGGGCCGGTCTGGGGCTCCACGCACAGCGCGGCGGTCCGCTCGTCGTAGACCACCAGGGCGTCGGTGTCGGCGTGCACCATCAGGGACAGGGCCCCGGCCCAGCGCAGCCGCACCGGCCAGCGGACCTCGACGAAGCAGTCGTCCCACGGGCCGTCCGGGACGGGCACGTGGGTGCCGTCGGGGATGCCGGCGGCGTCACGGCGCAGCATCGCCCCGACGTCGAGCTGCAGGGCCAGCGGCTCGCCGCTGCCCAGCTGGCGCGGGAACCACGGGTGCCAGCCCAGGGTCCCGGGGAAGGGTGCCTGCGTGGCCTCGAGCCGCAGGCGTTGCACGAGCGCGCCCTCGGACAGGTCGACCTCGGCGACCACCCGCCCGGGCCACGGCCAGCGCCCGTCGAGGGCGCAGGCCAGCGCCGCGGTGGTGGCGGTCGCGTCGAGCACCTCCCACGGTCGGTCCAGCACGAGGCCGTGGCCGGCGTGCGGGTGGGTGCGCACGGTGGGCAGGTGGTGCTCGACGCCGTCGACCCGAAGCACGCCGTCCCTGATCCGCCCGGCCCAGGGCGCCATGACGAAGCAGCCGTGGTCGGTCACGCCCGGACCCACGCCAGTCAGCAGCTCGTGGCCGGCCACGACCAGCGACGCCAGGCGCCCACCGTCCGCGGGGTCGATGGTGAGCCGGGCATCGCCGGCCTCGAGTCGCAGCAGGGGCGGGGCGGACGGCATGGACCGATCGTGGCACGGCCCCCGCATCGGGTGCGGATCGGTCGATCCGGACCAATCACATCAGATCGACTCCGACCCTTGAATCACTCCAGTCTGATCGGCTAGGGTCCCTGGACGTGACCCCCGACGCCGCCTCGCAGCTGTTGCGGGAGCGGGGCCTGCGGGTGACCGCCCAGCGCCTGGCCGTGCTGCGTGCCGTGCAGGACCCCGACGCCACCGGCCAGCCCGGGCACGTGACCGCCGACGCGGTCGCCGAGGCGGTGCGCGCCGAGGTCGGTGCGATCTCGCTGCAGGCGGTCTACGACGCGCTGGGCGCGCTGGCCGACGCCGGCCTCGTCCGGCGGATCCAGCCGGCGGGCTCGCCCGCCCGCTTCGAGGCCCGCGTGGGCGACAACCACCACCACGTGGTCTGCCGGGGGTGCGGGCGCATCGCCGACGTCGACTGCGCGGTCGGCGCCGCCCCCTGCCTGACCCCGGTCGACGACCGCGGCTTCACGATCGACGAGGCCGAGGTCCTGTACTGGGGCCACTGCCCGCAGTGCCGCACCGGACCGCAGCCCTGAGCGGTCCCCCACCTGATCCCCAGCCCCAGCCCCAGCCCCAGCCCACAGGAGAGCACCACATGAGCGAGACCAGCACCTGCCCCGTCACCGGCCACGGCACCGCCCCCCGCACGAACCGCGACTGGTGGCCCAACGCCCTGGACCTCACCCCGCTGCACCGGAACTCGCCGCTGGCCGACCCCATGGGGCCGGACTTCGACTACGCCGAGGAGTTCCTGAGCCTGGACCTCGCCGCCGTGAAGGCCGACATCACCGAGGTCATGACCACCTCGCAGGACTGGTGGCCGGCGGACTACGGGCACTACGGGCCGCTGTTCATCCGGATGGCGTGGCACAGCGCTGGCACCTACCGGGTCCACGACGGCCGGGGCGGCGCCGGCTCGGGCGAGCAGCGGTTCGCCCCCCTCAACAGCTGGCCGGACAACGCCAACCTCGACAAGGCCCGCCGCCTGCTGTGGCCGGTGAAGCGCAAGTACGGCCGCAAGCTGTCGTGGGCGGACCTCATGGTGCTGGCCGGCAACGTGGCGATGGAGTCCATGGGGCTGCCGATGTTCGGCTTCGCCGGCGGCCGCGAGGACGTCTGGGAGCCCGAGCAGGTGAACTGGGGCACCGAGGGCACGTGGCTCGAGGACGCCCGCTACAGCGGGGATCGTGACCTCGCCAACCCGCTGGCGGCCGTGCAGATGGGCCTGATCTACGTGAACCCGGAGGGCCCCAACGGCAACCCGGACCCGCTGCTGGCCGCCCGAGACATCCGCGAGACCTTCAAGCGCATGGCCATGAACGACGAGGAGACCGTGGCCCTCATTGCCGGCGGCCACACGTTCGGCAAGATGCACGGCGCCGGGGACGCGGCGCAGGTGGGTCCGGAGCCGGAGGCTGCGCCGCTGCAGGAGATGGGGCTCGGCTGGCACAGCACGCACGGCTCGGGCAAGGGCGGTGACACGATCACCAGCGGCCTCGAGGGCGCCTGGACGCCGACGCCGATCCGCTGGGACAACAGCTTCTTCGAGACGCTGTTCAGGTACGAGTGGCAGCTCACCGAGAGCCCGGCCGGCGCCAAGCAGTACGTGCCGACCGATCCGGCGGCCGCCGACGCCGTGCCCGACGCGCACGATCCCTCGACGCGGCACGCGCCGGTCATGCTCACGACCGACCTCGCCCTGCGGATGGACCCGATCTACGAGCCGATCTCGCGGCGCTTCCTGGAGGACCCGGCAGCCTTCGCCGACGCCTACGCGCGGGCCTGGTTCAAGCTGACCCACCGCGACATGGGCCCGATCACTCGCTACCTCGGCCCCGAGGTGCCCAGCGAGGCGCTCATCTGGCAGGACCCGGTGCCTGCGGTCGACCACGCGCTGGTCGGGCCGGCCGAGGTCGCCGCGCTCAAGGAGCAGGTGCTCGCCTCGGGCCTGCCGGTGGCGGCGCTGGTGCGCACGGCGTGGGCCTCGGCGTCGACGTTCCGCGGCACCGACAAGCGCGGCGGCGCGAACGGCGCGCGCATCCGGCTGGCCCCGCAGAGCGGGTGGGCGGTGAACGACCCGGCCGAGCTGGCGGGCGTGCTCGGCACGCTCGAGGGCATCGCCGCGCAGTTCAACGCCTCGGCCGCTGGTGGGGTGCGGATCTCGCTGGCCGACCTCATCGTGCTGGCCGGCGGCGCGGCCATCGAGCAGGCGGCCCGCGCGGCGGGCCTCACCCTCGAGGTGCCGTTCACGCCGGGGCGCACCGACGCCACCCAGGAGCAGACCGACGTCGAGTCCTTCGCGGTGCTCGAGCCGACCGTGGACGGGTTCCGCAACCACCTCGGCAAGGGCAACGGCCAGCCGGCCGAGGTGCTGCTCGTCGAGCGGGCCCAGCTGCTCACGCTGACCGCGCCCGAGATGACGGTGCTGGTCGGTGGCATGCGCGCGCTCGGGGCCAACGCGCAGGGGTCGACCCACGGGGTCCTCACGGACCGTCCGGGGGCCCTGACGAACGACTTCTTCGTCAACCTGCTCGACGCGGGCACCACGTGGGCGCCCGTGGACGAGGGCGAGGACACGTTCGAGGGCCGCGACGACAGCGGGGCCGTGCGATGGACCGCCACGCGGGTGGACCTCGTCTTCGGCTCCAACTCGCAGCTGCGGGCGCTGGCCGAGGTCTACGGCAGCAACGACGCGCAGGAGACCTTCGCGCGTGACTTCGCCGCCGCGTGGGTGAAGGTGATGGAGCTCGACCGGTTCGACCTGCACCGCTGAGCACCTGCTGAGGCGCGCACCTCCCGGTTGGCCGGGGGTGCGCGCCTCGCGCTCGTCCGGGCGGTGCGGCCCGGGGCGTGGGTGGCGGCGGGCGTGCGCGTGCGGGTGGGCGGTCGCCGTGCGCAGACTGGGCGCATGGCTCACTACCGAACCACCCTGACCACGTCCGCCCCCGTGCCCGAGACCTTCGAGCGGCTGGCCGACTTCGCCTCCGTGGCCGACTGGGATCCGACCATCCCGCAGGCCCGCCTGACCAGCGGTGAGGCGGGCCAGGTCGGGGCGCACTACGACGTCGTCGTGCAGGCCGGCCTGACGCGCATGACCCTGGACTACCAGATCGTCGCGCGCCAGGAGCCGCACGACGACCAGCCGGGTTCGGTCATGCTCGTGGCCGACGCCGGGACCTTCACTTCGCGGGACACCATCACCGTGCGACCCAGTGCCCTCGGGTCCGAGGTGACCTATGACGCCCAGCTCACGATGAAGGGCCTCGCCCGCGTGGTGGACCTGCCCGTGCACCTGGGGTTCCAGGTGGTCGGCCGGCTCGCGGAAGCCGGCCTGCGCAAGGAGCTGGATCGGCTGGCCGCTGCGGCCTAGCCGGAGCCGACCCTCAGGCCGCCCCGCCCACGTCGTCGTCCCAGTCGTCGATCGTGCGCCGGAATCGCTCCTCGAGCCCCACTGGTCCGTGCCCGGGCGCCGGCGGCGGATGCGACCGGTAGCGGTGCCCCGTGGGCGTCGTGAACGCGATGACGCCGTGGGGGAGCACATCGGCCCGCCAGCCGGTGGCCTCCTTGATGTCGTTGCAGGCCTCGCACAGGCCAGCACCGTTGGCGAGCCCGGTCGGCCCACCGTTGGCGTGGCGGCGGACGTGGTCCGCGTGCCGGATGGGCGCCTCGCACCAGGGCATGCGGCAGGTCTGGTCACGCCAGATGAGCAGTCGACGCAGCCGCCCCGAGAAGCCGCGGCGCCGCGAGTCGACCGCCACCAGCTCACCTGATGCCGGCGCTGCGTAGAGCCGGCTGAGCCACGCCCGGTCGGCCTGTCGGACCAGCGAGCGGGCCAGCGCAGCCGGCACCTGGCCGAACGCGCGGCCCCGGTCGTCGGTGAGCACGGCCGGATCCCGGCCGTCGCGCAGCAGCGAGCGCTCGGACATCACCAGGCCCACCTCGACGTCGATCGAGGCGGCGCCGACCTTGCCGGTCAGCCGGGCGAAGAGCTCGTCACTCATGAGCTGGCCGAGGCTGCGGGCATCGCCCTGGCCGCGCTGCGCCTCGGCGTGCCGGCGCAGCGCCGCGTAGGCACCCACGGCTTGGGCGACCGGCATGGTCGCGGTCAACCGGGCCATCGCGCAGCCGGCCGGGCCGGGTGCCGGCCGCACGCTCACGCGCCGGTCGGCCTCGGCCCGCCGCACGCGCCGGGCACTGGCCTGCGGGTCGACGAGGTCGGCCAGGCGGCAGGCCTCCCGGGCGATCGCCCGGTCGCCCATCCGACCCAGGCGGCCCTCCAGCGCCCGGTCGACGCTGGCCCGATCCTGCGCCGAGAGCACGGCC
Source organism: Candidatus Nanopelagicales bacterium (assembly GCA_025456015.1). Taxonomy (GTDB): domain Bacteria; phylum Actinomycetota; class Actinomycetes; order S36-B12; family CAIYMF01; genus Prado023. The sequence continues at coordinate 15,019 of JALOLK010000061.1, forward strand.
GTCTCACGGGCGACCAGCATCGCCTGCCACTCGGAGATCTCGCCGTCGGCGAGCGCCGCCTGCGCCCGGCGCTCCCTGGCGATCCGGGACTCGTCGCCTGTACCCCCCGAAGCCGGGCCAGCCGTCGCCGCGGACTGCTCGGAGGCCATCACTGCGGCAAGGCGTGCCTGCACGGCCGCGGCGGCGGACTTCAGCCGCTCCAGCTCGGCTATCAGGTCCACGTGCGCCGCGTGCGCGGCGTGCGCGCCTGGCGCTGCGCTCCCGGATGCCGGGCGCTGCCGCTCGGGGCCGAGCACGGCCAGCTGAGCCAACGAGGCGCGCCATCCCGCCACCGCGGCCGCCGTGAGGCCGCCACCCGCAACGAGCCCCGCCGGAGCAGGGCGGGGCATGGACACGTCAGGCGACCCCTGGGTCCCGCAGCCCGTGCTCGTCACCGTCCTCGACACGGCGCTCCCCCATCGCTCGAACGTATGTTCGAAGCCTACCATGCTCGCCCCCGAAGGGGAACCACCCGTGCCGAGCCTGTGCATCCCGGACCGCCGCCTCGGGGCTGGCTCGGACGGGCATCGCGCTCGCTCCGCGCCGGCTGGATCGACCGTTCACCGGGAGTCATGCGAGGGCGAGTCCGACGGCCTGCCCGGCGACACGCGGGCGCGCATCCCCGGCGCTGCTGCGTAGTGCAGCACCAGCATGAGCGCCGAGATCGCCGTCAGCGTGTGCCAGGCCGCGTGGCCCTGGAGCGGCGAGTCCGGCGCGCACAGCACGCCGCGCTCGTCGAGCACCCACAGCGCGTACGCCACGGCCAGCAGGCCGATGCCCGTCCACAGGGGCGCCCGCCGCGGGTCGCGCCAGCCGAGGCC
>JALOLK010000127.1 GCA_025456015.1 Candidatus Nanopelagicales bacterium
TCCTGGCCACTGCGGAGTGCGGGGAAGCACGCAGTGCATCCGTACGGCGCCCAGCGCGAGCCAGGCACGGTCCACAAGGGTACCGGCTCCGGGCGCGGGCGGCCAAATCGCCGGGGTCGCGACCCCGTCGGCGCGCGATGCCGGCCCGGCGTGGGCCGTCAGCGGGCCGTGCGACCGATCCACACGCCGACCGCGACTCCCGCGCACGTTCCCGGCCAGCCCAGGCAGCCCGCGCACGTTCCCGGCCATATGTGTCGCGGAACGTGCGCAACCCCTGACGAGTGGCCGGGAACGTGCGGTCATGCCGCGAGCATCGCCAGGATCAGCTCGACGACCCGGTCGGGTCGCCTCGACGACCCGGTCGGGTCGCTCGGTCAGGTCCTCCCACGTGAACCGCAGCACGCGCCATCCGACCCCCACGATGAGGTTCTGGCGCGTGCGATCCCCCTGGAAGCGCGACCCCGAGGAGTGGAAGGCGCGGCCGTCCACCTCGATCGCCACCTTGCTGCCCGGGAAGGCCACGTCGATGCGCACGACGCGCTGCCCGATGCGCACCGGGTAGTTGACGACGAAGCCGGTGATGCCGGCGTCAGCGAGGAAGCGCAGCAGCAGGTGCTCGGCGTCGGAGTGGGCTCCGGTTCCGAGCTCGGCGACGAGCCGGCGCAGCTGCTCGTTGCCCGATCGACCCGGAGCGGCGGCTGCCGCGGTGGCCAGCAGCCCTGCCAGCGACGCGCTGCCGCGCCGCTGCGCGATGCGGTACATCAGGGTCCGCGCATCCCCGCCCGGCAGGAACCGGGCCAGGTCGACCACCACCTGGTCCGGCGGCGCGACCCGCACGCCAAGGAGTGCGCGCGAGGGGCCGGGGCGTGCCCGCAGCAGGCGGGCCCCGACCCGGGCGTGGGCCTCGCTGCGGATCCAGGGCAGGTCCGGGGGATCGATGGCCGACCAGGGATCCTGCTGCATCTGGCCGGTGACGGCGAGGGCCGAGTAGCCGGTGAGCACCCCGCGACCGTGCAGGGCATGACCGGCGACGAGCGCCTCGGTCAGCGGCCCCGGCGCCGTCCCGGCGAAGACCAGGACGTGCTTGCCCCGGACCTCCCAGAGCCCGGCCGCGATCCGCCGGTGGAGCGTCCTGGGGTGCACCCCGCGCTGGTGCAGCTGGGTCCGACGCACGACACCGGACTGCTCGCGCACCAGCGCGAGGACCGACGCGGGCAGGTGGGTCGAGTCCGTGGCCATGAGAGGAGCCTGCCCGGCACCCCCTCCCGCCGGGGGTGGTTGTCCACAGGCGGCCCTCGCCGGGCACTCCGTGGCCGACCGCCGATCGCACGTTCCCGGCCACTTCCGGGCGGGCGTGCACGTTGCCGGACACATGTGGCCGGGAACGTGCGCGGCACTCGCGAGGTGACCGGGAACGTGCGTCCTGCACCGCCCTGCCGGCGGGAGCGCCGGGGCCGAACGGTCAGCGCGGTCAGATCAGAACTGGGTGTCGCCGGTGGAGGGCAGGTCGTTGAAGAGGTCGCGGAGGTCGGGGTTGGCCGCCACGGCGATGAGGAACCCGATGATCAGGACGCCGACCAGCGCGGTCAGGGCGATGTTGATCCAGGACACCACCTTCGTCGCGGTGTTGATCCCCCGGCCCTCGAGCCGGCCGCCGGAGGCGTCGATCGCCCGGTTGGACTGGTTGGCCAGCACCAGGGCGACCACGGCCAGGACCAGCGGGCACAGCACCCAGCTGCCGATGGCCAGGATCAGCCCGACGATCGCCTTGCCCTCGGTCTGCGGCGGCTGCTGCTGGGCCGGCCAGGCGCCGTAGCCCACCGGGGCGCCCGGTGGCTGGGCGCCTCCCTGGCCCCAGGCCGCCGGCGGCGGGGGCGGCGGGAGGGCGCCCGCCGGGGGCGGGTAGCCCCCGCTGCCCGCCGTCGGGTAGCCCCCGCTGCCCGCGGCCGCGTAGCCCCCGGTGCCCGCAGGAGGGTGCGCCCCGGCGGGCGGGGGCGGTGCCGGCGGGTAGGGCCCGGCGGGTGGCGGCGCGGGCTGGTACCCGCCCACGGCCGGGGGCGGGGAGGGCGCATCGCCAGGAACGGGCGGCGTCCGCCACGGATCGCCGCCGGGCGCACCCTGCTGGGCAGCCGGCGACGCCGGCGCCTCCGGCGGCACCTCCTGGGAGGCGGCCTCCCCGGACGGCACGGCCGGCTCGGCCTGGTCCTCGTGCGGGGTCAGGGCGGAGTCGTCGGGATGGTCCTCGGGTCCGGGCTGCAGCGACATGGCCAGCACCCTACTGCGGCCGTCTTGGACCTGATCGGTCGTGCGGCGCCCGGTTTCTGTCGTGCTCGAGCGCCGCCCCGGGGGCGTGGCGCTGCGCAGGACGTTCGGTGGGGATGGCCGCTGGGCGGCCAGGGCGACGGACCCGTGTGCGCCGGGGTCGCCGGTCGCAGCGCGGCCGCGCGAAGGCGACAAGGTCGTCCCCCACTGGACGACAGGGTCGTGCCCCACCTCGACGACAGGGTCGCGCCCGGCCTGATGGTGGACGGTCGTCGCCCACAACGCCGAGGGTCGTCGCCCGCAGCGCGGGTGCCCGGCCTGATGGACGGTGTCACGCCCCTCCTTGGGGTGGCCGGGCGGCGTCCACCGCACGAAGGGGGGCGCCCGCACGACGCCGAAGGGCGGCCCCGGACCAGATCCGGGACCGCCCTGGGGTCGCGCTGCGGCTCAGCGGCCGTAGTCGCGGTAGTCGAACTCCTCCAGCGGCACGGACGCGGCGTCGGACTCGCCGAACCCGCGGCCGTAGAGGGTCTCGTCGTACCCGCTGAACGCGGCGTACATCCGCGCCTTGGCCTCCTCGGTCGGCTCCACCCGGATGTTGCGGTACCGCTCCAGGCCGGTGCCCGCGGGGATGAGCTTGCCGATGATGACGTTCTCCTTCAGGCCCAGCAGCGGGTCGCGCTTGGCCTCGATCGCGGCCTCGGTGAGCACCCGCGTGGTCTCCTGGAAGGAGGCCGCCGACAGCCACGACTCGGTCGCCAGCGAGGCCTTCGTGATGCCCATCAGCTCCGGTCGGGCCGACGCAGGCTGGCCGCCCTCGGCCACCACCCGGCGGTTCTCGCCCTCGAACAGCCCCCGCTCGACCAGCTGGCCGGTGAGGAACTCCGTGTCGCCGGAGTCGATGATCGTCACCCGCTTGAGCATCTGGCGCACGATCACCTCGATGTGCTTGTCGTGGATCGACACGCCCTGCGAGCGGTACACCTCCTGCACCTGCTCGACGAGGTGCAGCTGCACCTGCCGCTGGCCGAGCACGCGCAGCACGGTCTTCGGGTCCACCGCGCCGACGGTCAGCTGGTCGCCGACCTCGACGTGGTCGCCCTCGCCCACCTTCAGGCGGGCGCGCCGCGGGATCGGGTGCTCCTGCTCGGCGGAGCCGTCGTCCGGCACGATGACGATCTTCTTGGCCCGGTCGGACTCCTCGATGCGCACGCGGCCGGCCGACTCGCTGATCGGGGCCACGCCCTTCGGGGTCCGGGCCTCGAAGAGCTCGACGATGCGGGGAAGGCCGTGCGTGATGTCCTCGCCGGCGACGCCGCCGGTGTGGAACGTCCGCATGGTCAGCTGGGTCCCGGGCTCGCCGATCGACTGCGCGGCGATGATGCCGATGGCCTCCCCGACGTCCACGAGCTTGCCGGTCGCCAGCGAGCGGCCGTAGCAGGTGGCGCACGTGACGAGCTTCGAGTCGCAGGTGAGCACCGAGCGCAGCTTGACCTCGGTCACGCTCGCCTCGCACAGCTGCTCGACCATCGTGATCGACAGCTCGTTGCCGGCCGCGGCCAGCACCGTGCCGTCGACCGTGACGTCCTCGGCCAGCGTCCGCGACACCGCGGAGGTGTCCACGTGCTCGGCGGGGACGACGACACCGTCCTCGCCGCGCACGCCGATGGCCATCCGCAGGCCGCGGTCGGTGCCGCAGTCCTCCTCGCGGATGATCACGTCCTGCGAGACGTCGACCAGGCGCCGGGTCAGGTAGCCGGAGTCCGCGGTGCGCAGCGCCGTGTCCGCCAGGCCCTTGCGGGCGCCGTGGGTGGCGATGAAGAACTCGAGCACGCTCAAGCCCTCGCGGTAGTTGCTCTTGATGGGCCGCGGGATGATCTCGCCCTTGGGGTTGGCCACCAGGCCGCGCATGCCGGCGATCTGACGCACCTGCATCCAGTTCCCGCGCGCCCCGGAGTTCACCATCATGAACACGGGGTTGTCGGGCGGGAAGTGGCCCTTCATGGCCTCGGCCACCTCGTCGGTGGTCCGCGTCCAGATCTCGATGAGCTCCTGCCGACGCTCGGCGTCGGTGATGAGGCCGTCGTCGAACTGGTCCTGCACCGCCCGCGCGCGATCCTCGGCCCGGGCGAGCAGCTCGTCCTTCTGCGGGGGGGCCACCACGTCGTCGAACGAGATGGTCACCCCGGACCGGGTGGCCCAGCGGAAGCCGAGGTCCTTCAGCTCGTCGAGCGTCGCGGCCACGTCGGTCTTCGAGTAGCGCTCGGCCAGGTCGTTCACCAGCGCGCCGAGCTCCTTCTTGCCGATCGTGGCGTTGACGAAGGCGTAGTCCTCGGGCAGCGCCTCGTTGAACAGCGCCCGGCCCAGGGTGGTCTGGACCGCGAACGGCATGCCCGGGGTCCAGCCCTCCGGCAGGGCCATGCCCTCGGCGGGCAGCACGCCCTGCAGGCGCAGCGTGATCGGGCTCTGCAGCGCCAGCGCGTGCGCGTCATAGGCCATGACCGCCTCGGACACGGAGGCGAACGCCTTGCCCTCGCCCGACAGCCCCGCCAGCTGGCTGGTCAGGGCGTAGATGCCCAGGACCATGTCCTGGGTCGGCGTGGTGATCGGCTTGCCGTTGGCCGGGGACAGGATGTTGTTGCTGGACAGCATGAGGATCCGGGCCTCGGCCTGCGCCTCCGCCGACAGCGGCAGGTGCACCGCCATCTGGTCGCCGTCGAAGTCGGCGTTGAACGCCGTGCAGACCAGCGGGTGGATCTGGATGGCCTTGCCCTCGATGAGCTGCGGCTCGAACGCCTGGATGCCCAGGCGGTGCAGCGTCGGCGCACGGTTGAGCAGCACCGGGTGCTCGGCGATGACCTCCTCGAGCACGTCCCACACGACCGAGCGGGACCGCTCGACCATGCGCTTGGCGCTCTTGATGTTCTGCGCGTGGTTCAGG
>JALOLK010000062.1 GCA_025456015.1 Candidatus Nanopelagicales bacterium
GCCGCCTGCGGGTCCGGGTCCAGCAGCGACCCGTCGCCGGCTGCGTCCGGCGCCGCACCGTCGGCCAGCGCACCGGGCGAGGAGCAGGGCGCGATCGACCCGGCGACGCTGCCCGTCACGCTCACCTACCAGGAGCGCGCGGACCACATCGTGGTCGACACCGGCTTCGGCACCGACGAGACGTTCCCGATGATGCTCGACACCGGGGCCCCGTTGAACGTCTCGGCCGACCTCGTCACGCAGTTCGGCTTCCCGGTGATCGGTCAGCAGCAGGCCCAGGCCGGCGGCGGCACGATCACCAGTGACAAGGTCGGCGTCGACACGGTCACCATGGGCGGGCTCACCGTGAACACGGTCGTGGGTATCTCCCCGTGGGTGGATTCGAGCAACCCGTTGTCGTGCGTCACCGAGCACGGCCTCGTGGGCGGCAACGCGATGAGCGATGCCGTCTGGCAGATCGACTACCAGGCCAAGACCGTGACCGTCTCGGCCTCGACCGACGGCATCGACCACGTCGACGGGGCGATCACGATCCCCTACCAGCCGCAGCAGGGGTTGGGTGAGACCCCGATCGTCGGCTTCGCGCTGGGCAGCGCGGGGCTGCCGTTCATCGTGGACACCGGCTCCTCGTTCGGCATCGTCGCAGCGCCGGCAGACCTGGAGCGTGTCGGCGTCACGATCCCGGCGGATGCGCCGACTGTGCAGTCGCGCATCACTGGTGCCGCAGGCGCCTTCGACGTCGACCTCGCCTACGTCACGAGCTCGCTCGGGCTCAACGAGACCACCTCGATCGAGTACCCGATCGCGGCCGGCGACATCGTCGAGGGCGTCGGCAACATCGGCAACGCGTTCCTGAGCCAGTTCGTCGTCACGTTCGACTTCCCCAACGCCACGATCTACCTCGACCCGATCTCCGAGGATGGAAAGGTCGCACCGCCCACGATCCCGGGGGCCACCGTCGGATGGGACGGCACGACCGCGATCGTCAGCTCCGTCGCGGTGGGCAGCGACGCGGACAGGGCCGGCCTCGAGCTCGGCGACGTCGTGACCGAGGCCGACGGCAAGCCCATCACCACCCAGCCGGAGTTCTGCGCCACCTTCACCGGCCCCGACATCGCGGAGATCACCACGGAGTCCGGCACCTACGACGCCGGCATCGTCGAGGACTTCTTCACCGTCCAGTAGCCGCCCGTGGTCGCGTCGGGCAGCCCACCGGGCGTCCAGCCAGGGGTTGCCCCCGTTGGTACCCTCCGGGTGATCCTGCCCACGCCCCCGAGGACTGCGCGTGCCCGAGGAACGAGCCGCGAGGGAGCCCGCCTCGCCCCTGCCGCCGCTGGACGCCGCTGAGGTCGTCAGCGAGCTCACGCGGGTGCTGGGCAGTGCCGGGATGACCAAGTCACCCCGCTCCCGCGACTTCCTGGCCTATGTCGTCACCGAGACCCTCGCGGGCCGGGCCGGGCGGCTGTCCGAGCGGACCATCGGCCGGGGAGCGCTCGGGCGCGCGGACACCTTCGACGGCCGCTTCGACGCCTCCGTGCGGGTGCGGGCCAGCCGGGTCCGCAAGGCGCTGCACGCCTACTACGCGGACGAGGGGGCGGATGACCCCGTGCGGATCGAGCTGCCCGTCGGCAGCTACGCCCCGGTCTTCACCTCCGTGCCCTGGGCCGGGTCGGCGCTGGAGGCCGGGGATCCCTCGATCGCCGTGCTGGTCCTCGAGGCGGTCGGTGACGGGCCGGCGACCGCCCTCGCCCGATTGATCGTCGAAGCCCTGGTGGGGCGCCTGTCCACGTTCCCGGGCCTTCGCGTCATCGGCCCCACGAGCGCGCACTCCCCCGATCCGCGCCGGATCGGCAGGGAGTTGGGCGTCCGGTTCGTGCTGCAGGGCTCCGTGATCGTGCGGGAGCGGGGCGTCCGGCTCGGCGCCCGCCTCAGTGACGCCCTGACCGGGGAGGTGGTCTGGTCGGTCGCGGACGAGCGTGCCGGCGATGACGTCTTCGACGTGGCGCAGCACTGGGCCGCGGGCGTTGCCGGCGAGCTCGGTGACTACAGCGGTGCGGTGTTCCACGCCGTGGCCGTGGGGACGGAACCTTCCGTGGCATCGGCCGAGGGCGCCGCACGCCTGGCCTACTTCCACTACATCGAGCTGGGCGGCCCGCAGGCGCTGGCGCAGGCCCGGCGAGCCACCGAGGAGGCGCTCGCAGCGGGCCACCGGTCACCGGTGCTGCTGGCCATGGCTGCCTCGACGCTGGCGGTGGGCATCGCCGACCGCCATTGCGACGACCCCAACGACCTGGTCCTGGCCGAGGCCTACGCGCGCGAGGCCCTGGCACTGGACCGGCGCAGCGGCCACGCGCACTGCGCCCTGGGCACCGTGGCCATGGCGCGCAAGCAGCCCGAGCTGACGGTGCTGCACGGCCGCGAGGCGGCGCGGTGCAACCCCTACCACCCGTCGATCCTGGCCACGGCGGGGCTGCTGGTGGCCCACGGCGGCCAGTGGGACGAGGGGATCGCGCTGTTCCGGCAGGCGCTCGGCCTGCATCCGGCACACCCCGGGCTCTGGCACGCGACCCTGGCGCTGGACCGGCTCATGGCCAGCGATGACGCCGGCGCCCTGGCCGAGGCATCGGTGATCCCCGACGTGGGCCTGATCTGGGGGCCCCTGCACCGGTCGTTGGCGCTGGCTGGGATGGGTCACCTGGACCAGGCGCAGTCGGAGTTCGAGGGGGTGCTCCGGCTCATCCCCGACTTCCTCGACGACCCGTACACGCACATGGTCGGACACCGGATGCTCAGCCGGGACCGGGTCGCACCGCTGCTGCATCGGGTGCAGCTGATCGCCGACGCCCGGCGGGCCGGCCCCGGCGATGCGGACCCGGACGGCTGATCCACGGATCAGCGGACCGAGTACCGCCGCCTGCCGTACTGCTCGAGGATGTCGGCCAGCTGGTCGGCGTTCAGCGCGCGCAGCACGAGGTCGTCGCGCCCGGCCATCGTCTGGGCCTGCAGCATGGCGTTGAGGATGGCCTCGGCCGTGGCCTCGATCACCGCCGCGAACATGGCATCGACGTAGGGCAGCGCCAGGGTGTCGACGCTCAGGGCGATCGCGGTGCGGGCACCGGGCCCCTGGTCGGGCAGGCCGTGCGCGGCGGTCGAGAAGGCGATCATCAGGTCGCCGGAGTAGTTGTCCCCGCGCGCCCCGAACTTCGCGATCCCCAACCCCGCCCGTTGGGCCATCCGGTTCAGCTGGTGCGGCAGCAGCGGCGCGTCGGTGGCCACGACGGCCAGCACCGATCCGGTCCCGGGCGGGACCCGGGTGATCGCCGACATCCGCGGCACCGGGACCTCGCGCGAGCCCAGGACCTGGCCGATCGGCACGCCGTTGACCTCGAAGTGGCGCCGGTCGCCGTGGTTGGCCTGGACCAGCACCCCGACCGTGTAGGTGTGCTCGCCGAGGGCGACCACCCGGGACGCCGTGCCCGTGCCGCCCTTGAACCCGTAGCACTGCAGCCCCGTGCCACCACCGACGTTGCCCTCGGCGATCGCCCCGCTGCGCGCATCCGCGAACGCCGCGTGCACGTGCTCCGGGCGCACGTGCTGGCCGCCGATGTCGTTGAGGATCCCGTCCCAGGTCTCCCCCACCACCGGCAGCATGATCGGCAGCCGCCCCGGCAGGGCCACCTCGCGGGCGATGATCGTGTCGCGCACGACCCCCACGCTGTTCGTGTTCGTCAACGCGATCGGGCTGGCGAGCATGCCCGACTCGTGCAGCCACTCCAGGCCGGTCAGCTCGCCGAACCCGTTCAGCCGGTGGTAGCCGGCGAACACCGGCTCCGTGGAGGGCCGCCCGCCGTGCGGCAGGACCACCGTGACCCCCGTGCGCACCGGCCCCGCCCCGACGACCAGCTCCCCGCTGCCCGAGACCAGGGTCGCGTACCCCACCTGCACGCCGGCGACGTCGGTGATGGCGTTGTGGCGCCCGGGCTCCCCGGTCCCGATCTCGATCCCCGCCTCACGCGCCCGCACCGACCGCCTCCCGTCGACGGGCCCGAAGGTCGTAGAACTGCAGCGCGGTGCCGGCGAAGGCCACCGGGAGCAGCGCCGCGGCCAGCACCGCCGTGATGAGCCCGTTCACCCACAGCGGCCAGCTGGTGAGCAGCAGCAGGACCGTCCCGACCAGCCCCGCCAGGGCCAGCCCGATCGCCAGGAGCATGGACTGCAGCAGCAGGGTCCGCCAGCGTCGGCCCCTCGTGAGCTGGGCGGCGCGGCGGAAGGCCGCGCGGACCCCGAGGCCCTCGACCACGGCAGCCGCTGGTGCCGGGGCGAACACCGCGAGGAACCAGCCTGCCAGCGGCAGCAGCACCACCGAGCCGGCCATGAGGACCGCTGCCAACGACACGGCGACCGCGCACGCCATCCCGGCGCGCTCGCCGAGGCCCACGCGCAGCGCCCGGCGAGCACCCAGCGGACGGCCCTCGGCGTCGTCGCGGACCAGGCCGATGACGCTGGCGGCGACCCAGCCGGCGACCACGACCACGAGCAGCGACGCGGTCAGCAGCACCAGTGCCGGCACCGCACCGAACGACGCCGTCACGCCGGTGATGTCCCCGGCATCCGGGGCCGGGACCAGCGTGTTCGCCAGGCCGCGGAACACCGCTGCGGTCACGAGGGCCACGGCCCCGATGCCGGCGACCGGGCCCGCGTGCCGGCGCACCCACCCGAACGCGGCGGCGACCACCTGCCCCGCCCGGCGCGTGCGGTCCGGGTCGTCGGAGCGGGGGTGCCGCCAGTCGGTCCGGGTGGCCAGCCAGACCACCAGGCCGAGGAGCACCAGGAGGATGACCGCCACGAGCACCGGCTGGTCGAGCAGGCTCACGTACAGCAGCGATCCCCTGGCGGTCACGTTGCAGAACGCCGACAGCGCGGTGCCGGGGACGGCCGGCAGCGCCACCGCGGAGCTGCGACCCTCCTCCAGCTGCCAGCTGATGGGCGCCGACCACTGGTCCTTGGTCGACGGCCCGGTGGGACCGTTGTTGAACGAGGGCGCCTGCTCCCCCCAGCGCCCGGTGAAGGACAGCCACGCGAACGCCCCGCTCGTCGGCGGCGCGCCCGAGGGCAGGACGACGACCTGCGGCTGGACCTCGGCGCCGGGGGCCGTCGTGTTGTCGCAGCCGAAGCCCGCCGCAGCGCTCTTGCCGAACCACTGCTCCTGCAGGTAGTAGGCCGCATGCGAGCCCTGCGCGGGGTACACCACCGGGCGGTCGCCGACCCGGATGAGCCCGGGAGCGTCCCAGGGGCTGGTCTGGGAGCCCTCGTGCTGGGCGTAGGCGACGCTCTCGGGTGCGACGGTCAGGGCTGCCTCGGGGGTCGCCGCGGGGAAGGCGAGCTGGACCATCTCCCAGTCGCCCTCGTGCTTGTCGTTCCAGTCGTTGAACGTGTAGAAGAACCAGTACTGCAGGGCGAGCCTGCCCGGATGGTCAGGGTCGGTCGCCACGCGTGCGTACAGGGTCGGCTGACTGCCCGCGGACGCCTCCGCGAACCAGGTCTCGTAGTCGCAGCCCGGGTTCAGCGGGTCGCCGGGGTAGTCCAGGTACCAGCCCTCGCCCTTGCCGGCGAGATCCGCCGCGGTCGGTGCGGCGACCTGCGCGCCGTCCGGGCCGCGCAGCACGACGTCGGGCCTGCCCAGCACGGTGCCCACCGGCGTCGGCCGGTACGGCTCCCCGTCGCCGCATGCCCGGGCCTGCTCGCGGACCACGACGATCGGGGCGTACTGGTCGGCCAGGGTGGTCGTGGCGTCGCCGGACGCCGCGTGTGCGGGGCCGGCGGGCAGCAGTGCCGGGCCCAGCAGCACCGGGCCCAGCAGCACCGCGAGGAGCACACCACGGACCCAGCCGCGGCGGCCGTGGTGAGGCACGCGGTGCGTCAGCTGCGCGATGCCGGCGGCGGCAGCTTGCTCTGGATCCAGCCGATGAGGTCACTGCTGCTGCGGGTCTGCAGCCAGAGCCGGCCGGGCCCCGTGAAGTCGGTCACCAGGCCCTCACCACCGAGGATGGTGGACTTCCAGCTGCCGGCCTTGCGGACCGCGTACTGGACGGTGTCGTCGAACGCGACGACGTGCCCGGTGTCCACGGTCATCGTCTCGCCGGGGGCCAGGGTGTACGCGCGGATCGCCCCGTAGGCCGACATCAGCAGCTCACCGGTGCCGGTGCAGCGCAGCAGGACCAGGCCCTCGCCGCTGAAGAACGTCTTGCCGCCACCCCACTTGGCGTCCACGTCGACCGAGGTCTCCGACGCGATCCAGGAACCGGACTGGACCAGCAGGGCCCCCGAGCCGTCCAGCGTCACGAGGCTCATGTCCCCGGGCAGTGCGGCCGCGACGGCGACCACTCCCCCGGTGGCCGACGAGAAGTCGTTGACGAAGAAGCTCTCGCCGCCGAACGAGCGCTTGAGGCCCTTGAGGAACCCGCCCTGCGTCGACGTGGCCATCTGGACGTCGCCGCGGGTCATGGCCATCGCACCGGCCTCGACGCGGACCGCACCGCCGGCGGGCAACGTGATCTCACCGAACGCGAACGCGGGACCCGAACTGATCTCCACCTGCATGGTCGTCTCCTCCTGGACCGGGCTGGACCGGACCACTGTACGGACCCGCCGGTTCGCCCCGTGCGGGTCGAGCGGCGCGGGGCCGGCTGAAACGGTTACGACGCAAGCCGGAGCGCGGGACCGGCTCGGTCCCGACCACCGGGGTAGCCTGCACGCCATGGCGACCCTGGTGCTCACGGTGATCGGCGACGATCGGTCCGGCCTCGTGGCAGCCCTGTCCGGGGTGATCGCGGGGCACGGGGGCAGCTGGGAGCGCAGCCAGATGGCCCGACTGGCCGGCAAGTTCGCCGGCATCGTCGTGGTGGCCGTGCCCGACCAGCACGCCGACGGCCTCATCCGCGAGCTCGGACCCCTCGAGGCCGAGGGCCTGCTCGACATCACCGTGGAGCGCGGTGACCCCGAGGCCGTCCCCCACGCGGTGCGGCTGCACCTCGAGCTGGTCGGCAGCGACCGGCCGGGCATCGTGCGCGAGATCGCCTCGGCGCTGGCCGAGCGCCAGGTGGGCATCGAGGAGCTGCAGACGGCCACCCGGGAGGCGCCCATGGCTGGCGGCACGCTGTTCGAGGCGACGGCGACGCTGCTCGCACCACCGGACCTGTCGGTGCCCGCGCTGCAGGCCGTGCTCGAGGCGCTCGCCGACGAGCTCATGGTCGACCTGTCGCTGACCAGCCAGTAGGCGCCGGCACCGCCGACGAGGAGGGCAGGCATGCGCGCGAGCGCGGACAGCAGGCGACCGCGGCGGACCGGGCGCTTCGCCAACGGCATCGAGTACCTGGCCCTCGGCGACGGGCCGCGCACCCTCGTGTGGCTGCCCGGCGGCCCCGGCAGCGACCTGCCCGGGCCCTGGCAGGCGCGGCTCACCGGCCTGGAGCGGCTCGCCGACGGCGGCTTCACGGTCTGGGTGCTCACCCGCCGGCGCGGGATGCCGCAGGGCCATGCCATCGCCGACATGGCCGACGACGTCGCCGCGGCCATCGAGGCCGAGCTGGGCGGTCACGTGGACGTGCTGGTCGGGCTGTCCTACGGCGGGATGATCGCCCAGTACGTGGCGGCCGAGCACCCCGAGCGGGTCGGCCGGGTCGTGCTCGCGATGGCCGCGTGCGAGGTGAGCCCGCTCATCACCGAGATCGACCTGCGCCTGGCCAGGGCGCTGAGCACCGGTGACGGGGCCGGGATCGCCGAGGCCGGGCTGGCCTACCTGATCCCCAGCGAGCGCGCCCGGCCCGTGCGCCAGGCCCTGGCCGCCGTGCTGGGCCGCTTCGTCGGCGGGCCGGCCCGCGGTGCCGACCCGATGATCGAGGGCCTGGCCGAGGCGGCGTTCGACGCCCGGCCGGTCCTGCCGGCGGTGCGGGTACCGGTGCTGCTGGTGGTGGGCGATCGCGACCTCGCGTTCAGCCCGGCGATCGCCGAGGAGACCGCCCGGCTCATCCCCGGCGCCACCCTGCGCTGGTACCGGGGCAAGGGCCACCTGCGGGCCGCCAGCAGCCGCCGGCTGCCGCGGGACATCCTGGCCTTCGCGGCCCTCGACGCCTCCGCGGCCGGCGGCGGGGCGACCTAGCGCAGCAGCGAGGCGCCGCCGTCGACGAACAGGGCCACGCCGGACACGTGCCGGCTCAGGTCGCTGGCCAGGAACAGGCACACGTCGGCCACCTCGTCGGGATCACCCTCGCCCTCGTCGAGCGCCGGGCTGCCCTGCGGCAGCGCCACTTCCAGGCCGAGGCGCTCGGTGTCGCGCGGATGGGTGCTCTCCTCGATGTTCGTGTCGATGGCGCCCGGGCAGACCGCGTTGCAGCGGATGCCGTCACGGCCGACCTCGAGGGCCACCACCTTGGCGAACGCCACCTGCGCCGCCTTGGAGCTGGCGTAGGCGCTGGTGCCCGGGTTGGAGAAGGTCCGGGTGCCGTTCACGCTGCTCATCACGATGATGCTGCCCCCGCCGCGCGACCGCAGGTGCGGCACCGCGTGGTGCACGGTCAGGTAGGTGCCGCGCAGGTTCGTCCGCAACGTCGCGTCCCACTCCTCGGGGGCGAGCTCCTCGACGGGGGCCCACACCCCGTTGACCCCGGCGTTGGCCACCACGACGTCGAGCCCACCGAAGCGCTGCACGCCCTCGGCCACGGCAGCCGCCACCTCGGCGTCCTCGCCGACGTCCGCTGCCACGAAGCCCGCCCGGTGGCCGGCCTGCTCGAGCTCGTCGCGCAGGGCGTGGCCGTCGGGCTCGGAGCGGGCCACGAGCACGACAGCGGCACCCTCCTCGGCGAACCGGCGCGCGGTCGCCCGCCCGATCCCGCTGGTCGCCCCGGTGACCAGCGCCACCCGGCCGTCGAGCAGCCCCATGCCTCAGCGCCGTCCGCCGAGGATCTGGATCGTGCGGGTGGCGCGCACCGACGACCCGTCCGCGCGCATCAGCTCGAGCACCACCGTGGCCGGCCCGCGGTGGAAGTGCTCGTAGGGCTCGACGCTGGGGTCCTGGTTGCGGTGCACCGAGCGGCCCACGAAGGTGACCCGCTGCACCTTGCCGGTGCACGTCACGAAGGGGGTGGGCATCGTGTGCGCCGGCAGCGTGGGCTCGGCGTGGTCGCCGTCGGCGAAGTACCCCGGGAAGCCGGCGAACAGGCCGTAGCCCAGCGCCCCCGCCGGGCAGCGCACCTTCGCGGGGATGAGCACGGTGGTCCCGGCCTCGCCCCAGGTGCCCGACCGGTCGATCGTCGCCGCCCCGGTGATCCGCAGCTGCCAGTCGCTGCGGTGCGGCGCGGCGGCCTGGCTCGGCACCACGGCCGTCCCGGCCAGGGCCAGTCCCAGGGTGAGCACTCCGGTGACGAGCCTGCCTCGCATGCGTGCCTCCTCGTGATCCCCCGCCTGCGACGCTCGCGACGCTAGGACCCGGAACCGGCACTGTCAGCCGGTGCACGTGGACCCGTGCTCAGCCGCCACCGGCTCGTGCGCATGCGCCCAGCACGTTGGCGTTTCAGGGCAGGTCGCGGCGCATGACCAGGCGCGGCAGCCCGCCGGCGACGGCGTCCGTGGTCCCCAGCACGCGGAAGCCCGCGCGCTCGAACATGGCCCGGGTCCCGACGAAGGCCATGGTGGTGTCCATGCGACCCGCCGGATCGACCGGATGGGCCTCCACGGCGGGGGCACCCCGGGAGGCCGCATACGCCACCGCACCTTCGATGAGTGGGCCGGTGACCCCCTGGCGGCGGTGCCCGGGCCGCACCACGAGGCACACGATGCTCCAGACGGGCAGGTCGTCGACCGGGCGCAGCAGCCGCGACCCGGCCAGCCGTGGGATCTCGGCGCGCGGGCCGATGTTGCACCAGCCCACGGGCTGGTCGTCCAGGTAGGTCACCACGCCCGGTGGGTTCGCCCGCTCGCACAGGGCGCGCAGGACGTGCTCCCGGTCACCGCCCAGGGCCTCGATGTCGCGGGCGCCGAGGCGATGCGACAGGCACCAGCAGTGGGTGGCGCGCCGGCGCGGGTTGATCACGTCCGCGAGGTCCTCGAAGCGGTCCGGCGTCGCCGGATGGGTGTGCCAGGCCATGGCTGCCATCCAAGGGGGCCGCCGGGGCAGTCGCACGTCCCGGGGCCGCGGGGCGCTCATGGGAGTGCGGGTCGGCGGGTGGTGCCGGTGCTCGCGCCCGGGTCGCCATACTGCTCGGCCATGGGCAGGGTGGCGGCTCCGCGTCGGGTGCTGGCCATCCTGCCGGCGGCACCGGGCGTCTACCGGTTCCGCGACGCCGCCGGTCGTCCGCTCTACCTCGGCCGGGCCACGGACCTGCGCTCGCGGGTCGGCTCCTACTGGGGGGACCTGCGCGACCGGCCGCACCTGCGCCGCATGGTGGGGCAGGTGCAGCGCATCGAGGCGCTGCCCTGTCGCTCGGGCCACGAGGCGGCGTGGCTGGAGCGGACCCTGCTCGAGACGGCCAAGCCCCGCTGGAACCGCGTGCGCGGCGGGCTTGAGGTCCCGACGTGGATCCTGCTCGACGACGGGGCCGCCAGCGCGGCCCTGCGCGTGGCCCACCGCCCCGAGGACGCGCCAGGGAGCACGGCGTTCGGCCCGTACCTCGGTGGCACGCGCAGCCGCGAGGCGGTCGCCGGGCTGCAGCGCGCCCTGCGGCTGGCGTACGCCGGGGACCGCCTCGGTGGGTCCGAGCGGGACATGGCCCGGGTCCGTCAGGTGCGCCCCGAGGACCGCGCCGAGCGCGTCGCGATGGTTCGCTCCGTCCTGGGCCGCGATCCCGGCGCCCTCGCCGAGGTGAGCGCGCTCCTCGTCGCCCACCGGGACGCCGCCAGCGCAGCCCTGGCGTTCGAGCTGGCCGCGCGCATCCAGTCCGAGCTGGATGCCCTGGCCTGGGTCTGCGCCGAGCAGGCGGTCATGGACCCCTCCTCCCCGGACGCCACCCTCTGGGGCTGGGCCGGTGGGCCGATGGTCCGCCTCGACGTGCGCGGCGGGGCCATCCGGCGCTGGACGACGCACGCCTGGTCGCCCACCGCCGGCCCGACCCGCTGCGCGGCCACGCCGCCGCCGTGGCAGGCGTTCATGACCGCCGCGGCCCGGCTCGCCGCCGCGCTCGAGCAGGTGCAGGTCGAGCCGTGGGCGGCACCGACCTGACCCACGCGCCAGCCGCGATCCGCGGCACTCGCTCGCCGACCGCGTTCGGTCCCGGTGCGATCGCGTTCGGTTCCGGAGCGTTCGGCCGTCCCGAACCGAACGGAATCCCGCCTCGACCCACCGAGACCGAACGCGATCCGGGGCGGGGACGGCGGGGAGGGCGGGCGGCGCGGGGGCGCAACGTGGGCTTGACGGCCCGTGCTGCGGCACACTGAACGCGCACGACCCGAGGCGGGGACCGAGACGGAAGGCAGCGCCATGCCCGAGGGCCGCGAGCCGGACATGCTCGTCGTGGTGGATGCCGACCCCGGCAGCCGGGCCGGCCTGGCGATCGCGGCACGGTACGCGGCCGGCACCGCGGTGCTGGCCGCCTGGGAGGTCGCCGGCAGCCTCGACGTCGACGCCGAGATCCGCCCGAGCGCGGCTCCGGAACCGACCGTGGCCGAGGCCCTGCGGATGGCCTCCGCCCGTGGCATCGGCACGGTCAGCCTGCGCCGGGATCTGGCCGAGCCCCAGGACCTGCTCTCCCAGCTGCTCATCGGGACCGCCCGCCACGCCGACGACGACGTCCCCGGGTTCGGCGTGTTCCTGGCCAACGGCGAGCCGGCCCCGTTCCGCCGGATCCTGGGCATCGTCGACGCCGGCACCGCGCCCGTGTCCGGCCTGGCCGCGCACGTGGCGGTCTCCCTGGCCGATGCGGCCGGTGCCATCCTGGACGTCATCGTGATCGGCCCCGAGGGGCATGCCGCCGCGGCCGCCGACGAGCGCGAGCTGCTCGCCGTGAACCGGGAGCAGGAGCTGTTCGACCAAGCCGTGGCCCTGGCGGAGCGCTCCGGCCTGGACGTGCGGTTCGTGCCGGCCAGCGGCGCGGACCAGCCGTGGACGCTGGTGCGCGACCAGCTCGGCTACCGCGAGTACGACCTGGTGATCTGCGGGCTGGGCGACGTGTCGCTGGGCCCGTCGCTGCGGCGCCGTGCGGTGATCGACGAGCTGCTCGCCCCCGGCCAGGTCGGGCAGGTGCCGCTGCGCCTGCTCGCCGAGACCGACCTGCCCCTGCTCGTCGTGCTCGACGAGGTGCGCCTCGGGATCGCCCCGTCGACCCTGCTGCGCGCCGGCACGGTGGCCGCGCTCACCATCGGCATGGTCGGCACGGCGGCCGTCCCGGCGTCGACCACGAGCATCCCGGTCGTCGCCGCCAGCACGGGCCTGGACCAGCAGCCCGACCGGACCCCCGAGACGGTGGGCGAGCAGCTCCAGGTCGCGATCGAACGGGCGCAGGCCGAGATCGTGAAGCCCGAGTCCGAGCCCGAGCCGGCGCAGACCCCGGTCGTCGCGGCTGCCACCGGGCCCGACCCACTCGCCGAGCAAGCGTCCCTCGACCGCGCCCAGGACGCCGACGACCCGAGCCGCAGCGCCGGCGACGGCAGCGGATCGCGCGCGGTTGCCGAGGCGGCATCCGAGGGCGGCGAGGAGTCCGAGGAGGAGCCGGAGGCCTCAGGTGAGCCCCCGAAGCAGCCGGAGCCGCCCGAGCCGCCGAAGGGCGGCGCGGACCCCGCCGACGTGCGCAAGGCCGCGCGCCAGGTGGGCAAGGCCAAGGAGGTCCGGGCCGCCAAGGAGGTCCGGGCCGAGGCCAAGCAGGAGGCAGCCGAGGCCGCCGAGGCGGTCGAGCGGGCCAACGACGAGGTCGCCGTCGCCCAGGCGGCGGCGGCGGTGGCGGCCGCCGACCTCGAGGCGGCGCGACTGTCCCGCGTGGCGGCCCTCGAGCACGCCGAGCGCACGGCCGCGGCGGCCGAGGGGATCACCTCGGTGCTCCCGGGCAGCCCCACGCCCGAGGACGCCGCACTGGCCCAGGAGGTGGCCGAGCTGGCGGACGAGCGCCTCGAGGACGCGCTCGTGCGCGGCGAGGAGGTGCTCGCCGACCTCGCCGCGGCCGAGGACGGCATCGGCGAGGCCGAGGCGGCACTGGCCGAGCAGCAGCAGGCCGCGGCCGAGGCCCGTGCCGAGGTCCGCGCGGCCAAGGAGCGCCTCGAGGTCTACCAGGAGAGCCTGGCCGCCTCGCGGCAGTCCCCGGTGGCCAAGGGCAGCTACCGGCTCACCGCGCGCTTCGGGGCCCGTGGCGGCTACTGGTCCGGCGGGGTGCACACGGGCCTGGACTTCGCCGGGCGCTCGGGCACGCCCATCACGGCCGCCGCCAGCGGACGGGTGGTGTCCGCTGGCTGGGAGGGGGCCTACGGCAATCGTGTCGTGATCGACCACGGCAACGGCTACCGGACGACCTACAACCACCTGTCGGGCATCCAGGTGCGGGTGGGCCAGCAGGTGCAGACCGGCGACCGGCTCGGCGGCATGGGGGCGACGGGGAACTCCACGGGCAACCACCTGCACTTCGAGGTGGAGCGCGACGGCCAGTTCGTCAACCCGGAGTCGTGGCTCGGCTGGTGAGCAGGCCCGACATGCGACCGAGCGGAGCCCGACCGTGACCACCCTCGTGCTCGGCGTGGTCGGTGCCGTGGCCCTGCTCGCCCTCGTCACCGTGCTGTGGTCGCTGCTGGCCGCGCTGCGGGCCGAGTCCAGCGCGACCCGCCTGCGCCGCGACGGGGTCCCGGCCACCGGGACGGTCGTGGACAACGTCATGACGTCGACCCCGCAGCGCCGGCTGGTGTTCTCCCCCGTCGTGGAGTTCCTGGCCCGATCGGGCCACCTCGTGACCGCGCCCGCGCAGCAGTCCGCGGCGACCTCCTGGCCGCGTGGCGCCACCGTCGAGGTGGCCTACGACCCCGAGGACCCCACCCGGTTCGTCCTGGCCGGGCCGGACCAGCGCGGCCGGTTGGTCGTGAACGCCGTGCTCGGCGTGGTCGTCGTGGCGATCCTGCTCGGCACGATGGTCGGCATGGCCCGCATCTGGTGGGAGTTCCGGTACGACCAGGGCACCCCCCAGCCGGCCGGCACCTACACCTCGCCGTAGAACAGCCGCTCGGCGACGCCCCGCGCCCGTCGGGTGGTGCGCCGGTAGTCCTCGAGCAGGGCGCCGGTCTCCCCCGGGGCGTAGCCCAGGATCCGCCCGACGGCTGCGAGCTCGTGCACGTCGGTGGGGACCAGGTCCGAGGGCCGGCCACGCACGAGCATGACCACGTTGCGGATGCGGGTGGCCATCCGCCACGCCTCGGAGAGCACGTCGGCATCGGTGGGCTCGAGCAGGCCGATCCGCCGGGCCGCCTCGAGCGCGGCCAGGGTCCGCGTCGTGCGCAGCTCGGGCACCTCGTGGGCGTGCTGCAGCTGCAGCAGCTGGATGACCCACTCCACGTCGGAGAGCCCCCCGCGGCCCAGCTTCGTGTGCAGCGTCGGGTCCGCCCCCCGCGGGAGCCGCTCGTTCTCCATCCGCGCCTTGAGCCGGCGGATCTCACGCAGCTGGTCGGTGGGCACGCCCTGGGCCGGCCAGCGGATGGGATCGATCGTGGCGCGCACGCGGCCCCAGACCTCGGGGTCCCCGGCCACCCGGTCGGCACGCAGCAGCGCCTGGGCCTCCCAGAACGAGCGCCAGCGGTCGTAGTAGGTGGCGTACGAGGTGACCGTGCGCACCAGGGGGCCCTGCTTGCCCTCGGGCCGCAGGTCGGTGTCGAGGGCCAGGGGCGGGTCGGTCGAGGGGGCGTCGAGCAGGGTGCGCAACGTGTTCACCACCAGCGTGGCCGCGGCGGCGGCCTCCCGGTCGTCGGCCCCGGGCAGCGGGTCGTGCACGAACACCACGTCGGCGTCGCTGCCGTAGCCGATCTCGCCGCCCCCGTAGCGGCCCATGCCGATGACGAGCAGGCGGGTGGGCAGCATCCCGCCGCGGGCCTGCTCGACCTCGGACACCGCCGCGGCCAGCGCCCCGGCGATGGTCGCGTCGGCCACGTCGGTCAGGGCGTTGCCGACGTCGTCGACCGTGAGCCCGCCCAGGATGTCGGTGGCCGAGATGCGGAACAGCTCGCGGCGGCGCAGCGCCCGCACCGAGGCGACCGCCCCAGCCGCGTCGTCGTAGCGGTCCGCGGTGGCGACGAACTCGGTGGTGAGCGGCCCGGACTGGCGCGGCCGCAGCTCGGCGGCGTCGGCGAGCAGCGACACGCCCTCCGGGGCCCGCAGCAGCAGCTCGGAGGAGTAGCGG
Organism: Candidatus Nanopelagicales bacterium; assembly: GCA_025456015.1. GTDB lineage: Bacteria > Actinomycetota > Actinomycetes > S36-B12 > CAIYMF01 > Prado023. The sequence goes on from JALOLK010000062.1 coordinate 15,354, forward strand.
CTGCTGGCCAGCACCCTGGCCAGGCGCTGCGCGGTCGCGGACTCGTCGCGCAGCAGCCGCAGGAACCACGGGGTCGCCCCGAGCGCGTCGGAGACACGCCGGAAGCCCAGCAGCCCCGCGTCGGGGTCGGGGGCGTCGGCGAACCACCCCAGCATGACCGGCAGCAGGGTGCGCTGGATCGCCGCACGCCGGCTCACGCCGATGGTGAGGGCCTCGATGTGCTGCAGGGCGCCGACCGGGTCGCGGAACCCGAGGGCGTCGAGGCGCTCCCGGGCGGCCTGCGGGGTGAGCCGGGCCTGGCCGCTGTCCAGGCGAGCCACGGCCTCGAGCAGCGGGCGGTAGAACAGCTTCTCGTGGATCCGGCGCACCTCGTGGGCGCGCCGCTGCCAGGCCTCGGTGAGCTCGCGGCCGGGCTCCCGTGCGAAGCCCATCGCCCGCCCGAGCCGGCGCAGGTCCTCGTCCTCGCGGGGCACCACGTGCGAGCGCACCAGCCGGTGCAGCTGGATCCGGTGCTCGAGCGTGCGCAGGAACCGGTACGCCCCCGCCAGCGAGGCGGCGTCCTCGCGACCCACGTAGCCCCAGGTGGCCAGCGACTCCAGGGCGGTGAGGGTGTTCGGGCTGCGCAGCATGACGTCGCTGCGCCCGTGCACGAGCTGCAGCAGCTGCACGCTGAACTCCACGTCGCGCAGGCCGCCCCGGCCCAGCTTGAGCTGGCGGTCGGCGTCCCGGGCGGGCACGTGGCGCTCCACCCGCTGGCGCATCTGCTGCACGTCGGCGACGAACCCGTCCCGGTCGGCCGCGGCCCACACGAAGGGCAGCACCGCGTCGACGTAGGCCGCGCCCAGCGCGAGGTCCCCGGCCGCCGCCCGGGCCTTGAGCAGGGCCTGGAACTCCCAGGTCTTGGCCCAGCGCTCGTAGTACCCGACGTGGCTGCGCAGCGTGCGCACGAGCGCCCCCGCGCGGCCCTCGGGCCGCAGGTTGGCGTCGACCTCCCAGATGCTGCCCTCGCCGGTGTGCCCGCCGCACAGGCGCATCACCGTGCTGGCCAGGGTGCTCGCGGTGCGCAGGGCGTCGGCCTCGTCGACGCCGGGCCCGGGCTCAGCGACGAAGATCACGTCCACGTCGCTGATGTAGTTCAGCTCCCGGCCCCCGGACTTGCCCATGCCGATGATGGCCAGCCGGACCTGCGGGGCATCGGCGGGCAGCTGGGCCCGCGCGGCGGCCAGGGCGCCGTCGAGGACGGCATCGGCGAGGTCGCTCAACCGGGCCGCCGTGCGCTCGAACGGGTCGCCGTCCACGACGTCGGCCATCGCGATGCGCAGCAGGGCGGCCCGGTTGGCCACGCGCAGGGCGTCCGCGGCCGCGTTGCTGCCCGCCGGTGCCCGGCCGTGCTCGGTCCCGAGGGCGACGAGCTGCGCCCGCAGGTCCTCGCCGTCCGGCGGTGGGGCGTCCTCGGCCAGGATCGCGAGGTGCTCGGGGTGGCGCACGAGGTGCTCGGCCAGGGCCTGGGAGACGCCGGTCACCTGGGCGAACCGGCGCCAGGCGCGCGGGTCGGCCGCCGTGGCCGGCAGCTGCTGCGGGTCGCGCTCGTGCAGCTGCAGCACGGTGCGCAGCACGGCGCTGGGGTCCGGGGCGTCGCCCACCTCGTCGAGCAGCCCGTCGTCCCACCAGGGCAGCTCGGCGATCCCGGCCACGAAGCGGCTGGCGTCGGCGACGCCCAGCCGGGCCAGGCGCGCGGCCGGGGAGTCCGGCCGGCCGGCGCGGATGTCGCTCACGGTGGGACCCCTCGGGCTGCTGCTCGGGTGCGGACGCGGCTTCAGAGCACCGGCAGGTACCGGTCGAGCTCGTACGCGGTGACCTGACGACGGTACTCGGCCCACTCCGCGCGCTTGTTGCGCAGGAAGAAGTCGAACACGTGCTCGCCGAGCGTCTCGGCGACGAGCTCGCTGCGCTCCATCGCCTGGATGGCCTGGTTGAGGCTGGCCGGCAGCGGCTGCAGGCCCAGCGCGCGGCGTTCGGCGTTGCTCAGCGACCACACGTCGTCGTCGGCGCCGTCGGGCAGCTCGTAGCCCTCCTCGATGCCCTTGAGCCCCGCCGCGAGCAGCACCGCGTACGCCAGGTACGGGTTGGCCGCGCTGTCCATCGCCCGGAACTCGATGCGCGTGGAGTTGCCCTTGTCCGGCTTGTACATGGGCACCCGGAGCAGGGCGCTGCGGTTGTTGTGGCCCCAGCAGACCCAGGCCGGGGCCTCGCCACCACCGATGAGGCGCTTGTACGAGTTCACCCACTGGTTGGTCACCGCGGTGATCTCCGCGGCGTGCGTGAGGATGCCGGCCATGAAGGCCCGGGCGACCTTGCTCAGCTGCAGCTCGGCGCCCGCCTCGAAGAAGGCGTTGCGGTCGCCCTCGAACAGGCTCAGGTGGGTGTGCATGCCCGAGCCGGGGTGGTCCCGCAGCGGCTTGGGCATGAAGCTGGCGGTGACCCCCTGCTCGAGGGCCACCTCCTTCACCACGAGCCGGAAGGTCATGATGTTGTCGGCGGTCGTGAGCGCGTCGGCGTAGCGCAGGTCGATCTCCTGCTGGCCCGGGGCGCCCTCGTGGTGGCTGAACTCGACCGAGATGCCCATCGCCTCGAGCATCTGGATGGCCTGGCGGCGGAAGTCGTAGCCGACGCCCTGCGGGGTGTGGTCGAAGTAGCCACCCTCGTCCACCGGCACCGGGACCGCGCCGGGCTCGTGCGGCTGCTTGAACAGGAAGAACTCGATCTCCGGGTGCGTGTAGAACGTGAAGCCCTGGTCGGCGGCCTTCGACAGCGCCCGCTTGAGCACGTACCGCGGGTCGGCGAAGCTCGGGCTGCCGTCGGGCATGCGGATGTCGCAGAACATCCGAGCCACGCCCTGGGACTCCCCGCGCCACGGCAGCACCTGGAACGTGCCGGGGTCGGGCATGGCCAGCATGTCGGCCTCCTGCACCCGCGCGAACCCTTGGATCGCCGATCCGTCGAACCCGATGCCCTCGGTGAAGGCGCTCTCGAGCTCGGCCGGCGCGATCGCCACGGACTTCAGGAACCCGAGCACGTCGGTGAACCACAGCCGGACGAACCGGATGTCGCGCTCCTCGACCGTGCGCAGCACGAACTCGGTCTGCTTGTCCATGGGCACATCCTGCCGCATGCGGCCCGCTCCGACGGGGCGCGGCGCCACCCCCCTCCTGCCGATGATCCATTCAGGTTGTCGAGCCTCTTGCGACCACAAGGTGCATGGATCATGGCGAAGGGGGCGGGGGCGGCCGGGGGGCGGCGGGCGGGCGTCAGGGCTGGTCGAGCAGGTCCAGCAGCCATCGGGGGCCCAGCGCCTGCGGCGGCGGGGCGCCCCGCGGGCCGGTGAGGGCCTGCAGTCGTGCGCGCAGGCCACGGTCGGCGGTCACGGCCAGCACCCCGTGGCCCGCCCCGACCAGCTCGGCGGCCGCCGCCACGATCGCGTCGTCGCCGTGCCCGCCCCGCGGTGCCCGGCGCACCTGGGCCCAGTCCGGGTCCGCAGCCGCCACCGAGGCCCCCTCGAGCACGGCCACGACCGCCCCGACCACGCCGGGCCGACCCCCGGGCGGCACCACCGTGACCGCGCGCAGGGCGTCCAGCGACCGGAGCAGGCGGGCCGCGGCGCCGGCGCGGTCGCGCCACCAGCCGTCCGGGCGCGAGCCCATGACGTTGGCGACGTCGACCAGCACCACCACGGGGTCCGCCCGCACCTCGGGCCACGTCGCGGCGAACCCCGGGTGCAGCGCCAGGCCGGGCACGGCCGGCAGCGCGACCCAGACCAGCGCCTCGCTCTCCCCGTTGCCGACGGTGGCCAGCGGGGCCGGGGTGTCGGCGTGCACGGTCGTGTAGGCCCAGCCCCCGTGGTCGTCGACGAACCTGTGGCGCACCCGCAGCGCGCGGGAGTCCAGCGCCGCCTCCTCACCGGCCTCGCGCAGCGCCGCGGCGACCACGTCCTCGTGGCTGTCCCGGGCGCCACCCGGCAGCCCCCAGGTGTCGCCGTGGTGGCTCCAGGCGGCGCGGTGCTGCAGCAGCACGCGGACCACGCCGTCGTCGTCCACCGCGTGCAGCAGCAGCCCGGCCGCGCCATGCACGCCCCAGTGCCGGTGGCCGCGGGCGCACTGCACCCAGCCGTTGCCGTCGTGCTCCACGCCCCATGGCTACCACGGCCGCGCGGTTCCGGCCCGGCTACCCTCCACCCGTGCCCCAGCTGCGGATCGCCCTGGCCCAGGTGAATCCCACGGTCGGCGACCTCGCCGGCAACGTCGAGCTGGTCGTGGCGCGCACCCGCGAGGCCCTGGCCGGCGGCGCCCACCTCGTGGCCTTCCCCGAGATGGTGCTCACCGGCTACCCCATCGAGGACCTCGCGCTGCGCTGGTCGTTCCAGCGCGCCTCGATCACGGCCCTCGACGGCCTGGCGCAGCGGCTGGCCGCCGAGGGCCTGGGCGAGGCCTGCGTCATCGTGGGCTACCTCGACCTGCGCGACGGCGGCCGGGACCATCCCATTGGCGTGCCGCGGGGGGCGCCGATCAACGCCGCCGCCGTGCTGCACCGCGGCCAGGTCGTGGCCCGCTACGCCAAGCACCACCTGCCCAACTACGGCGTCTTCGACGAGTTCCGCTACTTCGTCTCCGGCAGCGAGCCGTGCGTCGTGCGGCTGCACGGGGTCGACGTGGCCCTGGCGATCTGCGAGGACCTCTGGCAGGACGGCGGCCCGGTCGCCCAGGTGCGTGCGGTGGGCGCGGGGCTGCTCGTCGTCATCAACGGCTCCCCCTACGAGCTGCACAAGGACGACACCCGGCTGGCCCTGGCCGCGCGGCGGGCCGTCGAGGGTGGGGCCGCGCTGGCCTACGTCAACATGGTCGGTGGCCAGGACGAGCTGGTCTTCGACGGCGACTCGCTCGTGGTGGGCCCGGACGGGGCGCTGCTCGCGCGCGCGCCCCAGTTCGAGCAGGCCCTGCTGGTCGTGGACCTGGACCTGCCCGCCGCCCGAGGGGCCTGCACGACGGTCATCAGCGCCGATCCGCTGCCCCGGTACGACCCGCTGCCGCTGGCCCCGATCGAGCCCCGGCTCGTCGACGAGGCCGAGATGTACGCCGCCCTCGTGGTCGGCCTGCGCGACTACGTGCGCAAGAACGGCTTCCGGTCGGTCACGTTCGGCTTCTCGGGCGGGATCGACTCCGCGCTCGTGGCGACCATCGCCGCGGACGCGCTCGGCGGGGCCAACGTGCACGGCCTGTCGATGCCCAGCAGGTACTCCTCCCAGCACTCCCAGGACGACGCGTTCGACCTCGCCAGGCGCCTGGGCGCGCACTGCCGGCTCGTGCCGATCGGGCCGATGTTCGACGCGTACATGGAGGCCCTGGCGCTCACCGGCCTGGCCGAGGAGAACCTGCAGGCGCGCATCCGCGGCACGACCGTCATGGCCGTGAGCAACCAGGAGGGCCACCTCGTGCTCGCGCCGGGGAACAAGAGCGAGCTCTCGGTGGGCTACTCCACGATCTACGGCGATGCCGTCGGCGGGTTCGGCCCGATCAAGGACGTGCCGAAGACCTGGGTCTACCGGCTGGCGCGGTGGCGCAACGCGCAGGCCGAGGCCCAGGGCGAGGAGCCCCCGATCCCGCCGGGCTCGATCGAGAAGCCCCCGAGCGCGGAGCTGCGCCCGGGCCAGCAGGACACCGACTCGCTGCCCCCCTACGACCTGCTCGACGACCTGCTCGACGACTACGTCGAGCGGGACCGGGGCGCCGCCGAGCTCGTGGCCGACGGGTACGACCCCGCCCTCGTCGAGCGCGTCCTGCGGATGACCGACCTGGCCGAGTACAAGCGCCGGCAGTACCCGATCGGCACCAAGATCACGCCCCGCTCGTTCGGCCGCGACCGGCGCCAGCCGATCACGAACCGCTGGCGCGAGACGGCCGGCGGCTGAAGGATCGCCACCATGCGCACGCCCGCCGACCTCGTCGCAGACCTGCACGCGCTCGGCGTGCGCCCGGGTGACCGGCTCATGGTGCACGCCTCGCTGCGCCGGATCGGTCCGATCGTGGGCGGGGCGGCGGGCGTGGTCCAGGCGATCGACAGCGCGCTCGGCCCCGAGGGCACCTGGCTCATGGTCTACGGCGCCCGCGACGAGCACGCCTGGGTGAACGAGCGGCCCGAGTCCGAGCGCCCGGCCCTGCTCGCCGACGCCGAGCCGTTCGACCCGCTCACGACGCCGGTGCTGCCCGACGTCGGCGTCCTGGCCGAGGTCATGCGCACGACCCCGGGCACGGTCGTCAACACCAACCCCGAGGGCCGGTTCGGTGCACGCGGGGCGCTGGCCCGGGCGTGGCTGGCCGACCACCCCTGGGACGACTACTACGGACCGGGCTCGGCGCTGGCCCACCTCGTGGCAGCGGACGGGCGCGTGCTGCGGATGGGCGCCGACCCCGACACCGTCACCGTGCTGCACCACGCCGAGTACCTCGCCGATGTGGCCGACCCCCGGCGGGTGCGCCGGCACCGGCTGGTGCGGACGCCCGAGGGCCCGCGGATCGTCGTGGTGGAGTGCCTCGACGACGAGGACGGCATCGTGCCCGACGACCGCCAGCCGGACGAGGACTACTTCGCGATCATCCTGCGCGAGTTCCTGGCCACCCACCCGCATGCGACCGGCCTGGTCGGGGATGCGCGCAGCGAGCTGCTCGACGCCGGCGCGCTGGTGCGGTTCGGGGCGGCCTGGATGACCGAGCACCTGCGCTGATCGCCCGCGCTCCGCCCCCTGTCGTCGCAGGAATCACGAACTGGGACCCTTGTGCGACGACCTGGGGACCCCCGACGCTGGCCAGTCGCGCCCGGACGTGTCACCATGCATGTCGTCCGGGGACTCCGCGCGGAGCCTCGAGATGGGAGAGATGGCATGACCCTGTCCGCCGACGCCGGCACCCCCACCCTCTACGGCGCAGCCGGCACCGGCCGGCGCATCACCACCCGCGACCTGCTCGCTGCCAAGGCGCGCGGCGAGCGGTGGCCGATGCTCACCGCCTACGACGCCCCCACGGCGCGCATCTTCGACGAGGCCGGCATCCCGGTGCTCCTCGTCGGCGACTCGGCCGCCAACGTGGTCTACGGGTACGACTCGACGGTGCCGGTCACCGTCGACGAGCTGCTGCCGCTGGCCGCCGCCGTGGTGCGCGGCTCGCAGCGGGCCCTGGTGGTCGGTGACCTGCCGTTCGGCTCGTACCAGGCCTCCCCCCAGCAGGCGCTGGAGACCGCGGCGCGCTTCATGAAGGAGGCGCGCGTCCAGGCGGTCAAGCTCGAGGGCGGCGCCCGGGTCCTGCCCCAGGTCGAGCTGCTCGTGAGCGCCGGCATCCCGGTGATGGCGCACCTGGGCCTCACCCCGCAGTCGGTGCACCAGCTCGGCGGCTACCGCGTGCAGGGCCGTGGCGAGGACGGCGAGATCCTCATGCGCGACGCCAAGGCCATGGAGGCCGCCGGCGCGTTCGCCGTCGTGCTCGAGGTCGTGCCCAGCGACCTGGCCGAGCGGGTCACCCGCAGCCTGTCGATCCCCACGATCGGGATCGGCGCGGGCCCGGCCACCGACGCCCAGGTGCTGGTCTGGCAGGACATGGCCGGCATGATCCCCGGCCGCTCGCCGAAGTTCGTCAAGCGCTACGCCGAGCTCGGCACCGCGTTGGGCGAGGCGACCCGCCGCTGGGCCGACGAGGTGGTGTCCGGCGCCTACCCGGCCCCGGAGCACGAGTACCGCTGAGGCACGCTCGGCCGCCGCGGGAGGTTTGCGCCGGCGCGCCGTGACCAGCAGACTCCGCCGGCGTGACCGAGCCGGGACCCGCTGCGCCGCGACGCCGCCGCGTCCGCATGGACCTGCGGCCCCTGCGGCACTCCCGCGACTTCCGGTGGCTGTTCGCCTCGGGCCTGGTCACCTACCTGGGCTCGATGGTCACCTACGTCGCGCTGCCCTTCCAGGTCGCCGAGCTCACCGGCTCCTTCGTGGCCGTGGGCCTGATCGGCCTGGCCGAGCTGGTCCCGCTCGTGGTGTTCGGCCTGTGGGGCGGCGCGATCGCCGACGCGGTCGACCGCCGGCGCATGGTCCTGGTCACCGAGGTCGCGATGCTCGTCCTCGCGGTGGTCCTGCTCGTCAACGCCCTGCTGCCGAGCCCCCAGCTGTGGCTGCTCTACGTCGTCGCCATGCTGCTGGCCGCCGCCGACGGCCTGCAGCGGCCCTCCCTGGAGGCCATCGTGCCCCGGGTGGTGGCCCACGACGAGCTGGCCGCGGCCGGGGCCCTGATCTCCCTGCGCTGGCAGCTCGGCGGCATCGTGGGGCCCGCGCTCGGCGGGCTGCTCGTCGCCGCGTTCGGCGTGTGGTCGGCCTACGCGTTCGACGCCCTGACCTTCCTGGTCTCGGCGATGGCGCTGTGGCGGCTGCGCGCCATCCCGCCCGGTGAGGCGGCCGAGCCGGCCAGCCTGCGCCGCATCGCCGAGGGCATGCGCTACGCGTGGTCGCGCAAGGACCTGCTGGGCACCTACGCGATCGACCTGCTGGCGATGACGCTGGCCTTCCCGTACGCGCTGTTCCCCTTCCTGGCCGAGGACCTCGGCGCGCCGTGGGCGCTGGGCCTGCTCTACTCGGCCGGGGCGGTCGGCAGCCTGCTGGCGACCGCGACCAGCGGGTGGACCAGCCACGTGCACCGGCACGGCCGGGCGGTGGTGTTCGCCGCCATCGGGTGGGGCCTGGCGATCGCGGGTGCGGGCCTGGCCCGCGAGGTCTGGCTGGTCCTGCTCATGCTGGGCCTGGCCGGTGCCGCGGACATGGTCTCGGGGCTGTTCCGGATGCTCATCTGGAACCAGACGATCCCCGACGAGCTGCGCGGGCGGATGGCCGGCATCGAGCTGCTGAGCTACTCCATCGGTCCGACCCTGGGCCAGGTGCGGGCCAGCGGCGTGGCCCAGCTCACCTCGCTGCGCGTGAGCATCGTGTCGGGCGGGCTGCTCTGCGCCGTGGGTGGCGCGGCGCTGGCCGCCGCCCTGCCGAGCCTCTGGCGCTACGACGCCCGGACCGACCCCAACGCGGTGCGGGAGCGGACCGTGCGGGCCGCTCGCGCGGCCGCCGAGGGCTGAGCCGGGTCCTCAGTCCTCCAGGTCGGCGTCGTTCCAGCGCGGGTCGTGGTCCCACGCCTCCGAGCGGGCCCGCGCCCGCTCCAGCGCCGCCTGCGCGGCCGCCTCGTCCTGGTAGGGCCCGAGCCGCTCGGCGTGGGCACAGCCCGCGTCGGGCTCGACGGCCTGGTGGGTCAGGCAGAACCAGTACGCCATGCCGGCCTCCTCACGTGCCCCGCGACGATCCGCCCGCGGCGCCATCACGGCGACGATAGCGAGGGCACGACCCATCCGTCGCTCGTAGACTCCACAGCCATGGCGATCGTCGCGACCCGCGCCCCGTTGACCCCCGGGCGGATCTCCCCGCGCCGGACGGTGCCGGCCGGCATCGCACGGCCCGAGTACGTCGACCGCCCTCGGCCGACGCCGTACACGGGCTCGGAGGTGAAGGACCAGGCCACGATCGAGGCCATGCGGGTGGCCGGCCGGCTTGCCGCCCAGGCCCTGGCCGAGGTCGGGCGGGCGATCGTGCCGGGGGTCACCACCGACGAGCTGGACCGGATCGGCCACGAGTTCCTCTGCGACCACGGGGCCTACCCCTCGACCCTGGGCTACCGCGGGTTCCCCAAGAGCCTGTGCAGCAGCCTCAACGAGGTGATCTGCCACGGCATCCCGGACGACACCCGCCTGCTGGCCGGCGACATCTGCAACATCGACATCACCGCCTACCTCGGCGGCGTGCACGGCGACACCAACGCCACCTTCCTCGTCGGTGAGGTCGACGAGGAGGTCCGCCTGCTCGTCGAGCGCACCGAGGAGGCCACGCTGCGCGGCATCCGCGCGGTCAAGCCGGGCCGCCCGCTCAACGTGGTCGGGCGGGTGATCGAGTCCTACGCCAGGCGGTTCGGCTACGGGGTCGTCCGCGACTTCACCGGTCACGGCATCGGCACGGCGTTCCACACCGGGCTGGTGGTCCCCCATTACGACGACCCCGCCGCCGACACGATCCTGCTGCCCGGCATGACCTTCACGATCGAGCCCATGCTCACGCTGGGCACGCACGACTACCGGATGTGGGCCGACGGCTGGACCGCGGTGACCGCCGACGGCAGCTGGACCGCGCAGTTCGAGCACACCCTCGTGGTCACCGACGACGGCGCGGAGATCCTGACCCTGCCCTAGGGCCGTGCCGACAGGGTCGTTCGACCTTCAACCTCCCCGTGCTCGCGGGTACCATGGGGGGCATGACCCGATGGCTCTCCGAGCGCGAGCAGGAGCTGTGGCGCGGCTGGATCGCCGCGAGCATGCTGCTGCCGAACCGGCTGAGCCGGGACCTGCAGGAGCGCCACGGCCTGACCGGGACCGACTACCAGATCCTCGTGGAGCTCTCCGAGGCCCCGGACCGACGGATGCGCATGAGCACGCTGGCCGATCGCACGCAGCTGTCGCGCTCGCGCCTGTCGCACCAGGTGGACCGCATGACCCGGGCGGGCCTGGTCGAGCGCCAGGAGTGCGTCGCCGACGGCCGCGGCACCTTCGCGACCCTGACCGAGCACGGGTGGGACACCATCGTGAAGGCCGCCCCCGACCACGTCGAGAGCGTCCGGCGGAACCTGGTCGACGTGCTCTCCCCCGAGGAGTTCGAGGCGTTCGGCCGGGCCTGCATCAAGGTGGCCGAGCACCTGCGCCAGCCCGACCCGGCCCGGGGCTGAGCCCGCCGCGGGCGCCTGGGATCAGGCGTCGGGATCGGCGGGGTCCTCGCTGCCGACCACCACCCGGGCAGCCCGACGGCCCACCAACCACGCGGCCACCGAGCCGGTGGAGTTCATCGCCCAGTGCAGGCCCATGGGGGCCAGCACGCTGCCGCTCCAGACCACGAGCATCGCGAACAGCACGCCGACGGAGCCGGTGGCCAGGATCGTGCCCAGGACGGTGCCCACCTTCGCCCGCCACCCGGAGCCGAGCTGGCTGGTCAGCGAGTGCGCGTCGTGCATCTCCAGGGCCGGCAGGATGTGCCAGAGCCCGAACAGCAGGGCGGAGCCGGCGACGCCCCAGACCGTCCCGTACAGGCTCGTGAGCAGCCCCAGCAGGACCGAGCGGAACACGACCTCCTCGAGCGCGACGGTGCCCAGCGGCACCTCGACGAGCGACTTGTGGGCGACCTGGAGCCCGGAGGTGCCCAGCACCCGCTCGTCGGCGAACAGCGGGTGCAGCCGCGGGATGGCCACGCCCGCGGCCATGCCCACGGACACCAGCAGGATCGCCCCGCCCGCCCACAGCAGGCCGGGCAACCAGGCGTCGAGGCCCAGCTCGGCCCAGGACAGGCCGACCAGCCGGCCGAACAGCAGGAACGCCACGGTCCACACCAGGGCCATCGGGACGTACCAGCGCCGCGACACGTGGAAGGTCGTGATGCTGGCCAGCAGCATCATGACCAGCAGCAGTGCCACGCGCAGGTCCACGTCGCGATGCTACGCGGGCCGGCGGTCGGTCAGGCCGTGCCGTCCGGCGGGCTGGCCGCGGTGGCCGCGGCGGCCGCGTGACGCTCCGCCACTGCCTGCCGGGCCGAGGTGCCGAGCAGCCGCACCGCCACGCCGATGAGCACGAGGTCCAGCAACATCTGCAGCGTCACGATCACGCGCGCGACGTCGCTGGACGCGGCGATGTCGCCGAAGCCCACCGTGGCCAGGACGGTGACCGAGAAGTACATGCCGGCCACCTTGTCGACCGGCTGGGTGAACGCTGCCGCATCGCTGGCCGACAGCGACACGTAGGTGAAGGCGAAGAACGCCAGGAACAGCCCGAACACCAGGACCAGGGCCTCGACGGCGGCCAGCACCGGCCGCGGGGCGCGGCTGATGCGGGCGAGCTGGCGGCCGAACACGACGCCGACGACCACGAGCCCCAGCCCGGACATGACGATCACGGCCAGGGCCGTCTCGGACCGGATCGGCAGCAGCGCGTACAGCAGCAGCGTGGCCGCCGCGACGCTGAGCACGCGTGCGAGCGACTGGAGCAGCAGGCGACGACGCGCCGGGGCCTCCAGCATGGCGGCGTCGACGAACGGCTGAGCGGACCTTCCGAGGGTCATGGCCCCTCCCGGGTTGACGGCACGGGCAGCCTAGCCGT
>JALOLK010000128.1 GCA_025456015.1 Candidatus Nanopelagicales bacterium
TACCACGCGCTCAAGGGCGTGCTGAAGTCCAAGGGCTACGCGACCGGCCTGGGCGACGAGGGCGGCTTCGCCCCGAACCTGCCCAGCAACCGTGCCGCACTGGAGCTCATCGTCGAGGCCATCGGCAAGGCCGGCTTCACCCCCGGCTCGGAGATCGCGCTGGCCATGGACGTCGCGGCCTCGGAGTTCCACGGCAAGGCGCTCAAGGGCTCCGGCGAGGTCAAGCCGGAGGAGTACTTCGTCGAGGGCACGGCGCGCAGCACCGACCAGATGATCGAGTACTACCAGGGCCTGGTCGCCGACTTCCCGATCGTCTCCATCGAGGACCCGCTGGGCGAGGACGAGTGGGCCGACTGGACCGCCATCACCGCGGCCCTGGGCTCGAAGGTCCAGATCGTCGGCGACGACCACTACGTCACCAACACCAGCCGCATCCAGCGCGGCATCGCCGAGAAGTCGGCGAACGCCCTGCTGGTGAAGGTCAACCAGATCGGCTCGCTCACCGAGACCGCCGAGGCCGTCGAGGCCGCGCACCGCGCCGGCTTCAAGACGATGATGTCCCACCGCTCCGGCGAGACCGAGGACTCGACGATCGCCGACCTCGCCGTGGCCTACAACTGCGGCCAGATCAAGTCCGGCGCGCCGGCCCGCTCGGACCGCGTCGCGAAGTACAACCAGCTGCTGCGCATCGAGGACGAGCTCGACGACGCGGCACGCTACGCCGGCGCCTCGGCGTTCCCGAGGTTCTCGGCCTGACCGTGTGAGGATGGGCGGCATGCCAGCCGGCCGCCCATCCCTGCCGCGACCGGTCCGCCGGACCGACCCGGGACGCCCAGTGCTCTCCGCACGCGCGGGGGCCGCACTGGGCGTCCTCGTCGTCCTGATCGCGATCCTGGCCATCCCGTTCCGCGAGTGGGTGACGCAGCGGGCACGCATCGCCGACCTCGAGACCCAGCTGGCCTGGCACACCGAGCGCCGGGCCGAGCTCACGGCCGTCCTCGAGCGTTGGGAGGACCCCGCCTACGTCGAGGCCCAGGCCCGCGCCCGGCTGCACTACGTCCGCCCCGGCGAGGTGGGCTACGTGGTCCTCACCGAGGAGGAGACCACCGAGCCTGAGACGACCCCGACCCGTCCGATGGTGCCCGCCCCGAAGGGCCAGGCCTGGTGGAGCGCGGTGTGGAGCACCGTGCAGCAGGTCGACGAGCCGGCCAAGGCGCCGGCGCCGTTGGCCCCGCCCGAGGCCGAGCCCGCCCAGTCCTACCGCCAGTGACCGAGGCGCCCCCGCCCACCCCGGCCGACCTGGCCGCCACCACCGCCCAGCTCGGCCGGCCCGTCCGGGCCGTGCGCGCCGTGGCCCATCGGTGCGGGTGCGGCGCCCCCGACGTGCTGATGACCGAGCCGGTGCTCCCCGACGGCACGCCGTTCCCCACGCTGTACTACCTGACCTGCCCACGGGCGACCGGGGCGGTGAGCACCCTGGAGTCGGAGGGGTTCATGCGGGTGCTCGCCCAGCGGCTGGCCGAGGACCCGCAGCTGGCGGCCGGCTACCGCGCCGCGCACGAGGCCTACCTGGCCCAGCGCGAGGCGCTCGGGCACGTGCCGCACATCGCCGGCATCTCCGCCGGGGGCATGCCCGACCGCGTGAAGTGCCTGCACGTCCTGGTCGCGCACGCCCTGGCCGCCGGGCCGGGGGTGAACCCGCTGGGCGACGCGTGCCTGGCGCTGCTGGCCGAGCGCGGCATCGAGCCGCGCGGGTGCTGGGGCGCACCGGGCCCGTGCGTCTCCGGTGACGTGCCGTGAGCACCGTGCGGGCCGCGGCCATCGACTGCGGCACGAACTCGATCCGGCTGCTGGTCGCCGACGTGGATCCGGCGACCGGCAGGGCCACCGACGTGGTGCGCGAGCTGCGCATCGTGCGCCTGGGGCAGGGGGTCGACGCCACCGGCGCGTTCGCCCCGGACGCGCTGGACCGCACGTTCGCCGCGTGCCGCGAGTACGCCGCGCTGCTCGCCGCCGCCGGCCATCCACCGCTGCGGTTCGTGGCGACCTCGGCCTCCCGCGACGTGTCGAACCGCGCGGCGTTCGTCGCCGGCGTGGGCGCGATCCTCGGGGTGCAGCCCGAGGTGATCGACGGGCAGGAGGAGGGGGCGCTGTCGTTCGTCGGCGCGACCGCCGGCCTGCCCGCCGGGACCAGCCCGCCGTACCTCGTGGTCGACATCGGCGGCGGCTCGACCGAGTTCGTCCGGGGCGAGGCCGGGCCCGCGCAGCGGGTCAGCGTCGACATCGGCTGCGTGCGGATGACCGAGCGGCACCTGGCCGCCGACCCCCCGACCGCTGCGCAGGTCGCCGCGGCCACCACCGACATCGACGCCGCGATCGCACGTGCCGGCGCCGTCGTGCCGCTGGGCCTGGACGACGGCGGCACGCTCGTCGGCCTGGCCGGCACGGTCACCACCGTGGCCGCGATCGCGCTGGGCCTGCCCGGCTACGACGCCGCGCGGATCCACCACAGCCGCATCCCGGCCGCAGCGGTGCGCGCCATCAGCGACCAGCTGCTCGCCATGCCCCGGGCGGAGCGCCTCGCGATGCCGGTCATGGTCGAGGGCCGGGAGGACGTCATCGGCGCCGGCGCCCTGGTCCTGCGCCGGATCGTCGAGGCCACCGGCGCGGCCGAGGTGCTCGTCAGCGAGCACGACCTGCTCGACGGGATGGTGCTCGCCCTGGCCGGTGGGTCCGGGTAGCGCGCCTCAGTGACCGCTGCGCACCCGGTGCGCCAGGACGATCCAGTCCCCACTGCCCAGCCAGTACCCGGTCGCCGAGGCGGCCGGGCCGACGGCGGCCAGGGCCATCGCCCACGACGGCGGCATCCCGATGGCCACCATGGCGGCGAACCCGGCCAGCATCCAGGCCAGCGCCACGCTGCGGCGCACCCGGACGCGCGGGCGGAACAGCAGCAGGTCGCGACCGGCCGACAGGTAGCTGAGCACCGCGAGCGGCAGGAAGAGGCAGGTGAAGACGACCAGGGCGGTCACGGGCCACTCCTCCCGCGGGCCGCCACGTAGGGTTGGCCCATGCCGAGCCTCGCCGTGACCGTGATCGGTCGGGACCGACCCGGGATCATCGCCGATGTTACCGCCGTGGTGGCCGACCTGGGCGGGAACCTCGAGGACTCCTCGATGACCCTGCTGCGCGGGCACTTCGCCTGGATGCTGGTCGCCGACCTCGACGTCTCCGCCGAGGACCTGGCCGCCCGGCTGGCCCACCTGCGCGAGGACGACCTGGTCGTCTCGGTGCTGCCCGTCGGCCACGACGAGCCGTACGCCGGCGAGGCCGGCTACGTCCTGAGCGTGCACGGCGCGGACCGGCCGGGCATCGTCGCCGGCGTCACCGGCGCCCTGGCGGCGCACGGCGGCAACATCACCGACCTGTCCACCCGGCTCGGGCCCGGCGGGCTCTACGTGCTCGTCGCCGAGGTGAGCCTGCCCGGCGACGTCGACGTCGTGGCCCTGGGTGGGCAGCTCGCCGCGCTGGGCCGTGAGCTGGGCGTGGGCGTCGCGCTGCGCCCGGCCGAGTCCGACGTCCTCTAGGGGCGGCGCCGTCATGGACCCGCAGCGCCGCCACGCGCCCCTGCCCGCCGTCGCCCTGCCGGCCGGCCGGGTGCTGCCGGTGCTCACCGCCCCCGACCCAGGACGGGTCCTGGACACCCCCTGCGCCGACGTGGACCCCACCGACCCGGCCGTCGTGGCGCTGGCCGCCGACCTGGTCGCGACCATGCGCGTCTCGCCGGGCTGCGTCGGGCTGGCCGCCAACCAGGTGGGGGTGGCCGCGCGCGTGTTCAGCCTCGACGTCACCCGCCACCCGAAGACCCGCACCACCCACGGCTGCTTCGTGCTGGTGAACCCGGTGCTCGTCGAGGCCTCCCGCAAGGAGCGCGGCCGGGAGGGCTGCATGTCCGTGCCCGACTTCACCGGCGACGTGCGCCGGGCGACCCGGCTGGTGGTCACCGGGCGGCTGCCCGGCACCGGCGAGGAGGTCACGATCACCACCGACGCCTTCGAGGCCCGGGCGATCCAGCACGAGCTGGACCACCTCGACGGGCTGCTGTTCCTGGACCGGGTGGCCGGTGCGCACGCGATCCACCCCCGCACCACCTACCTTTGACCCGGCCCCCGTGGCCCAATCGGTGAGAGGCAGGCGGCTTAAACCCGCCACAGGTGTGGGTTCGACTCCCACCGGGGGCACCGCCGGGCGTCCGACGAGGTGTGGCTCGTGGCGAATCGGGGAATGCAGTGTGCTGGAACAGGTGTTCCATGATTCACTGATGTGAGCAGCCGCCCACCTGGGGCGGCGCGAGTCGCCGATGCGGAGGTCGAGCGTTCCGTGAACAACAAGAACCCGGTCTTCTCCCGTCTGGACCAGCAGACCAGCGGGGGAAGCGGATTCGCCTATGCCGAGGGCATGAACGCCTATCAGCAGGCGCAGCAGTACCCGGGGGCCGTCGCCCCGTCCGGGGTCCCGACCGGCTCGGTGTACGAGCCGATCACCGACCGGATGACCCTCGACGACGTCCTCGTGCGCACCGGGATCTCGCTGGCGATCCTGATCCCGATGGCATGGATCGGCTGGCAGCTCACGCCGAGCATGCCGTTCCTGCTCTGGGGCTCGATGCTCGTCGGCCTCGTCCTGGGCATGGTGAACGTCTTCAAGAAGCAGGTGAGCCCGGCCCTCGTGCTGGCCTACGCCGCGGTCGAGGGCCTGTTCCTCGGTGGGATCAGCTGGTTCTACCAGACCTGGGCCACCGCCAACGGGTACGAGGGCAACCTCGTCTCGCAGGCCGTGATCGGCACGCTCGTCGCCTTCGTCGTGATGCTGGCACCAGACCTGGGCCACCGCCAACGGGTACGAGGGCAACCTCGTCTCGCAGGCCGTGATCGGCACGCTCGTCGCCTTCGTCGTGATGCTGGCCCTCTACAAGAGCCGCATCGTGAAGGTCAACGGCCGGTTCATGAAGATCATGCTGGTCGCGATGGTCTCGTACGCGGTCATCGCGCTGGCCTCGTTCGTCTCGGCCCTCTTCGGGGTCGGCGGCGGCTGGGGCTTCTACGGGGTCGGCATGCTGGGGATCGGCCTGGCGATGATCGGCGTGGCCCTGGCCTCGTTCAGCCTCATGATCGACTTCGAGTCGATCACCCAGGGCGTCGCGATGGGCCTGCCCCAGCGCGAGTCGTGGCGGATGACGTTCGGCCTGCTGGTCACGCTCATCTGGCTGTACCTGGAGATCCTGCGCCTGCTGGCGCTGCTGGCGGCCAACCGGGACTAGCGCCCGGCACCGAACAGCCCCCCACGGATCAGGCGTGGGGGGCTGTTCACGTCATGGGCGGGGCTACTGCACGCGGCGGGCCGCCCGGGTCTTGTCGAGCTCGTGGATGATCGCCGTGGCGTAGCCGTGCGGCAGGTCGTGCTCGTCGCGCAGCCAGTTCACGCGATCCTCGAAGCGGGTGAACGACGGACCCTGCTCGACGAGGGCGAACCAGTCCTTCATGGGCTTGCCGGTCGCGTCGGGGACGCGGTCGACGAGCAGCTGGTGGGTCTCCTCGGAGTGGTGCAGGGTCATGGCATCTCCTGTTCTGCCGGCGTCGGCGTCAGGTCCTACCGTAACCCTCGCGCCCCCCGGGCGGTAGCGGGCCCACGCCCTCGCCGCGCACCGGTACGGTCGGGCCCCGTGAGCCTGCACGACGCCCAGCCCGACCCCGGCCGGCCCGAGCGGCTGCGCCTGGAGGTGGCCCGCACCGCCGACCGCCTGCGCACCATGTCGCTGGTGCGCCTGGCCGC
>JALOLK010000005.1 GCA_025456015.1 Candidatus Nanopelagicales bacterium
GACGTCGGTGAACGTCCAGCGCGGCTCGATCCGGACGTAGACGTGCACGCCGCGCCCGCCCGAGGTCTTCGGGTACCCGGTCCAGCCCAGCTCGTCGAGAAGGCCGCGCAGCTCGACGGCGACCTCCACCGAGTCGGTGAAGGTGGTGCCCGGCTGCGGGTCGAGGTCGATCCGCAGCTCATCGGGATGGTCCACGTCGTCGGCGCGGACCGGCCAGGGGTGGAACGTGATGGTGCCCAGCTGCGCCGCCCACACGATGGTGGCGGGGGTGTGCGGGCAGATCTCGTCGGCCGTTCGGCCCGAGGGGAAGGCGATGCGGGCCGTGCGCACCCACGCCGGGGCGTTGGTGGGCACGCGCTTCTGGTAGAACGCCTCACCCTTGAACCCCTCGCGGGTGCTCAGCCGGGCGCCGGGCTGCACCCCGCCGGGCCAGCGCTCCAGCGTCGTCGGCCGGTCCCGCAGCGCGCGCACCATCGCCTCACCCACGGCGACGTAGTAGTCGATCACCTCGAGCTTGGTGATCGGGCCACCCGAGGCCTGCGGGAAGTACGCCTTCTCAGGGTTGGTCACGCGCACCTCGTGGCCGGCGACGTCGCGCACCACCGGCGCGCCGAACTCGTTGCGGGCCACGGCGCGACGGTAGCGCCTGGGCACCGCACCCGTCGCCCGTCGGGTGACGGGCCGGTCGCCGTCATCAGGATCCGCAGGCCCGGGCCGCACATGGCTGGACCGGCCTCCAGATCCCGAGCCGGGCCGGGCGGGCGGACGTCGGACCAGGCTGGCGACCAACCCCGCAGCCGCCCCATCGGCGCCGGACCGCCGAGCGCTCCGGCGCCGCCGCGCCTACCGTTGACCACCATGGGCCACCACGTCTCCCCCACCCGTCCCGACGGTTCCACGTACCCGGTCAGCCGCTCCGAGGAGGAGTGGCGCGCCGCACTGTCCCCCGCCGAGCACCACGTGCTGCGCGGGGGCGGCACCGAGCCGCCGTTCACCGGTGAGTACACCGACGCCAAGGACATCGGCGTGTACAGCTGCCGGGCCTGCGGAGCGGAGCTGTTCCGCAGCGAGGCCAAGTTCGACTCCCACTGCGGCTGGCCGTCGTTCTTCACCCCGCTGGCGGGCGACGCGGTGGTCGAGATCGAGGACCGCTCACTGGGCATGGTCCGCACGGAGGTGCGCTGCGCCAGCTGCGGCTCGCACCTGGGCCACGTGTTCGCCGGCGAGGGCTACGGCACCCCGACGGACCTGCGGTACTGCATCAACTCGATCAGCATCCGGCTGGCCCCCGCCGACCCCGCCTGACGACCCCCCGCCCTCCCCGCCCATGCCCTCCCTCGCCCGTGATCCATTCAGGTTGTCGTCCCAAGAGGGTCGACAACCTGAATGGATCACGGGGAGGGGGCGAGGGAAGGGCGGGACGATCAGCCCAGCAGGGCGTCCACGGCCTCGGGCGTGATCCGCCGGCCGGTGTAGAACGGGGTCTCCTCCCGGACGTGCCGGCGGGCGGTCGAGGCGCGCAGGTGGCGCATGAGGTCGACGATCCGGTGCAGCTCGTCGGCCTCGAAGGCCAGCAGCCACTCGTAGTCCCCGAGCGCGAACGCTGCGACGGTGTTGGCGCGGACGTCCGGGTAGTCCCGGCCCATCTGGCCGTGCTCGACGAGCATCGCGCGCCGCTCCGCCTCGTCGAGCAGGTACCACTCGTACGAGCGGACGAACGGATAGACGCACACCCAGGCTCGCGGCTGCTCCTCGGCCAGGAACGCCGGCACGTGCGAGCGGTTGAACTCCGCCGGACGGTGCAGCCCCATCTGGGACCAGACCGGGGCGAGGCGATCGCCGGCCAGCAGGCCGACCGCCCGGTAGGCGTCCTGCAGTGCCTCGGCCGACGGCGCGTGCCACCAGAGCATGAGGTCGGCGTCACCGCGCAGGCCGCCCACGTCGTAGGCACCGCGCAGCACGACGTCGTCGTCGGCCGCCGCCGCCACGACGGACGTGAACCGGCCGCGCTCGTCCTCGGCCGCCCCGGGCACCACCCGGTACACCGACCACATCGTGTAGCGGATGAGCTCGTTGAGCTCCCGGGCCGCCTTGCCCTGCCCGGGCCGCTTGCCCGAGGCCCCCGGCTCCTGGGCCGGGGCCGAAGCCCCCGCGTCGGTGCCCATCACGTGCCGATCCTGCCGGCGGACCGGCTCGCCACGGGCTGCAACGCCAGGCCGCGCGACACACGCGAGGCCGCCTCGTACGCCGTCCCCACGCACGCGGCCACCCCGACGCCCTCGTAGGTCGCCCCCGCCAGCGCCAGCGTCGGCACGTCGCGCAGGCCCAGCATGATCCGCTCCACCCGCCGGCGGTGCCCGACTGCGTACTGCGGCAGCGCCCCGCCCCAGCGCGACACCCGCGAGTCCACGGGGATCCCCCGGATGCCCAGCAGCAGCGCCAGGTCCAGGCGGGCCAGGGCCACGAGCTCCTCGTCGGAGCGGGCCAGCACCTCGGGCTCCCCGTGGCGGCCCAGCGACAGGCGCAGCATCCGCACGCCCTCACGCTGCGCGGCCTCACCCAGCCAGCCCCACTTCTGGTCCAGGTAGGTGATGGCCTTCACCATCCGGCCCTCGACCGGCGGCACGAGCAGCCCGGAGCCGGGCAGCGGCGCCGTGACGTCCTCGGCCCGGAAGGCCAGCGTCACCAGGGCCACGCTGGCGGTCTCGATCTCGGAGAGCTCCATCGCGGCGGCCGGCGCGGCGTCGGCGATGAGCCGCGCCGCGGGCGCGGCCGGGGTGGCCACGATCACGGCGTCTGCGTGCAGGAGCTCGGGAGCGGATGCCGGGCCGACCTCGATCTCCCAGCCCGACGCGACACGGCGCAGCACCCGAGCGGTCGTCCGGGTGCGGATCTGCACCCCGGAGCCGACCAGGGCCGCGGCCATGGCCCCAGGCACCCGCCCGACGCCTCCCACGATGCCGCGGAACGGGATGCCGCGGCGCGCCCCGGCCGCCTGCATGCCCCCGCCGGCGATGCGCCGGGTGGCGGTGAGCAGCGAGCGCTCATGGCGCATCTCGCGGAACAGGGCCGGCATGGTGGCGGCCATCGACAGCTCGTCGGCCCGCCCGGCGTACACGCCGCCGAGCAGCGGCTCGACCATGCGGTCGACCACCTCGCGACCGACCCGGGCGGCGACCAGGGCACCGACCGAGACGTCGTCGGCGAGCTCCGTGGCCGGCAGTGTGCGGTCCAACGGGACGCGCAGCAGGCCGGGGGCCGACATGAGCTCGCTGGCCGCGAGGGCGCGCAGGTCCGTCGGGATCCCCATGAACTGGCCGCGCGGCATCGGCCGGGGCCGCCCACGGCTGTACACGGAGGCGTGGAAGACCTCGGGCACGACGAGCTCGGTCTCCAGGCCGACCTCGCGCGCCAGCTGCAGGGCCTCGGGCCGGCTCGCGACGAAGGACTCCGCCCCCTCGTCCACCGCGATGCCCGCCACGTCGCTGACCCCCAGCTTGCCGCCGAGGGTGGGTGAGGCCTCGAGCACGGTGACGCCCACGTGCGGGTGGGTGCGGATGAGGTACCAGGCGGCGGCCAGGCCGGTGATCCCACCACCCACCACGACGACGTGCGAACCGGCCTCGGGGGTCGCGCCGTCGCCCGGCAGGCCCGTGGTGGGACCGGGGTCACCGGAGGGTTGCTTCGCGGTCACGGGGACACTGTGCCATCCCCGGATCGCACCGGTGCAGCCACCTCCGCGGCACAGCGGGAGCCGCCGGCACGTGCCGGCCGTGAGCGGCGCCGACCCGGCGGGCACGCCTCACCAGGGGCCGGGGTCCGCCTGCTCGCCCCCATCGGCAGGCGCCGCCGGCACGGGCCCGGCGGCGTGCACCTGCTCGACGATCGCGGTGAGCACGCCCGGATCGGAGTCGGGCAGCACCCCGTGGCCGAGGTTGAACACGTGCCCGCGGCCGGCCCGCCGGGCGGCGGCCAGGACCGCGTCCACCCGCGCGGACACCGCTGCCGGCGGGGCCATCACCACCGCCGGGTCGAGGTTGCCCTGCAGGGCCGCCCCCGGCCGCACGCGCTCGGCCGCGACGTCCAGCGGCACCCGGAAGTCGACTCCCATCACCTCGGAGCCGGCCGAGGACATCGTGGCCAGCAGCTCACCGGTGCCCACCCCGAACAGGATGCGCGGCACGCCGTGGGCGGCCACGAGGTCCTGGACGGAATCCAGTGCCGTGCGCACGTGGGGCAGCACCAGCGCCTCGTAGTCGGCGGCCGGCAGCGCGCCGGCCCACGAGTCGAACAGCTGCACGGCACTGGCCCCGGCGAGCAGCTGCAGGCGCAGGAACGTCCCGGCGATGCGGGCCAGCCGGTCGGCGAGGTCGTGCCAGAGGGCGGGCTCGCCGTACATGAGCGCCTTGGTGCGGGCGTGGTCGCGGCTGGGACCCCCCTCGATGAGGTAGCTGGCCAACGTGAACGGCGCCCCGGCGAACCCGATGAGCGGCGTCGCGCCCAACGGCCCCCCCTCGGCCGTGAGCAGGGTGACGGCCTCGAGCACCGGCGCCACGTCGTCGGCCTCGAGGGGACGCAGCGCGGCCACGCCTGCCGCGTCGCGGATCGGCTCGGCCACCACCGGGCCGACCCCGGGCACGATGTCGAGGTCCAGGCCGAGCGCGCGCAGCGGCACGACGATGTCGGAGAAGAAGATCGCCGCGTCCACCCCGTGGCGGCGCACCGGCTGGTGGGTGATCTCGACGACGAGCTCGGGGGTGAAGCAGGCCTCGAGCATCGCCACGCCCTCGCGCAGGCGGCGGTACTCCGGCAGCGACCGGCCGGCCTGGCGCATGAACCAGACCGGCGTGTGCGGCACGGCACGACCGGCAGCGGCCTGCAGCAGGGGGGCCTGCGTCGTGCGCCCGGCGACCAGGGGATGCCCAGCGGGGAGCAGCTGGGGCGGGGGGTCGCCGTGCGGCTGGCCGGCGGGCGTGGCGGGGTGGATCATGGGCGGCATCGTCGCACGCGCCGCAGCGACGGCCCACCCGCCCACCAGCGCCACAGATCCGGGCCGCAGGTCCCTCGCCGTGTGCCCTTCGGCCCCGGGCAGGCGACGTTACCGGCCAGTAGGATCGGAGGTCACCACCGCGGGGCGCCCACCCGGGGCGCACCCCGGCGCCACCGCACGACCAGCACCACCCGACGCGCCCGACGCCCAGAGGAGAACCCCGTGACCGACGTGCTGATGACCGGCTTCCCCGGCTTCCTCGGCTCCGCCATGCTGCCCCGCATCCTCGAGCGGCGCCCGCAGGCGCACGCCCACCTGGTGGTCCAGTCGCACTGGCTCGAGCTCGCGCAGCAGCGGGTGGCCGAGCTCGTCGAGGCGCACCCGGACCTGGCCGACCGCCTGCACCTGGTCGTCGGCGACATCACCGAGCCGGGCCTGGGCATCGACATGGTCGACCGCGCCCGCCTGCGCGAGGTGACCGAGGTGTGGCACCTGGCGGCGGTCTACGACCTCGCCGTCGCCGAGTCGATCGCGCGCAAGGTCAACGTCGAGGGCACCGCCCACGTCATCGAGTTCTGCCTGAGCCAGCCGGCGTTCGACCGGCTGCAGTACGTGAGCACCTGCTACGTCAGCGGCGACTACGAGGGCGAGTTCCCCGAGGACGAGCTCGACCTGGGCCAGGGCTTCCTCAACCACTACGAGTCCACGAAGTTCGAGGCCGAGGTGCTCGTGCGCCGGGCCATGCGCGGCGGGCTGCCGGCCACGATCTACCGGCCCGGCATCGTCGTCGGCGACTCGCGCACCGGGGAGACCCAGAAGTACGACGGCCCCTACATGTACGCCACCTACTTCACCCGCCTGCCGTACGTGGCGCTCGTGCCCGGCGTGGGCGACTTCAAGGTGGTGCGTGCCGGGCTGGTCCCGCGCGACTACGTCATCGGCGCGATGGACGTGCTCTCGGTCAAGCCCGAGGCGGTGGGCCGCACGTACGCCCTGACCGACCCGAACCCGCCGACCACGGGCGAGGTCGTCGACATCCTGGCCGAGTACCTGCACCGCAAGCCGATCAAGGTGCCCCTGCCGCTGGGCCTGACCCGCGCGGTCATCGCGCACACGCCCGGTCTGGAGAAGGTGCTGGGCCTGCCCGCCGAAGCGCTGGACTACCTGGCCTCGAAGACCACCTACGCGACCGCGAACACCGTCGCCGACCTCGAGGGCACGGGCGTCATGTGCCCGCCGTTCGCCAGCTACGCCACCCGGATGCTGGACTACATGGCAGCCCACCCGGAGCACAGCTCCTCGGCGATGACCTGACCCACCCGGCCCACCCGACCGCCCCACCCCACCGGCCGCGACCCGGCCCGAGACCTGGAGCCACCGATGAACGACCAGCCGCTGACCGTCGTGAACGTCAGCCTCGCCTCCTCCGAGCGCGACCATGACACCGACGTGACCTTCCTGGACCGCGCGGTGCACCTGCGCCGGATCGGCACCGACGGCGACGTGCACGCCGCCGAGGACCTCGTCCGCGCCTGGGCGCACGACGCCGACGCCATCGCCGTCACCGGCATCCGCGAGGCCCGCGTCGCCGGCCTCTACGACGGCGACCTCGAGCGCGTCGACCGCGTGAAGCTGGCCACCCGGATGACCCCGGTGACCGACGGCCACGCCCTGCGCGACGTGCTGCAGGACTGGTCGATCCGCCAGGTGCAGCAGGAGATGCCGGGCTACTTCACGAACGCCCGCGTCCTGGTGCTCGGCGGGACCAACCACGCGACGTCGATCCGACTGCTGCGCGAGTACACCGAGAACTTCGAGTTCGCCGACCCGCTGCTGCGCCTGGACCTGCGCCGGCGCATGGCCCGCGTGCCGCTGGGCGACCTGGCCGCGGACACCGCGCTGGGCACGGTCACCCGGCTGCCCGGGCCGGTCCGCTCGCGGCTGCGCTCCCCCGGGCACATCCTGAGCGGGGCCCTGGCCCGGCGCGCCTTCGACGACGCCCACGTCATCGTGGCCACGTACGAGGAGCTCATGGCGTTCGCGCCCGCGAGCCTGCGCGGCAAGTCCGTCATCACCACCGCGGTCTCCGACGAGCGGCTGGCCGACATCGCCGCCCTCGACGTCGACATGGTGCTCGACAGCACGCCGCAGCCGTTCGACGTCACGATCAACGTGGCCGTCCTCGAGGCCCTCATGGTGGCCGCCTCGGGCAGCCCGCTGGGCCGGCTCACCAACGACGACCTGCTCGACATGATCGTCTCCTCGGGCCTCACCCCACGGGTGCTCTACCCGAACGGCTACCGCCGGCGCAGCCGGTTCGCGTTCGTGATCCACCCGCTGTCCCAGCGCTACCTCACCAACGTCGAGCCGCTGCGCACGATCGAGAAGGTGTCACCCTCGATCGTGATGGACGGCGTCGAGAAGGTCATGGCCTACGCCCCGCCGATGAAGTACGGCCGCGTCACGGGCATCGTGTCCCCCACCGGCGACGAGGCCGAGGGCTGGCTCATCACCGTGGGCGGCACGCCCAAGGAGCTCATGAGCCACAGCCCGGAGTTCACCTACGCGCGGCTGCTGGCCGCCGCGGAGGACGCCAAGAAGCTCGGCGCCCAGATCATGGGCCTGGGTGCGTTCACCAAGGTGGTCGGCGACGCCGGGGTCACCGTGGCCAAGCAGGCGCCGCTGCCGATCACCACCGGCAACAGCTACAGCGCCTCGGGGGCCCTGTGGGCCGCGCACGACGCCCTGAACCGCCTCGGCCTGGCCGAGCGCGACGAGGAGGGCCGCATCCGCGGCAAGGCCATGGTGGTCGGCGCGACCGGCGCCATCGGCTCGGTGTGCGCCCGCCTGCTTGCGCTGGCCAGCGACGAGCTCTACCTGGTCTCCCCGGAGACCGCGAAGCTGCTCGCGCTCAAGGCCGACATCGAGCGCGAGCACCCGCGCGCCACGATCCACGTCGCCGCGACGCCCAACGAGCACCTGCCCGAGATGGACATGATCGTCACGGCGACGTCGGGGGCCGGCAAGCGCGTGCTCGACATCACTGCGGTGAAGCCCGGTTGCGTCATCACCGACGTGGCCCGGCCGCTGGACCTCTCCGCCGAGGACGTGGCCAAGCGGCCCGACGTGCTCGTCATCGAGTCCGGTGAGATCGAGCTGCCCGGTGAGGTGCACATGCGCAACATCGGCCTGCCGCCGGGCGTGGCCTACGCCTGCCTGGCCGAGACGATCGCGCTGGCCCTCGAGGGCCGGTACGAGACGTTCACGATCGGGCGCAACATCGAGTGGGAGAAGGTCAAGGAGATCTACCGGATCGGCCTGCGCCACGGCATGCAGCTGGCGTCGATCTCCGGGGTGAACGGCGTGTACTCCGAGGACGACCTCAGCCGCATCCGCGAGCTGGCCCTGGCACGTCGGGCCGAGCTGGCCGCCGCGTCAGCGGCGCAGCAGTCCCACGCCTGAGCCCGGTCGCGTCAGCGCATCGGGTCGACCCCTGAGCCCGGTCGCCGTCGCACCGCAGGTCGACCCCTCAGCCCGTTCGCGTGGGGGGCTGGGCGGGGTCAGCCGGCGCTGATCGCCGCGACCCCGGCCAGCACGAGCACCACGCCCACCTGCTGGACGCGGCGCAGCCGCTCGCCGTCGAGGAACCGCGCGAGCAGGATCGTGGTGACCGGGTAGAGCGAGCCGAACACGCTGACGATCGTGAGCAGGCCCAGCGTGGCCGCGGCGCCGAAGGCGAGGTTGGCACCCACGTCGAGCAGGCCGACCACGGCCAGGGCGGGCACGTCGCGGGCGGCCACCACGGGCTTGCGACGGGCCACCAGCAGGGCCACGACCATGAGCCCCACGGTCGTGGCGCGCATGCCGGTCATGGTCATGACCAGGCTCTCCTCGCTGCCCCGGGCGATCGCGACCAGCGACACGCCGAGCAGCCCGGCCGCCCCGACGGCCAGCAGCAGCGGCTCCCACCCGGCGGCCCCGCGGACCTCCGGGCCGCTGGCCAGCACCACCCCCAGCACGGCCAGGCCGATGCCCAGCGCCTGGACGGTGGTGGGCCGCTCCCCGGCGCCCACCCCGACGGCCAGCGGGACCACCACCCCGAGCGCGGCGATCGGCGAGACCACGCCCATGGTGCCGATCGCCAGCGCCCGGTAGAACAGCGCCAGGCCGGTGGCCCCGGCCAGGCTGGCCAGCACCGCCCACGGCAGGTAGCCGGTCGGGGAGCCCCACGCCCCGGTCACGGTCGCCGTGACGAGCATGAGGACCAGCCCGGCGGTCTGGCTGGCGCCCAGCACCAGCAGCACGTGTCGGGTGCGGCTCAGCCGACCCGCAAGGTAGTCGGCGCTGCCCCACAGGCCGCTGGAGAGCAGCGCGAGGAGGGCAGCCATGGGGGCGCACGGTACACAGCCGCGGCCGGGTGCTCGCCCAGCCTGCCCGGCGCGCCTGCTCCCCGGCACTCGGGTTGCCCCGGAACCCGGGGGCCAGGGCGTAGCCTGCGCGCATGGACGCGATCTCGGAGGAGGCCGCCGACTTCCGGGTCGCGCTGTCATCGCTGCGTGACCTGCGGCTGCGCCCCGAGATCCAGGTCGAGGAGGCGCCCGCGCCGCAGCGGCTGGCCCCTTACGCGATCGCCCTGAGCGCCGAGGTCGTGGTCGACGACGACGAGCTGGGCACCGGCCGGCTGGTCGTGCTCCACGATCCGCAGGGGCAGGAGGCCTGGGACGGCACGTTCCGGGTGGTCGCCTTCGTGAAGGCCACGCTGGAGCCGGAGATGGCCGCCGACCCGATGCTGGCCGAGGTCGGCTGGTCGTGGCTGCTCGAGGCCCTCGACGCGCACGGCGCGCAGTACGGGGCGATCTCGGGCACCGTCACGCGGGTGACGTCGGCGTCCTTCGGCGGGCTTGCGGACCGTCCACTCGAGGGGCAGATCGAGATCCGCGTGTCCTGGACCCCGTACGAGGCCGACCTCGCCGCGCACGCGCTGGCGTGGGCCGACGTCCTCGCGCAGGCAGCCGGCCTGATGCCGCTGCCCCCCGGCGTGGCGCAGCTGCCGCGGCCCCGCGGCTGAGCGGCAGCACGACCCCCGCGTCACCCGATCGGGTCGTGCTGCTCAAGCCCGCCGCCGGACGGGTCGATCCCGCACCCAGCATCCTCGCGACTGGCTGGAGGTGGGCATGATCACGGTCGCCCAGCGCACGACTGCACCGCTCATCCCCTCGCCACGGGGTCGGTTCGCGGCCCTCACCGTGGGCGTGGACTCCCAGCACCTGGTCTCGGTGACCCCGCGGTTGCGCAGCTTGGGCGCGACCGCGGTCCACGCCGCCCGCACGGCCCGCGCCGGTCGCCTGCCGATGGCGGCCACCTCGCTGGACGTCGGCGTGCTCGACGCCCCCGCGGCGTGCGTCCTCGACGAGGTCCGGGCGCTGCGCGCGTCGGGCTGGCGTCGGGTCGTCGTCGTGGCGCCACGCGCCGAGGCCGTCACCGCCGCCCTCATGGGTGGGGCCCGCGGCGCGGTCGTGCCGCCGACCCGGCCGGTCCCGGCGCCCCTGGTCCCCGCCCGGCCGCACCGCGGCCACGAGGAGACCGACGAGGGGCTGTCCGAGCGGGAGGTGCAGGTCCTGCAGGCCGTCGCCGAGGGCCACACGAACAAGCAGATCGGCGTGGACCTCTGCCTGTCCGCCCTCACCGTGAAGAGCCACCTGGCCCGGATCGCCCGGAAGCTCGGGACCGGTGACCGGGCGGAGATGGTCGCGATCGCGATGCGTGCCGGGCTGGTGCACTGACCGGGCTATCGTGCGCCCATGACGCAGGCGCAGCCCGGGGCTCGGGCACGGGCAGGCTCGCGACGGGCTGAGCGCCCGGCGGGGCCACCCGACGCGCCGGCCGACGTCGACGCCGCAGGTGCCCCGACGGCGACGGACTCCGCGCCACAGCGTGGGGCGGCCGGGCCACCGGCCCCGGAGCTGACGCCCGGCATGGAACCGACGCCCGGCATGGAAGCGACGCCCGACCCGGAGCCCACGCCCGCCCCCCTGCCCCCGCTCCTGTTGCGCGACGGCCTGCCGGCCCTGGTCGAGACCCCACAGGCGCTCGCCGACGCCGTGGCTGCCCTGGCCGCCGGCGATGGCCCGATCGCCATCGACACCGAGCGCGCCTCCGGCTACCGCTACGGCCAGCGCGCCTACCTGGTGCAGCTGCGCCGCGAGGGCTCGGGCACGGTGCTCGTGGACCCGATCGCCGTGCCCGGCGTGCCCGGCCTGGCCGAGGTGCTCGACGGCCCCGAGTGGGTCCTGCACGCAGCCAGCCAGGACCTGCCGTGCCTGGCCGAGCTGGGCCTGCACCCCCGCGCGGTGTTCGACACCGAGCTGGCCGGGCGCCTGCTCGGCCTGCCGCGCGTCGGTCTGGCCCCCATGGTCGAGGAGCTGCTCGGCCACACCCTGGCGAAGGGCCACGGTGCGGCCGACTGGTCCAAGCGGCCGCTGCCGGGCGACTGGCTGGAGTACGCCGCCCTCGACGTCGAGGTGCTCCTCGAGCTGCGCGACCTGCTCGCCGCGCGGCTGGCCGCCACCGGGAAGGCCGAGTGGGCCGCCCAGGAGTTCGAGGCCGTCCGCACCGCGCCGCCAGCGGCGCCGCGCACCGACCCGTGGCGGCGCACCTCCGGCATCCACCGCATCCGCTCGCGCCGCGGGCTGGCCGTGGTCGCCCGGCTGTGGCACGCGCGCGAGTCGATCGCCGCCGAGGTGGACACCGCCCCGGGCCGCCTGCTGCCCGACGCCTCGATCGTGGCCGCCGGGCACGCGCTGCCGCGTGACCCCGCGGCGCTGCGGGCGCTCAAGGAGTTCACGGGCCGGGGCGCTGCCCGCTACCACCGCACCTGGAGCCGGGCGCTGCGCGAGGCCTGGGAGACCCCCGAGCAGCAGCTGCCGGAGGCTGCCCAGCGCGGCGACGGCCCCCCGCCCCCGCGTGCCTGGGCGCAGCGCGACCCGGCCGCCGCTGGCCGGCTGGGCCGGGCACGCGCCGCCCTGGCGGCCCGCGCCGAGGCCCTCGAGGTGCCCGTGGAGAACCTCGTGACCCCCGAGCTCGTCCGCCGGCTGGCGTGGCAGCCGCCGGCGGGTGTGCTCGACCCCGACGACGCCGTGGCCCACGCCGCCGTGGCCGCGTTCCTGGCGCAGGCGGGGGCCCGGCCCTGGCAGGTCGACCAGGTGGCCGCGCTCATCGCCGACGCCCTGCGCGCGCCCGCCTGACCAGGGCGGCTCATCGCGCCCGACCGGGCGGACGACCGGGCGGCCTGCCTAGGGGGTCGCGCGCTCCAGCGTCCCCGGCGCCCACCGCGCGGCCGCCAGCGCCAGGTGCTCGGCCGGCAGCACGTGCGCGACGAGGAAGCCCTGGGCCTCGTCGCAGCCCAGCTCGGCCAGCACCGCCAGCTGCTCGTGGGTCTCCACCCCCTCGGCGACCACCCGCTGGCCCAGGGCGTGCGCGGCCGAGATCGCCGCGGTGACGATGGCCCGGTCCGCCGGGCTGGCCGGGATGCTCGCCACGAACGACCGGTCGATCTTCACGCGGTTCGGGCCGAGGAAGCGCAGGGCGCCCAGCGAGGAGTAGCCGGTGCCGAAGTGGTCGATCGCCAGGCCGATGCCCGAGGCGCGCAGCCGGCGCAGGGTCAGCTGCGCGGGGCCGGTCGCCTCGAGCAGGCCGAACTCCCCCATCTCGAACACGACGTTGCTGGGCCGGTCGCCGGCGTCGGCGATCATGCGCAGGGCGTCCCCGGCGAACGACGCCGAGAACACCTGCCCGGGGGCGAGGTTCAGCCCGACCGGCACGTCCACCCCCTCGTCGCGCCAGCGGGCGCGCTCGGCCAGCGCCTGGCGCAGGACCGTCTCGCTGAGCCGACCGGTGAGCCCGGCCCGGGTGGCCACCGGCAGGAACTGCGAGGGGAACACGAGGGTGCCGTCGGGCAGGCGCAGGCGGGCCAGGGCCTCGATGTAGGCCAGCCGCCCGGTGCCGATGGCCACGATCGGCTGGTAGTGCAGCAGCAGTCCCGCCACTGCCGGATCCCCGGCGGCTCCGGGGGTGGGCGGCTGCGCCTCGGGGGCCAGCGCGGCCTGCAGCGCCTCGCGGACGAGCTCGGCGGCCACGAGCTCGGCGTCCATGTCCGCGGAGTGGATCCGCACGGTGTTGCGCCCGGCGTCCTTGGCCCGGTACATCGCCATGTCGGCCTGGCGGAGCAGGTCGGTGGGGTCCACGGCGTCGGCAGCGGCCGTCGCGATGCCCACGCTCATGCTGATCCGGTGCGAGCGGCCCTCGACGCTCAGCGGCTGGTCCAGCGTCGCGCGCACCCGCTCGGCGACGGCACGGGCGTCCTGCGCCTGCTCCAGTCGCGGGCAGATCACCACGAACTCGTCGCCACCGATGCGGGCCAGGGCGTCCTCGGGGCGGATCGCTGCGCGGATGCGCCGGGCGACGGCCACGAGCAGCTCGTCGCCGACCTGGTGGCCGCGGGTGTCGTTCACCAGCTTGAACCCGTCGAGGTCCAGGAAGACCACGGCGATGACCGGTCCGTCGGTGCTGGCGTCCACGGCACCCAGCCGGCGCAGCAGCTCGGCGCGGTTGATCAGGCCGGTGAGCGGGTCGTGCCGGGCCGCGCGGTCGAGGTGCTGCTCGGCGCGCCGGTGCTCGGTGACGTCGTGCAGGACGACCAGGGCCGCGGCCACGTCCGGGGCCCCGGACGCCGCCGGGGACAGGGCGCGGACGGATGCCGCGATCCAGCGCGGCTCGGCCCAGTGCTCGGCTCCCGCCGCGAGCACCCGCGCCTGCGGCCACCCGCCCACGTCCTCGTGGGCCTGCGCGGGCAGGACGAGGTCCAGGCCGGGGAGCAGGGTCGCGACGTCCAGGCCCGGCAGCGCCTCGAGCGGACGACCGAGCAGGGCCGCGGCCGCGGGGTTCGCCTCGCGGATCACGCCCGCCGCGCCGTCGGTGACCGTGCAGCGCAGCAGCGCGATCGGGGACTCGTCGAAGGCCGCGCGCAGCAGGGAGGGGTCGTGCTCGGGCACGTGGGGCACCTCAGGCCGGGTCGAGCAGCGCGCGGGCGGCGTCGGCGCAGCCCTGCGCGGTGAGCCCGAGCTGCTCGAGCAGGGCCGGGCGGCTGGCATGGGCCAGGAACGCCTGCGGGATGCCCAGCCGCGTGGAGCGCACCGTGAGCCCAGCGTCGGCGCACGCGACGGCCAGGGCGGCGCCGAGGCCACCCACCACGCCGTTGTCCTCCAGGGTCACCACCCGGCCGACCTGCCCGGCCAGCGCGACCAGGCCGGGCTGGGTCGGGGTGACCCAGAGCGGGCTGGCGGCCACGCACGGCACACCTTCCGCGGCGAGCTTGGCGGCCGCCTCGCGGGCCGCACCGGCCATGCTGCCGAAGCCGACGAGCAGCACCTGCGGCTGCGGATCGGCGTGCAGCAGGTCGACGCCGTCCTCGGTGGCCACGGCGGGCAGCGGCTCGGCGAGGCGGCCCTTGGGGAACCGCACGACGGTCGGGCCGTCCGGCACCGCGACGGCCTCACGCAGGGCGGTGCGCAGG
This sequence comes from Candidatus Nanopelagicales bacterium, assembly GCA_025456015.1. Taxonomy (GTDB): domain Bacteria; phylum Actinomycetota; class Actinomycetes; order S36-B12; family CAIYMF01; genus Prado023. The sequence goes on from JALOLK010000005.1 coordinate 14,562, forward strand.
GTGTCCTCGTCCCGGGGTGCCGCGATGCGCACGCCGGGCACCAGGGCCAGCATCGAGCAGTCCCACATGCCGTTGTGCGAGGCGCCGTCGTCGCCGGTGACCCCGGCCCGGTCGAGCACGAAGGTCACGCCGGCACGGTGCAGGGCGACGTCCATGAGCACCTGGTCGAAGGCCCGGTTCAGGAAGGTGGCGTACACCGCGACCACGGGATGCAGCCCCGCGTAGGCCATGCCGGCCGCGGACGTCGCCGCGTGCTGCTCGGCGATCCCCACGTCGTAGGTGCGCTCGGGGAACGCCGCGGCGAACCGGTCCAGGCCGGTCGGCCCGAGCATCGCCGCGGTGATCGCGACCACGTCCGGTCGCTCGCGGCCGATGGCCACCAGCTCGTCGGCGAAGGCGCCGGTCCAGGTGGGGCCGCCGTTGGCGATCGGCACGCCGGTCTCGGGATCGATGATCCCGACGCCGTGGAAGCGGTCGGCCTCGTCGTTCTCCGCCGGTGCGTAGCCGCGGCCCTTCTGGGTGATCGCGTGCACGATGACCGGGCCCTCGTACCCGCGGGCGGCCCGCAGCACGGATTCGAGTGCCTCGACGTCGTGGCCGTCGACCGGCCCGAGGTACTTCATCCCGAGGTCCTCGAACATGCCCTGCGGGGCGACGATGTCCTTGATGCCCTTCTTCACCCCGTGCAGCGCCTCGAACACCGGGGCACCGACCACCGGCGTGCGGCCCAGCACCCCCTTGCCCCAGTCCAGGAAGCGCTCGTAGCCGTCCGTCGTGCGCAGCGTGTCCAGGTGGCGCGCGAGCCCGCCGATCGTGGGCGAGTACGACCGCTCGTTGTCGTTCACGACGATGATGACCTGTCGGCCGGAGCCGGCGATGTTGTTCAGGGCCTCCCAGGACATCCCGCCCGTCAGCGAGCCGTCGCCGACGACCGCGACCACGTGGCGCCGGCCCAGCTCGCCCGCGCGCTCGAACGCCTTGGCGATGCCGTCGGCGTAGCTCAGCGCCGTTGAGGCGTGCGAGTTCTCGATGACGTCGTGCGGGCTCTCGTCGCGCGAGGGGTAGCCGGACAGCCCGTCGCGCTGGCGCAGGTGGTCGAAGCCCTCCTGCCTGCCGGTGAGGAGCTTGTGCACGTAGGCCTGGTGACCGGTGTCCCAGAGCAGGACGTCCTGCGGGGACTCGAAGACGCGGTGCAGGGCGATGGTGAGCTCGACGACCCCGAGGTTGGGACCGAGGTGGCCCCCGGTCCGGCTCACCTTGTCCACGAGGAAGGCCCGGATCTCCGTGGCCAGCGTCGCGCACTGCTCAGGTGACAGGGCGCGCACGTCGGCGGGCGCGTCGATCCGCTCCAACAGGCCCACAGCGCGCGCCTCCTGCTCGTCCTCGGCCACGCGGAGCCCCGGCGGAGGGTCCTGCGTCGGGTGGCCGGGGCTGAGCCGGCACGTGGTCGTCGTCCCAGTGTAGGAGGCGCGACGTGCTGCGCATCGCGGAACCACGGGATCGATGGGCGCGGCATGCGCCGGATCCCGCCACCGGTCGTGCTGGGTCGATGACCGACGAGGGCCCGCCCCTACGATGGGCGGCCGTGACCACGCCGCCCGGATGGCCCCGCTCGGTGCCCGACCCGGAGTCGCCGGCGTTCGCCGATCGGGTGGTCGGCTGGCTGCTCGACCTGTGCCCGCCGGACTACCGCGCGCACGAGGTGTTCCGCCGCCACCCGGTCATCCTGGCCCGGCTCGCGGCCCGCCACGCCGAGGCCGACCTCGAGGCGGCGCGGGCCAGCTACGCCGGCGCGCGCCGCGACCTGGCCGATCGGGTGCCGCCCGAGGCCGTCGAGGAGACCCTGGCCGCCCTCGAGCGGGAGGGCGCGCACCTGGCCGCGCGGGTGCGCGAGGTGGGCCTGGTCGAGGAGGCGCTGCAGGGCCGGCGCTGGCGCCCCAGACTGTGAGCCGGGCCCCGGCCGCGGCGGCCTGCGAGCCGCACCCCGCCCCATCGATCCCAGCCGCTGCACCCCGCCCCAGGAGCCTGCCCGCCATGACCGAGACCACAACGCCCGAGCTCACCGTCTACATGACCACCTGGTGCGGCTACTGCCACCGACTGCGCCGTGAGCTCGACCGGGCCGGCATCGCCTACACCGCGGTGGACGTGGAGCAGGTGCCGGACGGCGCCGCACTCGTCGAGCAGGTCAACGGCGGCGACCGCCTGGTGCCGACCGTCGTGCTGGCCGACGGCACGGCGCTGCCGAACCCCTCGCTGCGCGAGCTCACCGCCGAGCTCGACCGGATGCGCCGGGCCGGCCCGGCGCCGACGCTGGGGGCGTGACCGAGCAGCGGCCCGGCCCGGCCCCCGGCCCTCACACCAGCGAGCGCAGCACGTACTGCAGGATCCCGCCGTTGCGGTAGTAGTCGGCCTCGCCCGGGGTGTCGATCCGCAGGATCGCGTCGAAGCCCACGACCGAGCCGTCCGCGCGCTCGGCACGCACGGCCACCGTCCGGGGCGTGACGCCCTCGTTCAGCGCGGTGACGCCGACGATCTCGAACACCTCGGTGCCGTCCAGGCCGATCGTCTCTGCCGTCTCGCCGGCCGGGTACTGCAGCGGCAGCACGCCCATCCCGATGAGGTTCGAGCGGTGGATGCGCTCGTACGACTCGGCGATGACCGCACGCACGCCCAGCAGCGCGGTGCCCTTGGCCGCCCAGTCGCGCGACGAGCCGGAGCCGTACTCGGTCCCGGCCAGCACGACCAGCGGGATCCCGGCGGCGGCATAGGCCTGCGCGGCGTCGTAGATGGTCGTCTGCGGCCCGCCCTCGACCGTGAAGTCACGGGTGAAGCCGCCCTCGACCCCGTCGAGCAGCTGGTTGCGCAGCCGGATGTTGGCGAACGTGCCCCGGATCATCACCTCGTGGTTGCCGCGCCGCGACCCGTACGAGTTGAAGTCCCGACGCTCCACGCCGTGCTCGGCCAGGTACCGACCCGCCGGGCTGTCCGGCTTGATCGAGCCCGCCGGGCTGATGTGATCGGTGGTCACCGAATGCCCCAGCTTGGCCAGCACCCGCGCGCCGGCGACGTCGGTGACCGGCGCGGGCTGGGCGCCCATGCCCTCGAAGTACGGGGGCTTGCGCACGTAGGTCGAGCCCGGGTCCCAGGCGAACGTCTCGCCGGTCGGCGTCGGCAACGACTGCCACGCCTCGTCGCCGGCGAACACATCGGCGTAGCGCGAGGTGAACATGTCCGCGTCGATGCACGCGTCGATCGTGGCCTGCACCTCGGCCGGCGAGGGCCAGATGTCGGCCAGGTGCACGGGCTGCCCGGCCGTGTCGAGCCCGAGGGGCTCGGTGGTGAGGTCCAGGTCCATGGTGCCCGCGATCGCGTAGGCCACGACCAGCGGCGGCGAGGCCAGGTAGTTCATCTTCACGTCCGGGTTGATCCGGCCCTCGAAGTTGCGGTTGCCCGACAGCACGGAGACCACCGCGAGGTCGGCGTCGTTCACCGCGGCCGAGATCGCCTCGGGCAGCGGGCCGGAGTTGCCGATGCAGGTGGTGCAGCCGTAACCGACCAGGTCGAAGCCCATCTTCTCCAGGTAGGGCGTGAGGCCGGCCTTGTCGTAGTAGTCGGTGACCACCTTCGAGCCCGGGGCCAGCGTGGTCTTCACCCACGGCTTGCGGGTCAGGCCGCGCTCGACGGCCTTCTTCGCCAGCAGCGCCGCACCGATCATGACCGAGGGGTTCGAGGTGTTCGTGCACGACGTGATCGCGGCGATCACCACGGCGCCGTGGTCCAGCTCGAACGTGGTGCCCTCGAGGGTCACCGGCACGCGCCTCGACGCCCGGCCCAGCACGTGCGCGGGCGCTCCGGCGGGCTCGCCGTCGGGGTCGGCCGAACCGATCGCCGGGGAGTCCGAGGCTGGGAAGCTCTCCGCGCCGGCCTCGTCCAGCGGCGAGGCGATGGAGGCGGGAGCCACGACGTCGTCGGCCACGTACGCCCCGAGCGCGCTGCGGAAGGAGTCCTTGGCGTCGGTGAGCGCGACCCGGTCCTGCGGGCGCTTGGGACCGGCCAGCGAGGGCACGACCGTGGAGAGGTCCAGCTCCAGCACGCTGGTGTACCGGGCCTCGCGGGACGGGTCGTGCCAGAGGCCCTGCTCCTTGGCGTAGGCCTCCACCAGGGCCACGTGCTCCTCGGTGCGACCGGTGAGCCGCAGGTAGCGCAGCGTCTCGTCGTCGATCGGGAAGATGGCGGCGGTCGAGCCGTACTCCGGGCTCATGTTGCCGATGGTCGCGCGGTTGGCCAGGGGCACCCCGGCCACGGCCTCGCCGAAGAACTCGACGAACTTGCCGACCACGCCGTGCTTGCGCAGGATCTCGGTGATCGTGAGCACCATGTCGGTGGCCGTCGCGCCCTGCGGCAGCTGGCCGGTCAGCTTGAAGCCGACGACCTGTGGGATGAGCATGCTCACCGGCTGGCCGAGCATGGCGGCCTCGGCCTCGATGCCGCCGACGCCCCAGCCGAGCACGCCCAGGCCGTTCACCATCGTGGTGTGCGAGTCGGTGCCCACGCAGGTGTCGGGGTAGGCCTGCCCGTTGCGGACCATGACGACGCGGGCCAGGGCCTCGATGTTCACCTGGTGGACGATGCCGGTGCTCGGCGGCACCACCTTGAACTCGTCGAACGCCCCCTGGCCCCAGCGCAGGAACTGGTAGCGCTCGCGGTTGCGCTCGTACTCGAGCTCGACGTTGCGCCCGATCGCGTCCCGGCTGCCGAAGGTCGATCACCAGCTCGGCCGGGGCCAGCGGGTTGATGCGCGCCGGGTCCCCGCCCAGCTCGACCATCGCCTCGCGCATGGTGGCCAGGTCCACGACGCAGGGCACGCCCGTGAAGTCCTGCATGATCACCCGGGCGGGCGTGAACTGGATCTCGTCGGCCGGCTCCCCCGCCGGGTCCCAGGCGCCGAGGGCCCGGATGTGGTCGGCCGTGACGTTCGCGCCGTCCTCGGTGCGCAGCAGGTTCTCCAGCAGCACCTTGTGCGTGAACGGCAGCTGCTCGGCGCCGGGCACCGCCGACAGCCGGAAGATCTCGTGACTGGTGCCGCCGACCTCGAACGTGCCGCGGGCGCCGAAACTGTCCTTGCTGGCCATGGGACGTCTCCTCGTGGACTCCTCGGGGGCGGTGGGAAGGCTATCGCGCGAGGCGCCGATCCTCTCCCGGGCCCGTATTTATCTTGATGTCAAGATATCAGGCCGGCGCCAGATGCGCCACACACTCGACGTGGTGGGTGGTGGGGAACAGGTCCAGCCCGACGAGCTCGACCAGCCGATAGCCCGATGCCGAGATGGCGGCGAGGTCGCGGGCCAGCGCCACCGGATCGCAGGCGACGTAGGCGATCGCGCGCGGCCGGGCGGCGGCCACGGCCTCGACCACGGCTGGTCCGGCTCCGGCACGCGGCGGGTCGAGCACCACCAGGTCGACGCCGTCGAGGGCGCCCCGCCGGCCCACCCAGCGGTCGACCGGCGCCCGCACCACGTCGACGGCCGGCGCCTGCGCGCTCGTGGCATCCCCGGTGCGGATTGCCTGCCGCTGGGATGACGCAGGCGGATCGGAGGCGGCGTTGCGCCCGGCCAGCTCGCACGCCCGACGATCGCCCTCCACCAGGGTCACGCGCAGCGCGCCGTGGAGCGGGGCCGCCAGGCTCAGCCCGAAGAGCCCGACGCCGGCGTAGAGGTCGACCAGCCGCTCCCCCGGCGCCGGCGCGAGCATGCGCCGCACGTGCCCCACCAGGGCGTCGGCGGCACCGGGGTGCACCTGCCAGAACCCGTCCGCGGCGACCTGCCACGGCCGGCCGGCCGCCCACTCGACGACGGTGGGCACCTCGCCCTCGCCGCCCGGCGAGCCGGCGCCCACGGCACGGGCACCTGCGCCAGCCGCGGCCCGGCTCGCCCCAGCCCGGCCCTGCACCGGGTCCCCCACCCGGACGTGCGCCGACGGCGGGCCCTGCGCGGGAGCGACGAAGCCGACCCGAGCACCGGGCGGCCAGGCCCGCTCGAGCAGGCCCACGGGGGCCAGGGCCGGATGCAGCTGCGGGCAGGTGCCGCCGGCCACGACCGCGTGGGACCGGGGCGCGCGGAACCCGGCTCGGCCGTCCACCCCCACGGCCAGCGCGCCCCGCGTGCGCCAGCCCAGGCCGTCGTCGCGCCCCGGCTGGCCCGGATCGGCGACGGCTGCCACGGCGAAGGACGCCGGCAGCGTGATCCCCGCGAAGCGCTCGAGCGCCTCGCGCACGACCGCCGTCTTCAGCGCGCGCGATGCCTCGGGCGTGGCGTGCTGCCAGTCGCAGCCTCCGCACGACGCGGCCACCGGGCAGGGGGGCTCGCGCCGGCCGGGCGCGGCCTCGAGGACCTCGACGGCGTCCGCCCGCAGGAAGCGGCCGCGTCGCCCCACCTCGGTGACCTCCACGACGACCCGTTCACCGGGCAGCGCGTGGCGCACGAACAGCACCCGGCCGGCGGCTCGGGCCACGCAGTGCCCGCCGTGGGCCACGGCGCCGACCGTCACCTCGACCCGGTCGCCGACCCCGAGCGCCGGGCTGCTGCCGGGGCCAGGGCCAGCGGGATCGGGGCCCTGCGGCTCGGGCGGGCCGGCCCCCGGACGGTCGCCCGTGCCGGCTATGGCCGCGCCCCCTGCTCGCGGGCGACGTACTGCTCCGCGGTCTCCGCGTCCGGCTCCCCCCGGCGCAGCGCGCCCGGGGCCGCGATCTCGGGCTCGTCGGCGATCCGCTCGCTGGACAGCAGCTGCCAGGGCACGCTGACCACCATCACGCCGGGGGTGAACAGCAGGCGGGTCTTCAGGCGCAGCGCGCTCTGGTTGTGCAGCAGCTGCTCCCACCAGTGGCCCACGACGTACTCGGGCACGTACACGGTCACCAGGTCGCGCGGCGAGGAGCGGCTCAGGCCGCGCACGTACTCCACGATCGGCCGGGTGATCTCGCGGTAGGGCGAGTCGAGCACCTTGAGCGCGACCGGGATGCGCCGGCGCTCCCAGTCCTGCGACAGCCGCCGGGTGCCCTCGTGGTCCACGTCGACCGTGACCGCCTCGAGCACGGTCGGGCGGGTGGCCCGGGCGTAGGCGAGCGCGCGCAGCGTCGGCTTGTGGATCTTCGACACCAGCACGATGGCGTGCACCCGGCTGGGCAGGGTCACGACCTCCTCGTCACCGGCGGCGAGCTCGAGGGAGACCTTGTCGTAGTGCTTGCGGATCGCCTGCATCACCAGGTAGATCAGCGGCATCGCGACGCACACGATCCACGCGCCGCGGGTGAACTTCGTGACCAGCACGATGATCAGGACGCTGCCCGTCATCACGAAGCCGACGGCGTTGACCACCCGGGAGCGGCGCATGCGTGCGCGCTCGGCCGGATCGACCTCCGTGCGCAGGTGCCGGGTCCAGTGCCGGATCATGCCCAGCTGGCTCAGCGTGAAGGACACGAAGACGCCGAGGATGTACAGCTGGATGAGGGCCGAGACGTTGGCCTGGTAGACGTAGATGAGCAGGGCGGCCATCGCGGCCAGCGTGATGATGCCGTTGCTGAACGCCAGCCGGTCGCCGCGGGTGTGCAGCTGGCGCGGCAGGTAGCCGTCGCGGGCCAGGATCGAGCCGAGCACCGGGAACCCGTTGAACGCCGTGTTGGCCGCGAGCACGAGGATCAGGGCGGTGCTCGCCGCGACGAACACGGCCATCAGCGTGAACTCCGAGAACACGGCGTTGGCCACCTGGACGATGACGGTCTTCTGGTCCTGGCCCTCCGGCAGGCCGATCAGCAGGTCGTTGGACTCGGCGATCTTCACCTGCGTCTCGATGGCCAGCCAGGTGATCCCGGCGAACATCGAGGTGGCGATCAGCCCCAGCAGGAGCAGGGTCGTGGCCGCATTGCGGCTCTTGGGCTTGCGGAACGCGGGGACCCCGTTGGAGATCGCCTCGATGCCGGTGAGCGCGGTCGTGCCCGAGGAGAACGCCCGGGCGACGAGGAACAGCAGCGCCAGGCCGGCGTAGCCCTGCTCGGCCTCGATCTGCCAGCCCGCGGACTCCGCGAGCAGCACGTCGCCGGACGCCAGGCGGATCGCCGCCCAGATGAGCATCGAGAAGATGCCGAAGATGAACAGGTACGTGGGGATCGCGAACGCCGTGCCCGACTCCCGCGCACCCCGCAGGTTCATGAGCGTCAGCAGCACGACCAGCCCGAGCGCGATGGGGACCTTGTGCGCGCTGATGAACGGCACGGCCGAGGCCGCGTTGGCCACCGCCGAGGAGATCGACACCGCCACGGTCAGCACGTAGTCGACCATCAGCGCACTGGCGACGAAGACGCCGGCGCGCGGGCCCAGGTTCGTGGAGACCACCTCGTAGTCCCCGCCGCCCGAGGGGTAGGCGTGCACGTTCTGGCGGTAGGAGGTGACCACGACCATGAAGACGATGACGACGGCCGCCGCCACCCAGGGCGCCCACTGGAACAGCGCGAACCCGCCCAGCGAGAGGACCAGCAGGATCTCCTGCGTGGCGTACCCGTTGGACGACAGGGCGTCGGAGGCGAAGACCGGCAGCGCGATCCGCTTGGGCAGCAGGGTCTCGCCCAACTGGTTGGTGTGCAGCGCACGCCCGAACACCAGGCGCTTGACCGAATCGGAGAGAGACCCCACGGAGGCGAATGGTACGCAGGGCGGTCCGTCGGACCGCACGTGTAGCGTTGCCACCCGTGCACATCGTGATCCTGGGGTGCGGGCGTGTGGGCTCCGCCCTGGCCCACACCCTCGACCGCCAGGGGCACTCCGTGTCCATCGTCGACATGGACCCCGAGGCGTTCCGCAAGCTGCACCCGGAGTTCGGTGGGAGCACCGTGGTCGGCGTCGGCTACGACCGGGACACCCTCATCGAGGCCGGCATCTCCCGGGCCCAGGCCTTCGCGGCGTGCTCCAGCGGCGACAACACGAACATCATCTCCGCACGGGTGGCCCGTGAGACCTTCGGCGTCGAGAACGTCGTGGCCCGTATCTACGACCCCCGCCGCGCCGAGGTCTACCAGCGCCTGGGCATCCCCACGGTGGCCAGCGTGGCGTGGAGCACCGACCAGATGCTGCGCCGGCTGCTGCCGATGGGCGCCCAGGAGGAGTGGACCGACCCCAGCGGCACCGTGGCGCTGGCCGAGATGCAGGTGCACCCCGACTGGTTCGGCCGGCTGGTGCACGACCTGCAGGACACCACCGGCGCCCGCATCGCCTTCCTCACACGGTTCGGGGCCGCGCTCCTGCCGACCCGCGAGACGGTCCTGCAGGACGGCGACATCGTGCACGTGCTGCTCATGCGCTCCGACGAGGACCGCGTGCAGGAGATCTTCCGCCAACCCCCGGAGGCCAACCGATGAGGGTCTGCATCGCCGGCGCCGGCAAGGTCGGCAAGGCCATCGCGCGCGAGCTGCTGACGAACGGGCACGAGGTCCTCATGATCGACAAGGACTCCGAGATCGCCCGGGTCGGGTCCGTCGAGGGCGCGCACATGCTGTGCGCCGACGCGTGCGAGGTCTCCGCCCTCGAGGAGGCCCAGCTGCAGACCTGCCAGGTCGTCGTCTGCGCGACCGGCGACGACAAGGTGAACCTCGTCGTGTCGCTGCTGGCCAAGACCGAGTTCGGGGTCCCGCGCGTGGTGGCCCGCGTGAACCACCCGAAGAACGAGTGGCTGTTCAACGAGGCGTGGGGCGTCGACGTGGCCGTGTCCACCCCGCAGATGCTCTCGGCCCTGGTCGAGGAGGCCGTGACGGTCGGCGACCTCGTGCGGCTGTTCACCTTCCGCCAGAGCAACGCCAACCTCGTGGAGCTGACGCTGGGCGCGGACTCCCCCGTCGTGGGCCGGCGCGTGGCCGACGTGGCCTGGCCGCCGGACACCGCGCTCGTGGCGATCCTGCGCAGCGGCCAGGTGATCGCCCCCAGCCCCGATGACCCCCTGGAGACCGGCGACGAGCTGCTCTTCGTCTCCACGCCGGACCAGGAGACCGCGATCGAGGACCTGCTCAGCCAGCACTGACCCGCGCGCGGGGTGCCGCGGCGGCACCCCCGACCCGCGTCCGGGGTCAGCCCGCCTCGGGCTCCGGGCGGCGATCGAGGCCCTCGACGAGCACCTCGGCCTCGCTGGCCCGCGCGTCGGCCCGGGCCAGCACCGGGTGCAGGACGCGGTAGGTGAGGTACGCGGCCAGCAGGAACATGGGCCAGCCCATGAGCAGGCGGGCCGCGCCGAGCAGGCCCACCGCCCCGGCCAGGTACAGCGGCACCTGCACGACCAGGCGCAGCCCGAACATCGCCACCCAGATCCAGGAGGCGGTCAGGTACGCCACGTACTGCGGGCGGTCGGCCCGCCAGCCCGTGGCATCGCCGCGGAAGTAGCCCACGATCAGGCCCATGAGCGGCCACCGCACGAGGATCGAGACCAGGTAGGCCCCGCCGTAGGCGATGTTGATGAGGATGCCGGTGAGGAAGTAGTTGGCCGCATCGCCGGTGCGCTCGGCCACGAAGGCGGAGATGACCACGCCCACGAAGCCGGCCAGCACCTGCTGCAGCGGCTCCCGGCGGAGCAGCCGCACCAGGGCGATGACCACCCCGGAGGCCACGGCGGCCACCAGGGACGGGCGCAGCTGCTGGCCGGTCACGATGTACGCGACGACGAACACGGCGGTCGGGACGCCGGAGTCGATCAGGCCGCGCCAGCCGCCGATGGCCTGGTCGAGCAGCTTGCGGTCGACGCCGATCGACGCCACGGCCGGCTCGGGCGCGTGCTGGGCGCCGGAGGCGGGCTCGTGCTCCGGCGGCACGGCTGGGCCGCTCACGTCGTGCCCCGCGAGGAGGGCCGCAGCTCGTAGCGGGGGTTGAAGATGGTGGGTCGGTCGGTGTTGCCGGTGATGCGCCCGTGCACGACGATCCGCCGGCCCGGCTCGATGCCGTGGATGCGCCGCCGGCCGAGCCAGACCACCATGAGCCGGCCCGAGCCGTCGAACAGCTCGGCCTCGACCGCGGGGACGCCCTCGCGGGGGCGCAGGGTGACCGAGCGCAGCACCCCGGCCACGGTGGCCGGCGTCCCGGCGCAGCACTGCTCGATCGGCGTGGCGCCCTCGTCACGCACGCCCAGCTGGAGCGCCTCGGCGTGCGCGGCCTCCTTGGTCTGGGTCAGGGCGGCGGTCATCCGCTGCCACGGACCACGCCGGGGCGGGCGCGCCACGGCGTCGGCGGGCCGGTCCGCGGTGGTGGGCATGGGGGCCAGCGTACCGGGGCGGGGCCCGTCAGCGGATCTCCGTGATCTCGGGCCCGCGCTCGAACGGGTCGATGCCGGCGAACCGGCTGGGCGCCTCGTCACCGTCGTCGTCGAGGTCCTCGGACGGCGGCGCGCCCTCGGGATCGATGTCCGCGGGTCGATCGTCCTGCGGCCCCTCGCCCTCGGCGGGCAGGTCGGCGGCCTCGGCCATGCCCGCCGGCGGCTGCTCGGGCAGCCGCAAGGGCAGCGGGTCGCGGGGGGCCATGGCCTCGGACCCCCGCACCACGATGGTCTGGCGGACCAGCGCATGCAGCACGTCGTCGGGGTCGGGCTCCACGGCCGCGCGGCCGAGGAAGACCGCGCGCAGGAACCAGCGTGGGCCGTCGATGCCCGTGAAGCGCAGGGCCTGGAGCACCTGCTGGCCGTCCGGCGTGCGCCCGGGGACGATCGCGCGGACCTCGGGGCCGAACGGGCCCTCGTGCTCGGTGACCTTCGCCTGCGGGTTGCCGGCCAGCTCCGCGAGCATCTCCTCGCGCAGCTCGTCCCACAGGCCCTCGGAGCGCGGGGCCGCGAACGCCTGGAGCTGCACGCCGGCATCGGTGAGCACGGCAGTCACCGCCCGGACGTCGCCGGTGGACTGGTCAGCCTCCACCTGCACGCCCACGCCGGGCAGGCCGGGGATCCGCAGGCTGCCAAGGTCGAGCCGGGGCAGGGACTGGTCGGCGCGATCGGCCTCGGACTCGTCGAAGGGGCCGTCCGGCCGGGCCGCGGAGGTGCCGCGCGTGCCCTCCGACTCGGCGTCGTCGCCCTCGAGGGCCTCGTCGTCGAGCTCGGCCCCATCGGCGGCCAGCTCGTCGGCCAGGTCGTCGCGCGGCTCGTCGACCGCCTCGTCACGGGCGGAGCGGCGGCGGAACAGGGCCATGGGGGCCTCCGGGATCGGGGACGCGAACCGGCTCAGGCTACCCCGCCGGTGCTGCCGGCAGCACCGGGCGCGGGATCGGGTGGGGCAGGGGCCGCGGCTGCCGACGCGCCGGTCGCGGCGTGGCCCCCGGTCGACCCGAACCCGCCGGTGCCCCGGCTGGTGCCCGGCAGCTGGGCCACCTCGTGGAAGCGCGCGGTGGCCACCGGCTGCACGACGAGCTGGGCGATCCGGTCCCCGCGACGGAAGGTGACCGGCTCGTGCGGGTCGAGGTTGATCACGCTCACCTTGACCTCGCCGCGGTAGCCGGCGTCCACCGTGCCGGGGGCGTTCACGAGGGACACCCCGTGCCGGGTGGCCAGGCCGCTGCGGGGGTGCACGAACGCGGCGTAGCCCGGCGGCAGCGCGATGGCGATGCCCGTGGGCAGCAGGGCCCGCTCCCCCGGTGCCAGCGTGGCGTCGACCGTGGTCACCAGGTCCGCCCCCGCGTCGCCTGGGTGCTCGTAGGCCGGCAGGGCCACGTCCGGGTCCAGCCGGGTGATGAGCACGTCCACCGGCCCGGGCCAGCTCATGGGTTCATCTCCGCACGCGGGCCCGCGTCGCCGGACGCGATGGCAGCCGCCACCTCGTCGGCCCGCCCGTGGGTGCGGAAGTGCCCGACCGGCACCTGGATGAACAGCGCCGAGGCCGTGACCGCGATGGGCCCCTCGGCGCCGAGCCGCCCGATCGCGGCGGTGTAGACCTTGCGCCGGTCCTGCCCGACGATGCGGGCGTCGAGCACCAGGTCGGCCCCCACCGGGACGGGCCGCACGAAGTTGGTCTCCAGCCGGGCCGTCACGGCCGGCTGCATGAGCAGCCAGTTCAGCGCCCCGAGCGCCTCGTCGATGGCGGCGGTGAGCAGCCCGCCGTGCGCCAGGCCGGGCGCCCCCTGGTGCATCGGGCCGACCTCGAGGCTGGCCCGCAGGCTCAGGCCGGGGCCGGCGAAGACCTGCATGTGCAGCCCGCACGGATGGTCCACCCCGCACCCGAAGCAGTGCCGGTAGTGGGAGGTGATCTCCGCGCCGGGTGGCGCGGCCTCCGGGTGGCGCGGCGGGACCTCGGCGGTGGGGCCCGGCGTGGTCCCGGGGCCGATGGGCTGGGGGATCCGGGGGTCGTCGGCCACGCACCCGACCCTACTGCCGGCCCCCGCAGGTGCGAGCATGGCGCCCGTGCAGGCAGGCGGCGAGCAGGTGGTGGAGCGGCTCTGGCCGGGGCCCTGGTTCTGGGCGCTGGGCGTGGCTGGGGCGGGGGCGCTGGGCGTGGCGTACGGGGTGGCGCTCACCCCGCTGGCCGGGTGGCTGGTCGCGGCCCTGGGCACGCTCCTGACGGGTGTGCTCGGCGTGCGGCTGGCGGCACGGATCGCGGTGGGGCCCGAGGGCCTGTCGGCGGGACGCGCGCGGCTGCCGTGGGACTGCGCGGGGCGGGTGGTGGCCCTCGACCGCGAGGGCGCCCGCATGGCGCTGGGCCCGCAGGGGGATCCGAGTGCCTGGATGCTGCTGCGCCCCGGGGTGGGTCCGGGCGCCGTGGTCGTGGAGGTCATCGACCCGCAGGACCCGCACCGAACCTGGCTGCTGGCCACGAGGGACCCGCAACGACTGTCGCGCGCGATCGCCGCAGCCCGTGGCAGGCTGGCGCCATGAGTGCTCCAGCCGCCACCCCGCCCGCCACCAGGGACCTCCGGGCGACCGCGCGCAGCGTGGCCCCGCTGATCGCGATGGGAGCCGCCTGGGGCATCCGCAAGGCCATGGCGAAGGGCTTCGAGTCCAGGACCGGCCGCCCCGCGCCGCTGGTGCGCTCACGGCAGGCGCCGATCCTGGAGAAGATCCTCTGGGCGGCGGCGATGGCCTCGATGCTGGCCCTCGTCGAGGCGCTGGTCTACAAGGTGCTCGACGACGAGGTCGACTGACCGGCGTCCTGCGTGGCACGACTCAGGCAGCGCACTCCCGGCAGATCGGCATGCCGTCCTTCTCGCCGGCGAGCTGGCTGCGGTGGTGCACCAGGAAGCACCGCCCACACGTGAACTCGTCGGCCTGTCGCGGCAGGACCCGCACGCTCAGGCTCTCGTCGGACAGGTCGGCGCCGGGCAGCTCGAGGTTCTCGGCGAGCTCGGTCTCGTCGACGTCGACCGTCGAGGCGGCCTTGTCGACGCGCCGGGCCTTCAACTCCTCGATGGAGTCCTCGGCAAGCCCGTCGTCATCGGTCTTGCGCGGCGCGTCGTAGTCGGTGGCCATGTGTCGTGCACTCCCCCCATGATGGGAATCGGCTGATCTCGGCTCGGTACAACGCCGGACGGGTCGGCAGTATGCCCGATCCGGGGCATGATGCTGCACCATGGCGCCGAACGGGCGCGCGACACCAGCCCCGGCGCCCCACCTGTCTGGCCCACTTGGAGGACCCCATGCCGCTGTACGCGATCGGCGAGCGCACCCCGACGATCGACCCCACCGCCTTCGTGCACCCCGACGCCGTGCTCATCGGCGCCGTGGTGGTGGGTCCCGAGTCCTCGATCTGGCCGACCGCGGTGCTGCGCGGGGACTCCGGCCGGGTGGTGATCGGGGCCCGCACCTCGATCCAGGACGGCTCGGTGCTGCACTGCACCTCAGAGGTGGACACCGTGGTGGGCGACCGGTGCGTCGTCGGGCATCGCGTGCACCTCGAGGGCTGCACCTTGGAGGACGACAGCCTCGCCGGCTCCGGCTCGGTCATCCTGCACCGCGCCGTGGTCCGCTCCTGGGGGTTCGTGGCGGCCGGGGCGGTGGTCTCGCCGGGCACCGAGGTGCCCAGCGGCGCGATGGCGATCGGCGTGCCGGCCCGCATCCGGCCCGACGCTGCGCCGCGGGGGATGATCGAGGCCTCCGTGCAGACCTACGTGGCCAACGCGCACTGGTACAACGCCGAGCTGCGCCGGCTCAGCTGAGGACAGGGGATCCGATGGGCATCACGTCAGTCGCCGGCATCGCCGAGCTGGCCTCGGGGCTGGCCGAGCGGGCGGTCGACTCCTACCGTGCCCGGCTCGCCGCACAGGTCCAGCGTCGTCGCATCGACGGCCTGCGCGGCGCCGTGCTCGCGCACGCCTCGCTCGCGGCGGTCGGGATGACCGTGGACGTCATCGCGCTGCAGGTCCGGGTCGGCGCGGTGCAGCGCGCCCTCGACGAGGCCATCGAGGCCGGTGACCTCGCGAGCGCCGAGGTGCTGCGCGCCCAGCAGGTGGCCCTGCTCGCCGAGCCCTCCGCCGGCGCCCGGCTCCTGGGCACCCTCGCCGAGTACCTGCCCGCCGTGCTCGCCGACCAGCGCCGCCCCGACCGGACGATCCCCGGCGACGTCGTCGCCTGAGCCCTACGCTGCCGCGGGTGGCCACCAGCGCGCGCACCTTCTGCCGGATCTGCGAGGTGTACTGCGGCCTGGTCGCGGAGGTCGAGGACGGCCGGGTGACCGCGGTGCACCCGGACCGGGACCACCCGGTCTCCCGGGGCTACGCCTGCGTCAAGGGCCTCGGGCTGGGTGCGCTGCACGAGGACCCCCACCGGCTGGACCACCCGCTCAAGCGGGTCGGGGAGCAGTACCAGCGGATCAGCTGGGACCAGGCGATCGCCGAGATCGGCGCCCGCGTCCGCGCGCTGGTGGACGCGCACGGCCCGCGGGCGGTGGCGCTCTACCAGGGCAACCCCACGTTCTTCAGCTTCCAGGCCGTGCTCATGTCGGCGGCGTTCGTCGAGGCGCTCGGGTCGCCGAACGTCTTCGCCTCGCACTCGATCGACACGAACAACAAGTTCCACGTCTCGACCGCGATGTACGGGCTGTCCCTGGTGCACCCGGTGCCCGACCTGCACCGCACGCGCTTCCTCATGTGCCTGGGCACCAACCCCACCGTCAGCCAGATGTCCGTGCTCACGGTCGCCGACGCCACCGGCGCCCTGCGCGGGATCGTCGCGCGGGGCGGGCGGGTCGTGGTCGTCGACCCCCGGCGCACCGAGACGGTGCGCAAGGTGGGCGAGCACGTGCCGATCCGCCCCGGCACGGACGCCTACCTGCTCGCCGCGATGCTGCACGTGCTCACCGCCGAGCGCGCGGTGGACCTCGGCCGCGTGCGCATGGTCGCCACCGGGGTGGACGAGCTCGTGGCCGTCGTCGCGCCGTGGACCCCGGAGCGGGCGGCGGCGGTGACCGGCATCCCCGCTCCGACGATCCGCGGGCTGGCCACCGCGTACGCCGACGCCGACGGGGCGGCGCTCTACATGTCCACCGGGGTGAACATGGGGCCGTTCGGGTCGGTCGCGTACTGGCTGCTGCAGGCGCTGAACCTGCTCAGCGGCAACCTGGACCGGGCCGGGGGGCTGCTCGTCCCGGAGGGGGCCTTCGACGTGCTCCGGCTCAGCGCAGCGCTGGGCCTGGGCACGTTCGACGAGCACCGGACCACCGACGGGCGCTGGCACCGGGTGGCCGGGGCCTTCCCGGTGGCCGCGTTGCCCGACGAGATCACGACCGACCATCCCGACCGCATCCGCGCGCTGTTCGTCACCGCCGGCAACCCGCTGCACTCGGTGCCCGGCGGGAGCCGGCGGCTGGCCGAGGCCATGGGCCAGCTCGACCTCGTGGTGAGCATCGACCTCTACCGCAACGAGACCGCCGCGCTGGCCGACTACGTGCTCCCGGCGACGGACATGCTCGAGCGCAGCGACTTCGCCATCACCCATCAGGCCCTGCAGGTGGTGCCCCACGCGCAGTGGACGCCGGCCGTGGTCCCGGCGGCCCACGAGCGCCGCGAGGAGTGGCGCATCTTCTCCGACCTCGCCGAGGCGTGCGGGACGCCCATCCTGGGGCTGACGGCGGCCCATGCGCTGCCCCGGCTCAACCGCCTGCTGCGCCGGCTGCCCGGCCAGCCCGAGGTCACGCCGGACCGCATCCTCGCGCTGCTGCTGCGGTGGGGCCGCCGCACGAGCATGCCCGAGCTGCGCCGCCACCCGGAGGGCGTGCTCCTGCCGCCCGCGCAGCCCGGCACGTTCCTGTGCCGTCGGGTGCGGACCTCCGACCGCCTGGTGCACCTGGCCCCGCCGGAGCTCGTCGCCGATGCCGCGCGGCTGGACACCCTGGAGGCGGAGCTGTCCCGCACCGACGTGCTGCGCCTGGTCGGGCGCCGCGACCGCCGCTCGCACAACAGCTGGATGCACGGCAACCCACGCATCAGCCAGCCGGCCGGCGGCAACCGGGCGCTGCTGCACCCCGAGGACGCCGCGCAGCGAGGCATCCTCGACGGGGACCTCGTCGAGGTCGCCTCCGAGGCCGGCACCGTGCAGCTGCCCTGCTCGCTCACCGACGACGTGGCCCGCGGCGTGGTCGTCGTGCCGCACGGGTGGGGCCATGCGACCTCGGGGCATCCGCGGGCGCGCGCGCTGCCCGGTGCCAACGTCAACGACGTGATCCCCGCCGGGCCGGCGCACATGGACCCGGTGAGCGGACAGGCCGTGATGCTCGCCCACGCCGTGCAGGTGCGGCGGGTGCAGCCCCAGCCGGACACCCCGCCGGCGGTCAGCTGACGTCGGGCTCCGGCATCGGGCTGCGCCGTCCCGTCGAGTTCCGGGGCGTGGAGCGTGCGCGGGCCCGACGCGGTCCAGGACTGCCGGCTCAGTCGCGGTCGGCGCCCGCCTCGGTGAGCAGGGCCAGCCAGGCCTGCGCCAGGTGCGCGGGGGCCACCCAGGTGAGCTCCGTGGACGGCTCCCCGCCCCCCGGTCCGCCGACCGAGAGGCCCGCCTCGGCGGCGACCAGTGCGCCGGCGGCGTAGTCCCACCGGTTCAGGCCGCGCTCGTAGTAGCAGTCGACCAGTCCTGCGGCCACCCAGCACAGGTCGACGGCGGCGGCGCCCGCGCGGCGGATGTCACGGACCTCGGGCAGCACCATCGCCAGGGCCCGGGCCTGGGCTGCGCGGCGCTCGCGCGCGTAGCCGAACCCGGTGGCCACCAGGCACTGGCCCAGCTCCTCGGGCTCGGTGGGCACCAGGGGCCCGACCCGGCCCGAGCCCTCGACGCGACGCGCGCCCTGGCCGCGGACCGCCACGAAGGTCTCCGCCAGCACCGGGACCGCGACCACCCCGACCTCGACGACCCCCTCGACCTCGACGGCCACGCTCACCGCCCAGCCCGGCAGGCCGTACAGGTAGTTCACCGTGCCGTCGAGCGGGTCGAGCACCCAGCGCACCCCGGTGGTGCCCGACCGGTCGGCGCCCTCCTCCCCCAGGATCGCGTCCTCGGGCCGCTCGGCGCGGATGGCCTGCACCAGCAGCGTCTCGGCCGCGGTGTCCATCTGGGTCACCACGTCGGTGCGCGTGGACTTCGTGGACACCTCGAGGCGGCCGTGCCGGCCGGCCAGCAGCAGCGCCCCGGCCGCCGCCGCGGCCCGCCAGGCCAGCGGCAGCAGCGGGTGCTCCAGGTCGAGCCCGCTCGGCAGCGTCGGGGCCCCGGCGGTCGGCTCCGATGCGCCCGCGGCACCCGCGCTCACGCCGGGTCCGATCCGCACAGGGCGGGCCGGGGGCCCCGTGGGTTCGGGCAGCAGCCCGGCGCGCACGGCGTGACCCGGGGGCCGAGCCCGCCCAGCGCGGGCCGGGCGACCTCGCTGGCCCCGTCGGCGGCCGCGCGCTGCTCGGCCAGCAGGTCGGCCACCATGGCCACGAAGCGTGGATCGGTGCCGGGCGTGGCCGCACGCGCCACCGGCAGGCCCACGTCGGCGGCGGTCTGCGCCGCCACCGTGTCGAGGTCCCAGATGACCTCCATGTGGTCGCTGACGAAGCCGATCGGGACCATCGCCGCCCCGGGCACGCCGGCGCGGGCCAGCGCGGCCAGGTGGTCGCTGATGTCGGGCTCGAGCCACGGGACGTGCGGCGCCCCCGAGCGGGACTGGTAGACGAGGTCCCAGGCGCCAGGGCGACCCACCGCGCTGGCGACCACCTCGGCGAGGTCGCGGTGCTGGGCGACGTAGTCGCACCGGTCCGCATCGGCGGTGGGGATCGAGTGGGTGGTGAAGACCAGGCGGGCACCGGGGGGCAGCTCCGCCAGTGCGGCTCGGGTGGCCTCGACGACCGGCTCGACGAAGCCCGGGTGGTTCCAGTACGTCCGCAGCTTGTGCACCTGCGGCTGCCACGCCGGGTCCTCGGCCTGCACCTCGGCCAGCGCCTCGGCCAGGTTCTCCCGGTACTGCCGACAGCCGGAGTACGAGGAGTAGGCCGAGGTGAGGAAGGCGAAGACCCGGGTCGCCCCCAGGTCGCGTGCCTCGCGCAGGGCCTCGGGCAGCAGGGGGTGCCAGTTGCGGTTGCCCCAGAGGACCGGGAGGGTCTCGCCCCGCTGGTCCAGCTCGCCGCGGACCGCGGCGACGAGCGCCCGGTTCTGCGCGTTGATCGGCGACACGCCGGCGAAGTGCGTGTAGTGCGCGCCCACCTCGACCAGGCGCTCGCGCGGGATCCCGCGGCCGCGGGTCACCCGCTCGAGGAACGGCACGACGTCGTCAGGGCCCTCCGGGCCGCCGAACGACACGATGAGCAGGGCATCCACGGCACCCGATCCTTGCCGACGCCCGCCGCTGCGGCCACCGCGGGGCGGACTGCGGCACAATGGCCGCTGTTCGGCGCCCCGGCGGCCCTGCGAGGAGACCCATGCGTGAGCTGACGTTCGACGGGCTGTCCCCCGACGGCGCTCGACTGGTGCTGGCCGGCAAGGACGGCCAGAAGTACACCGTCGCCATCGACGAGCGCCTCGTGGCGGCGGTGCGCCGCGACCGGGCGCGGATGAGCCAGGTGGAGCTCGAACAGGCCGGGCAGCTGCGCCCGCGCGAGATCCAGGCCCGCATCCGGGCAGGGGCCACCGCTGAGGACGTCGCCGCCGCCAGCGGCCTGCCGCTGGAGCACGTGCGTCGGTTCGAGGGCCCGGTGCTCACCGAGCGCGCCTGGGTGGCCCAGCAGGCGCAGGCCACGGAGGTGCGCCGGCCCGGCGGGGACATCGAGCTCGGCGACCTGGTGTCCGAGCGCCTGCACGCCGCCGGGGTGGACCCCGCCGACCTCGCCTGGGACGCCTGGCGCCGCGACGACGGCCTCTGGGTCGTGATCGTGACCTTCCCCATGCCGCCGAACACCCACGTGGCGACCTGGACCTACGACAGCGGCAGCCGCACCATGACCGTCGCCGACGACAACGCCCGGGCGCTCTCGGCGATCACCTCCGAGGAGCCGCTGCGCCTCGTGGCGGCCCGGCCCCTGCTCGCGGCCGTGGCCCCGGTCGGGGACGCCGACGAGGAGCCGGAGGACTCGCCGGTGGCCATCCTGACCCCGCGTCCGTGGGGCGGGGCCGGCGTCGCGGATTCCGCGGACGACGCCGACGACGCCCTCCTCGAGGGTGATGACGGCCCGGTGGACCGCGACGACGAGGCCGACGAGCCGGCCGAGCCGGCCGAGCCGGCCGACGACGAGGGGACCGTCGAGGCGCTGGAGGCCGAGCTGGCCGACGAGCGCGAGCAACAGGCCCTGGCCGAGGCCGCCGTCGTGGGGCTGCACGACCCCGACGACGAGGTTCTGCTCGACGACGCTGGTGATGTCGACGGCAGTGACGTCGAGGATCCCGACGCCCTCGAGGACGCCGGGGTCGACGAGCCGGGTGAGCCGGATGACGAGGAGGCCGCGATCGGGGCGACCGCCGACGCGGAGGATGTGCCGCTCTTCGACGCCCCGGCACCCAAGCCGGCTGCACGGCCCGGCCGACCGGCCGTGCCCAGCTTCGACGACATCCTGTTCGGCCCCGGGCCCAAGACCCAGGACTGACCTCGACCGGCCGGCCCAGCCGAGACGCGGACTGACCCGCTCCGGTCCCGGTCCCCCGCGCAGGACCGACGCGTCCCAGCCGGTCGTCCCCGGCCTAGGCTGCCCGGGTGAGCCGGATCTTCACCATGAGCGTCGCCTCGGTCTACCCGCACTACGTCGCGAAGGTGGAGCGCAAGGGCCGCACCCAGGCCGAGCTCGACGAGGTCATCGGCTGGCTCACCGGCTTCGATGCGGCCGAGCTCGCCGAGCACCTCGAGGCCGGAACGAGCTTCGCGGACTTCTTCGCGCAGGCGCACCTGCACCCCAACGTCGGCCTGATCACCGGGAGCGTCTGCGGCGTGCGGGTGGAGAGCATCGAGGACCCCCTCATGCAGCAGATCCGCTGGCTGGACAAGCTCGTGGACGAGCTGGCCAAGGGCCGGTCGATGGAGCGGATCCTGCGCACGTGAGGGCCCCGAGCTCCCTCCGATGACCTGACCGATCCGACCCCCGGCCACAGCCAGCGCTGTTGCCGCAGCCACTCCACCGACAGCAGCGCCGTGCCCTCGTCCGCTCAGCTGGCGGCGCGGCGCACCAGCTCCGTGAGCTTCGCCTCGACCTCGGGGGTCACCGCGGTGACGGCGAAGGCAGTCGGCCACATCACGCCATCGTCGAGCATGGCGAACTCGTTGAACCCGACCTCGGCATAGCGCACCTTGAACTTGCCGGCGGGCTTGCAGAAGACGAGCACCTTGCCGTCGCGGGCGTAGGCGGGCATGCCGTACCAGGTCCGCGGCGCGAGGTCGGGCACGGTGCTCGTCACGATCGCGTGCAGGGC
The DNA here is from genome assembly GCA_025456015.1 of Candidatus Nanopelagicales bacterium. Taxonomy (GTDB): domain Bacteria; phylum Actinomycetota; class Actinomycetes; order S36-B12; family CAIYMF01; genus Prado023. Next base: position 36,417 of record JALOLK010000005.1, read on the forward strand.
CTGGGCCACGGCGCGGTCGGTGCCGTCCATCTCGGCGATCGCGGCCCGGCAGGCCTGCGCGTCGGCCTCGGCCCGCTTGGCCCCGCTGCCGCGCTGCGACGTGCCCCTGACCTCGGCCGCGCGGGCCTTCATCGCCGCGCGCTCCTCGGCGCTGAAGCCCTCCTGCGTCCCGGACATGGCTGCTCCTCTCGTCCCCGTGCGCCTGGCGAGTCTAGGTGGGCCCACGCGCTCGGGCCCCGCCGTCCGGCCGTCCCGCGCACACCCCCGGCTCGGATCGCGTTCGATCTGCGAAGCCCTTCCCCGGATCCCGACCGGTCTCGATCGGCCGGACCGGCCGAGATCGATCGCGATCGCGGCGGCGCTGGGGGCGTGTGGCGGCGCGGATCCGAGCCACCCGCGGAGGCGGGCGGGGCTGGGCGGCGCAGATGCGCTGGGCCGCTCGCAGCGCTGCGGCAGCAGCTCAGCGCACGGGGCTGCGCCAGGCGGCGCGCATCATCGGCACCTGCAGCGGCAGCCGAGCCCAGGCGGCCGCCTTCTGCCACGTGGGTCGGCGGCTGCCCTGCAGGTCCAGGGCCATCTGGAGGTTGCCGACCCAGATCACCGCCAGGGTCGCGGTCGCCGCCCCAGGGGCCCAGCGCCGGCGCGTGACCAGGCCCGCCGCACAGGCGAGCTCGGCCACGCCGCTGCCCAGCACCCACGGCCGGGGATCCCCCAGCCACATCGGGATGAGGGGTTCGAAGACCTCGGGGCGCACCAGGTGCACCACGCCGCTGCCGCCCAGGGCCGCGGCGACCATCGTGGTGCCCACCGGCAGGTCCATGCGCCGGATGCTAGCCGCCCGCCCCACGGATCGCGTTCGGTTCGAGCAGCCCTCACCCCGATCACGATCGGTTTCGATGCACCCGGTCGTCGGAGACCGAACGCGATCGGGCGGGGCCGGGTCGACTGGGGGTCAGGCCATCGTCAGCGGGACCGACTGGAACCCGTGGATGACGAACGTCGGGTGGCGCACCGGTGGCTCGACCAGGGACACCTGCGGCATCGCCGCCACCAGCGCGGCCAGCGCCTCGTCGAGCTCGAGGCGGGCCAGGGGCGCGCCGATGCAGTGGTGCGTCCCCGCTCCGAACGTGACGTGGGTGCGGTCGTCACGGCCCACGTCGAAGGCGTCCGCCCGCGCGAAGTGCCGCGGGTCGCGGTTGGCCGCACCGAACAGCATCGCCACCTTGTCGCCGCGCGCCAGCGTGCGCCCGCCATAGGTCACCCCGTCCTCGAGCACCCAGCGCTCGAACAGCTGCAGGGGCGGATCGAAGCGCATGAGCTCCTCGATGGCCGCACGCGCGGGGACCTCCCCGGCGGTGAGCCGGGCCCACTGGTCGGGGTGCTCCAGCAGCGCGGTGACCCCGTTGCCCAGGGTGTTCACGGTGGCCTCATGGCCGGCGTTGAGCAGCAGCACGATCGTGGCGATGATCTCGGCGTCGGCGAGCATGCCGTCGTCGGTGCGCGCCTGGCACAGGCCGGTGATGAGGTCGTCGCGGGGCGCCGAGCGGCGCTGGGCCATGAGGTCGCGGCACCAGGCGCCGAACTCGTCGGCCGCGGCCACCGCCGCGCGCGCCTGCTCGGCGGTGGTGTCGAGCTCGTACATCTTCACGATGCGGTGCGACCAGTCCAGCAGCAGGGGCGCGTCGCCCACCGGGGCCCCGAGCAGCGCCGCGATGACGGCCACCGAGTAGGGCTGGGCGAAGTCGGCGAGCAGGTCGAAGGTGCCACGCTCCCGGCACTGCTCGGCCAGCTGCCCCGCGGCCTGCCGCGCCAGCGGGCGCATGCCCTCCACCCGGCGCGGGGTGAACTCCTTGCTCACCAGCCGGCGGATGCGGGTGTGGTCGGGCGGCTCGAGCATGAGCAGCGACCACTCCTCGATGGCGAAGTAGGGGGTCCAGTCGAAGTCCCACGTGAACCCGAGCTCCTCGCGGGTGATCCGCGGGCCGAGCACCCGGCCGAGGCGCCGGTCACGCTGCGCGGCGGAGACCTCGGCCCACCGGGTGAGGAACCAGACGTCCTGGCCCACCCCGCGCGTCTTGCGGGCCAGGAACCCGGGTGCCGCCTCCCGGGCGGCGGCCAGCGCCGGGTAGGGGTCGGCCTGGAACGCCGGATCGCTGAAGTCGATCACGATCGGCACGCTACCGAAGCCGGGACCGGCTCAGCCGCCGACGAGCTCGACATCGGCGAGGAACAGCGTGCCGCTCGTCGCCCGGTCCAGCCGCAGCACCACCTCGCTGAGGTTGGCCGGATCGACGCCGGCGAAGTCCGCCAGCGGCAGGCGCACCGCCGTCAGCGCGACGATGCCGGTGAAGAAGGCCGGCTCGTCGCCCTCCTGGCGCGCCTGGCCGGCCGGGAACGCCAGGGCGGGCTCGTCCGGGCGCGTGGTCACGCTGGCCCGGTTGCCGGCCCAGTCGGCCAGCTCGACCGTGAAGCCCTGCCCGGCGCCGGGCTCGTTGCGCTCCGACAGGGGGTCCACGGCCACCCGCAGGGCCAGGGCTGTGGCCGGCGCGACGTCCGCGCCCTGCGGGATGGTCAGGCGCAGCTCGGCGCCCTCGGACGGCCAGGTGAGCACCGCGTGCGCGGGCTGGCCGGGGACGGTCAGCCCCGTGCGCCGGCATGCCTCGGTGCCGGGCTGCATGTCGAGGGTGTAGAAGCCCTTGGGGCAGAAGCTCAGCTGCGCTCCCTGGGCCGTGACCGTCCCGCCCAGCCGGTTGGTGGCCAGCTCGGCCTCGTCGGCCGGCACCAGCAGCGGCGTGCGCTGCTCGGCCGGTGCCAGCCACGCGACACGGGCCGGCAGGCCCAGCACCGTGTCGGGCGCCGGGCGGTCGACGACCTGGCCCAGCTCGGCCCGCGCCGGGGCCTTCGCCTGCGGGTCGTCGCCGAGCACGGCGGTGAGGAACTGCGCTGCGTAGTCGACCAGCCATGCCCGTTGGCGATCCGGGTCGAGCAGGGGCTGGCAGTCGGTGCGCCCGGACTGGTCGGCCATGTCCCCGGGCAGGATCGTGTTGAACGCGTTGTGGGTGGCGCCCTCCAGCAGCGTCGAGGCGACCCACTGCGCCTGGTCCGGGGCCAATCGGGGCCCCTCGAAGAAGAACTGGCCGGCCTGGTCGGTCACGTCGCCGTCGCAGCCGGCGAGCAGGGTGGCGACCGGCACGTCGATCGACGCCCAGGGGTCGCGGAACGTGACGGCGGCGGCCACCAGCAGGGCACCGGCCACCGGCCCGTACCCGGCCTCGCCGGACGCGATGCGGGGGTCGCCGGCGAGCACCACGGCACCCTCGCCCCCGCGGGAGTGACCGACGAGCACGAGGCGCCTGGGGTCCGCGCGCCCGGCCAGGTCGACCCCGAAGTCGGGCCCGTCCCCGGCCGCGGCCTCGGCCAGGGCGCCCAGGTGCAGGTCCGTGAGCGCGGCGAGCCGCTCGCCAGCGACTGGCTCACCGAACCCGAACGTGTGCTCGGCGTTCACGTTGGGCGCCAGCGCCACGTACCCGCGTCCTGCCAGCTCCCCCAGCAGGTAGCCGAAGCCGTCGTAGTTGCGCTGCTCGACCTGCGGGTCGCAGGGCCAGCGGTCGACGCCGGTGTCGTCCACCGGGCAGCCCGGATGGGTGCCGTGCAGCACCATGACCACCGGGAACGGCCCCTCCCCCTCGGGCACCGCGATGAGGCCGTTGACCCGCACCGGCATCTCCCGGAAGCGGCTGTCCACCGGGACCCGCTCCTGCACGATCGTGGCCCCGCCGAGGTCGTACGCGACGGGGTCGACCGGCACCACCGGCGCCGCCGAGGGCGGGGCCGTGGCGGTGGGGGTCGGGTCCTCGGCGGGCGGCGCGGTGCAGCCGGCCAGCAGGGCCGGCACCAGCAGCAGCACCGCCAGGGGGACCCATCTGGCGATCCGGCGCGACGTCGCCGTGGACCTGCCGCCCGGGCGGCGAGGGATGCTGGTCGTCATCGGGCCTCCCTGGTGCCGGCGGTCGCATCAGGATGATGTCACCTGACCACCAGCGCCACGGGCAGCCGTGGCGTGTCCGGCCCCCGGACCGGCGGTGATGGCCTCAGCCCCGGGCCAGTCGCAGCGGCACCTCGACCTCGGCCGGCGTCAGCCCGCCGTGCTGGCCGCGCAGCGAGGAGACCAGTCGGTCCACGCGATCGGACACCAGTGCCCAGTCCTCGCGCGCGATGGCGACCACGTCGCCGATCCGCTCGGCGTGCCAGGGGTCGACCGGTCCGAGCAGGCCGTCCACCTCGTCGCGGGCCAGCACGTCGACGTGCGCGCCGAGCACCCGTCGCCAGGTGTCGAGCACGGCCCCGGCCCGACCGGGCTCGGCGTAGACGTGGCGCACCCGCGGCTCGCCGAGGATCGTGACCACGCCGTCGCGCAGGGCGGGCAGCGCCTCGAGGTCGATGCGCCGGTCGTCCGGGACGTCGAGCAGGCCGTGGTCGGCGGTCACCAGCAGCGCGACGTCGGGGCCGGCCAGCGCGGCGAGCCCGGCCACGAGGACCTCCACCCGGGCCAGCTCGCCCCGATAGGCGGGCGAGTCCACCCCGTGCAGGTGCCCGGCCTTGTCGAGGTCGGGCCAGTAGGCGTAGACGAGGCTGGCCGTCCCGGTGGCACGGGCGGCCGCGATCGCCGCGACGGCGACCCGGACCCGGTCCTCGACGGACTCCGCGCCGGGGTACTGCCCACCACGCAGCGCCGCCCGGGTCAGCCCGCTGTGCCGGTGCGCGGCGGGGGCCGCCGTGACCACGTGCACGCCAGCTGCCGCGGCGCGCTCGAGCAGCGTCGGCTCCGGCTGCGTGGCGATCGGGTTGGGCTCCTCGGCCCAGGACAGCGGGGCGAGCACGGTGCCGTCCTCGAGCCGGAACGAGGAGCCGACGATGCCGTGCATGCCCGGAGGCAGCCCGGTGCCCAGGCTGGCCAGCGAGATGGCGGTGCTCGACGGGAACGGCGCCGCCAGCGGACCCAGCTCGGGCAGGCCGGCCAGACCGGGGGCCAGCGCCGCGTGCTCGGCCAGCTGGCGGGCGCCGAGGCCGTCGACGAGCAGCACCACCACGTGCCGGACCCCGGCCAGGGGGCCCACCAGCCAGCCCGCCCCCTCGGCCTGGCCCGGCACGCCGAGCACGCGCGCGACGGCGGGCAGCAGGTCGGCGAGGCCGCGCAGGGCGGGGCCGGCGGCGGCAGGCGGTCCCGGCGGCGGGGCGGGGCGCCCGCCGGGATGGCTCATCGGCCCGAGCGGCGGACCGCCTCGGACAGCTTCGTGGCGAACTCCAGCGTGCGCGCGACCGACGCAGCCCCGTCGCCGGCCTCGGACACGCGCACCGAGAAGTCGTCGTTCGAGGACGTGCCGGAGTAGCCATGGTCGGCGGTGCACTCCGGGTCCCCGCAGGAGGCTGGCTCGAGCTCGAGGCGGGCCACGGCCCCCCACCCGATCGTGAGCATCACCTCGCGCACCGGGCTGCCGGGCTTGTGCAGCGCGGGGTTGCCGACGATCCGGTTCACCACGACGGACTGGACGTCGGCCAGCCGGACGGCCTCGGAGTTGGCCGAGGCGTAGGGCACCGGGCAGGTCTCGTCGGGCGGGAAGTCGTCGATGTGCAGGACCAGCAGGCGGGTCTCGGTGAGGATCAGCAGCGAGATGTGCCGGCGCAGCTCGTCGCGGTCGAACGTCGCCTCGTGCTGGATCACGTAGCTGATCGGCTCCTCGCCGGCCAGGGCGGTGCCCATCGTCTCGGCCACGAGCTCGGGGTAGTAGCCGGCGGCGGCGATCTCGGCGCGCAGGTTGGCGGCAGGGTTCTTCACGGCGCCGATCCTGCCACGGCAGCGGGCGGCTCAGGCGTCGAGCAGCCGGCGCACCCCGACGTCGAGGCGCTCCCACTGCATGCGCACCCGCGCGGACGCCCCGAGCACCACCGCACCGCCGCCGGACACCACGATGGGGTTCATGTCCAGGGAGGCGATCGCGGGCACCTCGTCGATGAGCAGGCCGAGGCGGGCGATGAGCTCGCACAGCGCGTCGATGTCGACCGGGTCCGACCCGCGGTAGCCCCGCAGCAGCGGGGCCGCCTTCGGCGTGGTCACCAGCCGGCGGGCCTCCTCGAGGCTCAGCGGCGGGATCCGGTAGGCGTGGTCGCCGAGCAGCTCGGAGGCGACGCCACCGATGCCGAAGCGCACGACCGGGCCGAACAGGGGGTCGTCGACCGCGCCGAGGACGCAGGCCACGCCCGGGGCGGCCTGGGCCTGCACGACCAGCCGCTTGCCGGCCATCTCGTCGAGCTGGGCCACCATGGACAGGTACGCGGTCCGCACGGCCCGCTCGGACTCGAGGTTCAGCCGCACGCTGCCGAGATCGACGCGGTGGGCCAGCCATGGGGCGGTGGTCTTGAGCACCACCGGATACCCGAGCTCCCCGGCGGCGGCGACGGCCTGCTCCTCGGAGCCGACCGGCCGGCACGGCCACACCCGGATGCCGTAGCAGTCGAGCAGCTCGCGCACCTGGTCGGCCTCGAGGTCGACGCCGGGGGCGGTGGGGTCGGGCACGCCGGGCTCGGACTCGCCGACCAGCGCGCCGGTGACGTCCTCACCCGCCGCGCGCAGCCACCCCGTGACCAGCGTGCGGGCGCGCTCGGGGTCGACGTCGGGGAACTCGGCCGCCTCGGTGTGCTCGGTCTGGCGCCACCGGGCGTAGCCGCGCACCAGCGCGAGGGCCCGCACCGCGTCCTCCACGTTCGAGAAGGTGGGCACCGACCCGCGCTCGGGCCGGCCGTCCGCCCCGGCGAGCGGCAGCAGGCCCATCCCGGCGGGGATCAGGCCGGTGCCGTCGGCGGCCGGCATCACGGCCAGCAGCGGCTTCGTGGCGTCGATGCTGACCGCCGTGATCGCGGCGTGCACCTCGGCCTGGTCCGCGCCCACGCTCGGGATGTGCACGAAGAGCACCGCGTCGCTGCCCTGGTGCTCGCTGGCCGCCCGCAGCGCCGCACCGATCTCCTCGGCGCCGGCCGACTGCGCCAGGCTCGGCTGGCCGTAGGAGACCGTGAGGCGGGCGGACTCCACCGCGTCCGCGGCGAGGATCTCCAGCGCGTTCGAGGTGCCCAGCACCGCGACCCGGTCCCCGCGCGGCAGCGGCTGGTAGGCCAGCACCGCGGCGACGTCGAACAGCTCGCCGAGCGAGCCGGTCTGCACGACGCCGCTCTGCTCGAAGACGGCGTCCACGGCCGCCGGCGGCAGCGTCGTGCGGCGCACGTGATGGCCCAGCGGCAGGGCCTGGGAGTAGCGACCCGAGCGGACCGCGACGACTGGCTTGCTGCGGCTCAGCCGCCGGGTGATGCGGGTGAACTTGCGCGGATTGCCGATGCTCTCGAGGTACAGCAGGATCAGGCTGGTCGCCTCGTCGGCCTCCCAGTACTGCAGCAGGTCGTTGGCCGAGACGTCGGCGCGGTTGCCGGCCGACACGAAGCTGCTCAGCCCCAGGCCCCGCCGGGCCACGGTCTCGAGCACCGTCACCCCCAGCGCGCCGGACTGGCAGAACAGCCCCACCCGGCCGCGCCGCGGCACGAGCGGCGACAGGGTGGCGTTGAGCTGGACCCGCGGGTCGGTGTTGATGATGCCCAGGCAGTTCGGCCCGACGACGCGCATGCCCGCCTCCCGGGCGGTGCGCACGAGGTCGCGCTGGCGGGCCCGTCCAGCGTCGGTGGCCGTGTCGGAGAAGCCCGACGAGACCACGACCAGCCCGCCGACCTCGGTCTCGGCGCACTCCTGGACCACGCCGAGCACGCTCTCGGCCGGCACCGCCACCACCGCGAGGTCGACGGCCTGCGGCAGGTCGACGATGTGGCGGAAGGCCGGCACGCCGAGGATCTCGTCGGCTTCGGGATGGATCGCGTAGAGCGGGCCGGTCAGGCCGTAGTCGCGCAGGTGCCGCAGCAGCTCGTGGCCGATCCGGCCCGGGGTCCGGGAGGCGCCGATCACCGCCACCCCCGCGGGGTTGAGCAGGCGCTCGACCGAGCGGGCCTCGCTGCGGTGCTCCCGCGCGGCGCGCACGCTGAGCACCAGCTCGGTCGGCTCGAGGTCGAACGTGAGGTGGAACACGCCGTCCTCCATGCGGCTGCTCACCACGTACCCGGCCTCGCGGAAGGTCATGAGCATCTTGCGGTTGCTCGGCAGCACCTCGGCCACGAAGCGACGCACGCCACGCTCCCAGGCGGCGGCCGCGAGGTGCTCGAGGAGGACCGCCCCGAGGCCACGGCCCTGGTGGTCGTCGCGGACCACGAAGGCGACCTCGGCGTCCCGGCTGTCCAGGCGGTCGTAGCGGGCGACCGCGATGAGCTCGCCGGCCTCCGTGGCCACCAGCGCGACGCGGTCGTCGTAGTCGACGGTGGTGAACCGCTGCACGTCACGATCGGTGAGCTCGGGGTACGGCGCGAAGAACCGGAAGTAGATCGTCTCGGCGGAGAGCTGGCCGTGGAAGGTCACCAGGCCCGGGGCGTCCTCGGGCGTGATCGGCCGCACGTGGCAGGTGTACCCGTCGCGCAGGACGACGTCGGCCTCCCAGTGGGCCGGGTACTCGGGGGGCACGGACGACACCCTAGGGCGCACGCCCGCGGCTCGGCCGGCCGACCCGGCACGTCGGGGATGATGGCCCCCTGCCAGTGTGAGGAGACCCCCATGCCACGCCGTCCCCCGCCCCCTCCCGGCGAACCGGTCGCCGACCAGATCGTCGACATCGACGTCACCAGCGAGATGCGCGGCTCGTTCCTCGAGTACGCCTACTCCGTCATCTACTCGCGCGCCCTGCCCGACGCGCGTGACGGCCTCAAGCCGGTGCAGCGGCGCATCCTCTACACGATGCACGAGATGGGCCTGCGCCCGGACCGGGCCCACGTGAAGAGCGCCCGCGTGGTCGGCGAGGTGATGGGCAAGCTGCACCCGCACGGCGACGCGGCCATCTACGACGCGCTGGTGCGCATGGCCCAGCCGTTCTCGCTGCGGATCCCCCTGGTGGACGGCCACGGCAACTTCGGCTCGCTGGACGACGGCCCGGCCGCCTACCGGTACACCGAGTGCCGGATGGACCCGGCGGCGATCCCGATGGTGGCCGGCATCGACGAGGAGGTCGTCGACTTCGGCGCCAACTACGACGGCCGCGAGCTCGAGCCCGTCGTGCTGCCCGCCGCGTACCCGAACCTGCTCGTGAACGGCGCCTCGGGCATCGCGGTCGGGATGGCCACGAACATGGCCCCGCACAACCTGGGCGAGGTCGTGGCCGCGGCCCGGCACCTGCTGGCCCACCCGGACGCCACGCTGGCCGACCTCATGCGCTTCGTGCCCGGCCCGGACCTGCCCACCGGTGGGCGCATCATCGGCCTGGACGGGGTGCGCGAGGCCTACGAGACCGGCCGCGGGACCTTCCGCATGCGCGCGACAGCGCGCGTCGAGCAGCTGACCCCGCGCCGCACGGGCCTGGTGATCACCGAGCTGCCGTGGAACGTCGGCCCGGAGAAGGTCATCGAGAAGATCCGCGAGCTGCACAACGCGAAGCGGATCGCGGGCATCGCCGGGGTCACCGACCTCACCGACGGCGAGAAGGGCCTCCAGCTGGTCATCGAGCTCAAGAGCGGCTTCGTGCCCGAGGCGGTGCTCGACCAGCTCTACCGGCTGACCCCGCTGGAGGAGTCGTTCGGCATCAACAACGTGACCCTCGTCGACGGCCAGCCGCAGACGCTGGGCCTCAAGGCGCTGCTCGAGGTGTACGTGGCGCACCGCCTCGAGGTGGTCCGCCGCCGCTCGGCCTTCCGCCGCTCGAAGGCCGCGGACCGGCTGCACCTCGTCGACGGCCTGCTCGTGGCGATCCTCGACATCGACGAGGTGATCGCGGTCATCCGGTCCTCGGAGGACACCGCGGAGGCACGCACGCGGCTCATGTCGGTGTTCGACCTCAGCGAGGTCCAGGCCACCTACATCCTCGAGATGCCCCTGCGCCGGCTGACGAAGTTCAGCCGCATCGAGCTCGAGGCCGAGCGCGACGAGCTGGCCCGCACGATCAGCGAGCTCGACCGGATCCTCGGCGACCCCGGGGCGCTGCGCGACCTGGTCTCGACCGAGCTCGCCGAGGTGGCCGCCGCGCACGCCACCCCCCGGCGCACCGTGCTGCTCGAGGGCTCGCTGCCCGTGCGATCGTCGGCCAGCACCATGGCGGCCCCGCTGGAGGTGGCCGACGACCCCTGCGAGGTGCTGCTGTCCTCCACCGGGCTGATGGCCCGCCGAGCCCTGGAACCGTCGGGCGCGCAGGGCGCCGGGCTGGACCCGGCCGACGGCCCCCGCGGGATGCACGACGTGGTGCTCGCCCGTGCCACGGCCACCGTGCGCGGCCACGTCGGAGTGGTGACCTCGACCGGCCGGCTGCACAAGGTGCACGTGCTCGACCTGCCCGCCCTGCCCGGCAGCGCCGGACCGGTGAGCCTGGCCGGCGGCGTGCCGCTCGGGGCGTTCCTCACCCTCGAGCGCGGCGAGGTGGTGGTCGGGCTGGCCAGCCTGCAGCCCGACGCGCCGACCCTGGCCCTGGCCACCGCCGGCGGGACGATCAAGCGGGTCGCCCAGGAGGCTGCCCCCAGCCGCGACGTGTGGGAGGTCATCCGGCTCGCCCCCGGTGACGTGGTCGTGGGCGCGCTGCCGGTGGCCGACGACGACGAGCTCGTGCTGCTCGCCTCCGACGCCCAGCTGCTGCGCTTCCCCGCGGCCTCGGTCCGCCCGCAGGGCCGGGCCGCGGGCGGCATGGCCGGGATCAAGCTCGGGGCCGGCGCCACGGTCATCGCCCTCGGCGCGTGGGCCCCGGGCGCCCGCGGCGTGGTCGTCACGCTGGCCGGGGACTCCGCGGCGCTGCTCGACGCCGGTGGGTCGCTCAAGGTGACCCGGGCCGAGGTCTTCCCCGGCAAGGGTCGCGCGACCGGCGGCGTGCGCGCCCACCGCTTCCTCAAGGGCGAGGACGCGCTGCGGCACGGGTGGATCAGCACCTGGCCGGCGGTCGCGGCCAGCAGCAGCGGCGAGCCGATCGACCTGCCCGAGCCCGACGAGCGCCGGGACGGCTCGGGGGTGCCGGTGGCCACCGCCCCGGCCTCGGTCGCCGCGCGGGTGTGAGCGCCGGCCGCACGACGGGTCGCCGGTGAGCCTGCAGCCGGAGGCGCCCCGGTGCTCGACGCTGTCGGCTGCGGATCGCGAGCCGATGGCCGGCACGGCACCACGGGCGGACCTCTGGGTGGTGGTCGAGCACCCGGACGGCTGGGGCGATGCCGCCCTCGCGCGCGCCACCCACGGCGTGCGGGTGGTGCTGGCGCGTGGCTCGCGGGCTGACTGTGCCCGCGCCCGTGCCGAGGGTCGTGTCCGGGTCTGGGTGGCCGACGCCAGCGGCGCGGAGCCGAGCCTGCGCGTGGGGCATGTGCGCGACCCCGCCGACGTGGCCGGCTGGGACCTCGCGGTGCTGGCCGGTGGCGGCTGGCGAGGGTGGGGGCGCCCGGAGCCCGAGCCGCTGCTGCTCGTGTGTGCCAACGGCCGGCGCGACCGCTGCTGCGGCCACGCGGGCGGCCGGCTCGCCGACGAGCTGTGGGCCGGCCGGGCGGACGCCGGGCGGGTGCTCACCAGCACCCACCTCGGCGGGCACCGGTTCGCCCCCACCGCGCTGCTGCTGCCGTGGGGGGTGCTGCACGGGCGGCTCGACCTCCCCGCGGCCGACGCGATCCTCGACCAGGCCCGAGCCGGTCGGACGCCCCCGGCCACGCTCCGCGGCTTCAGCACCTCGGCGGCACCGGCGCAGGTCGCCGAGGCGCACGCCCGCCGGCTGACCGGGCATGCCGGGCTCGCCCCGTTGCCGGTGGCCCTGGCCGGGGACCCAGCCGACGGTCGGCTCCGGGCCCGGGTGGCCCTGCCGACGGGCGCGGCGCTGGACCTGGCCCTCGTCAGGACGGTCGTGGATCGGGTCGCCTCCTGTGGGCGGGCCGCGCAGCCGGTCGAGCACTGGGCTGTCGTGGACTGAGACGCACGTGGGTCGCGCGGCGCAGCCTCATGTCGCCTCGGCTGGGCCTGGTGCGTGTGGGAGCATCGCCGGCATGGATCTCGGACTGGCCGGACGCACGTTCCTGCTCACCGGCGCCTCCCGCGGGCTGGGCCTGGCCACGGCGCACGCCCTGGTCGCCGAGGGCGCCACGGTGGTCATCAGCGCCCGTGAGGAGGGGCCGATCGCGGCGGCCGTCGCCGCCCTGGGCTCGCCGAACGCGGTCGGCCTGGCCGCCGACCTCACGGATCCGGCGTCCGCCGAGCGGCTCGTCGCCGGGACCGTCGCCCGGTTCGGTCGCCTGGACGGGGCCCTCGTGAGCGTGGGCGGGCCGCCGACCGGCACCCCGATGAGCATCACCGACGACGAGTGGCGGACCGCCTTCGAGTCGGTGCTCCTCGGGGCGGTGCGCACGATCCGCTCCGTGGCCGCGACGGCCACGGTGGATCCGGAGGCCCCGCCCGGCACGGCAGCGGCGATCCTGGTGGTGCTGTCCACCTCCGCGAAGTCGCCGATCCCGGGGCTGACCACCTCGAACGGGCTGCGCCCGGGCCTGGCCATGCTCGTGAAGGACTTCGCCGACGAGCTGGGCCCCCGCGGCGTTCGCGTGAACGGCGTCCTGCCCGGTCGCATCGGCACGGACCGCACGCTGGCCCTGGACGCCGCCCAGGGCAACGCGGCGGCCGCGCGCCGGCGCAACGAGGCCGCCATCCCGCTGGGCCGCTACGGCGAGCCCGCGGAGTTCGGCCGCGTCGCGGCGTTCCTGCTCTCGCCGGCGGCCTCCTACGTCAACGGCAGCCTCATCCCGGTCGACGGGGGCGCCCTGCGCGCCCTGTAGCCGCCAGCGCGCCCGCGGTCGGCCGACGGGGGGCGTCAGCCGACGACCACCTCCGGCGCCACCTCGGGGGCCATCCCGAACTGCTTGCGGGAGAGCTCGGCGTAGAGGCCACCGGCGGCCATGAGCTCGTCGTGCGTGCCGCGCTGCACCACCTGGCCACCGTCGATCACGAGGATCTCGTCGGCAGCCCGGATCGTGGACAGCCGGTGGGCGACCACCAGCGAGGTCCGCCCGGCCAGGGCCGAGGCCAGCGCCCGCTGCACGGCTGCCTCGCTCTCGGAGTCCAGGTGCGCCGTCGCCTCGTCGAGGACCACCACCTCGGGGGCCTTGAGCAGCAGCCGCGCGATCGCCAGGCGCTGCTTCTCGCCCCCGGACAACCGGTACCCACGCTCGCCCACCACGGTGTCCAGGCCCTCCGGCAGCGAGGCGAGCAGCTCGCCGATCTGCGCGTCCCGGCACGCGGCGATGAGCTCCTCGTCACTGGCACCCGGGCGCGCGTACAGCAGGTTGCCGCGGATCGTGTCGTGGAACATGTGCGCGTCCTGGGTGACCACCCCGATGCGGTCGGACAGGCTGGCCAGCGTCGCCTCGCGGACGTCCACCCCGCCGACCAGCACCGCGCCGCCGGAGACGTCGTAGAGCCGGGTCACGAGCGCGGTGATCGTGGACTTGCCGGCCCCGGACGGTCCGACCAGGGCGACCATCCGGCCCGGCAGCACCGCGAACGAGATGCCGGTGAGGACCGGCTCGCCCCGGCCGCGGGCCTCGGGCCGTGCCACCGACTCCAGCGAGGCCAGCGACACCTCATCGGCTCCCGGGTAGGTGAAGTGCACGTCGCGCAGCTCGACCGACGTGGGGCCGGCCGGGATCGGCCTGGCGTCCGGGGCCTCGGCCACCAGCGGCGGCAGGTCGAGCACCTCGAAGACGCGCTCGAAGGAGACCAGCGCGGTCATGATGTCGACGCGGACGTTGCTCAGGGCCGTCAGCGGGCCGTACAGGCGGGCCAGCAGGGCCGTGATCGCCAGCAGCGTCCCGATGGTGAGCGTGCCGCTGATCACCAGCTGCCCGCCCACGCCGTAGGCGATCGCCGTGGCCACCGACGCCACGAGCGTGAGCGCGGTGAAGAAGTACCGGTTCGACATCGCGATCTGCACGCCGATGTCGCGCACCCGCGAGGCCCGGCTGGAGAAGGAGGACTGCTCCTCCTCGGGCCGGCCGAAGAGCTTCACGAGCAGGGCGCCGGAGACGTTGAACCGCTCGGTCATCATCGAGCTCATGTCGGCGTTGAGCTGCATCTGCTCGCGGGTCTGGGCCTGCAGCCGCCGGCCCATCCACCGGGCGGGCAGCAGGAACAGCGGCAGCAGGATCAGGCTCATGAGCGTGATCGGCCAGGACAGGGCCAGCATCGCGGCGAGCACCACGACCACGCTGATGACGTTGCCGACGACGCCGCCCAGCGTCGAGGTGAAGGCCTGCTGCGCGCCGATGACGTCACTGTTCAGCCGGGAGATGAGCGCGCCGGTCTGGGTGCGGGTGAAGAACGCCAGGGGCTGGGACTGCACGTGGCCGAACACCTGGGTGCGCAGGTCGAAGATGAGGCCCTCCCCGATCCGCGCGGAGAACCACCGGCCGACCAGGCCGATGGCGGCGTCGGCCAGGGCCAGCAGCAGCACCAGGACGGCCGAGACCGTCACGACGGAGCGATCGCCGGGGGTGATGCCCTGGTCGATGATCCGGCGGAACAGCAGCGGCTGGGCCACCACCAGCAGCGACCCGATCACCAGCGTCACGAGGAACCAGATGATGAACACGCGGTAGGGCCCCGCGAACCGCAGGATCCGGCGCACCGTGTCCCGGCTGATCCGCTGCTGTGCGACCGCCGGGTCCCGGGTGAACGACCGGTACGTCTGCCACGGCCCGGCGCCGCCCATGCCCATCGACATCGCGCTGATCCCCTCCCTGTGCCCGACCCGGGCCAACGCCGCAGCGGCCCCTGCCATTCCCGGCGGCGGCCTGCGCCCCGCCGGTTGCGGCGTGGCCGGGCCCCCTCCTGGCGCCGGGCGAGGCCGCGATCGGGGCGCGGCGCGCCTGGCTCAGCGTGCGGCTCGCCTCGCTCAGGGTGCCGCGTGCCCGGCCATCATCGCGACGAGCTCACGGATCCGCACGCCCTGCACGCCACGCTCGGCGGCCACCTGCCGGCGGTGGGCATCGGCCCAGTCCCCGCCAGCCGCCGCATCCCGCAGCAGCGCCTTGGTGCCCGCCACCGCCCCCGGCATGGCCGAGCCGCATGCGGCGGCGACCTGGCGCGCCGTCGCCTCGAGCGCGTCCCGGGGCACCGCGCGCAGGGCCAGGCCGAGGCGCACCGCCTCCTCGGCGCCCACCCAGCGGCCGCTGAGCACCAGCTCGAGCGCCCGGCCGTACCCGACGGCCTCGACCAGGGGCAGGGTGCCGCCGAGGTCGGGCACCAGGCCCAGGCTCGGTTCCTTCATCGCCAGCTGCACGTCGTCGGCGACGACCATGACGTCGCAGCCCAGGGCGAGCTGGAAGCCCGCTCCCACCGCGTGGCCCTGGACGGCCGCGACCGTGGGCACGTCGACCCGCCGCCACCAGGTGAACGCCTCCTGGAACTCGGCGATCCGCGCGTCGAGGGCCTCCGGCGGCATCTGGGCGAACGCCAGCATGGACCCCTCGCCGGGGATCCCCTCGGGCGTGAGCATGCGCCGGTCGAGGCCAGCGGAGAACGACGGGCCGTCCGCGCAGAGCACGACGGCACGCACCGCGGGATCCAGGGCGCGCCCGATGGCGGCGAGGTCAGCCCACAGGGCTGGCCCCTGGGCGTTGCGGGCCTCGGGCCGGGTGAGGCGGACGGTGAGGATGCCGTCGGTGAGGTCGGTGCTCAGGGCGGGGTGCTCGGTCATGCGAGCAGTCAACCAGCCGGCCCTCGACGGGTCGCCGGGGGTCCCGACCGGGTGGGTCGGCGGCCCATCGATGGACGCCGCCGGCGACGGCTCAGCCCGCGGCGAGCCTGGGGGTCCGCTTGCGGGTGGCCCCGCCCCGGCCCCGCAGCTCGATGCCGGCCTCGGTCAGCAACCGGTGCACGAAGCCGTACGACCGGTCCAGGCTGGCCGCCAGCTCGCGGATGCTCTCGCCGGCCTGGTAGCGCGCGACGACGTCCTTGGTCAGGTCCGCCCGCGCCTCCCCCGTCACGCGCGTGGCGCGTGCCTTCCCCACCATGACGATCCCTCCGTCTCGCCGGCGATCTCCGACTGCTGCGTCAACTATGTCGCCTGACGTTCAAGATCGCCATTCCGTGGTGACCGCAGGGTGACGTCACGGTGACGCAACGAAGATGAGCGCGGGGGGTCGGCGCGCGGCGCGGACGCCGCAGAGCGCCGTCAGGCCAGCGCGACGAGGTCGAGGTAGTCGTCGCGCCAGAGGTCCTCGTCGGCGTCGGGCAGCAGCAGGACCCGCTCGGGCGCGAGCGCCTCGACCGCGCCCTCGTCGTGGGTCACCAGCACGACCGCCCCGCGGTAGTCGCCCAGCGCCGCGAGCACCTCACCGCGGCTCGCCGGGTCCAGGTTGTTCGTCGGCTCGTCGAGCAGCAGCACGTTGGCGCCCGAGACCACGAGCGTGGCCAGCGCCAGGCGCGTCTTCTCGCCGCCGGACAGCACCGCGGCCGGCTTGTCCACGTCGTCGCCGCTGAACAGGAACGAGCCGAGCACGCTGCGGCACTCGGTCTCGGTGAGGTCGCCGGCGCTGCGCTGCATGTTGGCCAGCACCGTGGCCGCCGGGTCCAGCGTCTCGTGCTCCTGGGCGTAGTACCCCAGCCGCAGGCCGTGGCCGGGCTCCACGCGCCCGGTGTCGGCGGCCTCGATGCCGGCCAGGATCCGCAGCAGCGTCGTCTTGCCCGCCCCGTTGAGGCCCAGGACGACCACCCGGGAGCCGCGGTCGATGGCCAGGTCGACGTCGACGAACACCTCGAGGGAGCCGTACGACTTGCTCAGCTCCGCGGCACGCAGCGGCGTGCGCCCGCACGGCGCGGGCTCGGGGAAGCGCAGCCGTGCGACCCGGTCGGCGGCCCGCTGCTCCTCGAGCCCGGCGAGCAGCCGGTCGGCACGGCGCTGCATCGACTGCGCCGCGCGGGCCTTCGTCGCCTTGGCCCGCATCCGGTCGGCCTGGGACTGCAGCGCGGCGGCCTGCTTCTCGGCGTTGGCGCGCTCCCGGTGGCGGCGGCGCTCGTCGGTCTCGCGCTGCTGCAGGTAGGCCTTCCAGCCGACGTTGTAGGTGTCGAGCACGCAGCGGTTGGCGTCGAGGTGCAGCACGCGGGTCACGACCGCCTCGAGCAGGCCGACATCGTGGCTGATCACCACCAGCCCACCTCGGTGCGCGGCCAGGAAGCCGCGCAGCCAGACGATCGAGTCCGCGTCGAGGTGGTTCGTCGGCTCGTCGAGCAGCAAGGTGTCGGCCTGGCCGAACAGGATGCGCGCGAGCTCGACGCGGCGCCGTTGGCCGCCGGACAGGGTGCGCAGCGGCTGGCCGAGCGTGCGCTCGGTGATGCCCAGGCCGGCGGCGACCGCGGCCGCCTGCGCCTCGGCGGCGTACCCGTCGAGGGCGAGGAACTCCGCCTGCGCCCGGTCGTAGCGGCGCATCGCGTCGGCGGCCCGATCGGGGTCGGGATCGCCCATCGCGGCCTCGGCGCGGTGGATCCGACGGATCACCTCACGCAGCCCGCGGGCCTCGAGGATGCGCTCGCGCGCGGTCTGCTCGAGGTCGCCGGTGCGCGGGTCCTGTGGCAGGTAGCCGACCGTTCCCGAGCGGGTGACGGTGCCGGCCTCCGCCGGCGACTCGCCCGCGAGGATGCGCATGAGCGTGGTCTTGCCGGCGCCGTTGCGGCCCACCAGGCCGACCCGGTCACCGGCGCCGATGCGGATCGAGACGTCGGCCATGAGCAGCCGGGCGCCGGCGCGCACCTCGAGCCCAGCCGTCGCGATCACGCCGGTGAGGGTACCTGCGCCCGCGCCCCCGGCCTGACCAGCCGGAAGCCGCCGGCACAGCGCGCACCACGCGGGTTGGTCCGGTGCCCCCCTCGCACGGCCGCCACGCCCGGACGCCATGAGGGCGGGCGGCGGGTGATACTGCCGGGGAGCGTGCGGCGCGACAGGAGGCGGCGATGCGGTTCGACGACAACCGGGTCGACACCGGTGGCGTGGACGACCTGCGCGGCGGCGGCCGGGGGCTCGGCGGCGGGGGCGGCGGCATGGGTGGCATGGCCCTCGCGGGCCTGTTGTCGATGCTGCTGCGTGGCCGTGGCGGCAAGGGGACGCTGCTGGCCCTGGTGCTCCTCGGTGGCCTGCTCCTCCTCGGCGGGGGCGGGCTGTTCGGCGGGGCGGGTCAGTCGCCGTTGCAGGCCGAGGGGGTGACCGGTGCCCAGGCGGGCACCACCAGCGACCTCGAGGCCCGCTGCAACCGGGACGGGGCGATCGAGCAGTACGACGACTGCCTGCTCGTGAAGGCCTACAACGAGACCGACGAGGTGTGGTCCGAGGAGTTCCAGCGCCGCGGCATGCCCTACCGGGCGCCCCGCCTGGCCTTCTTCTCCGGCCGGGTCGACACGGCCTGTGGGCCCGCGACGACGCAGGTGGGGCCGTTCTACTGCCCGGGCGACCAGCGGATCTACTTCGACCTCGGATTCGCCAGCCAGCTGCGCCAGCTCGGCGTCGAGGGCGACTACGCGAACGTCTACATCATGGCCCACGAGTTCGGCCACCACCTGCAGACCATCACCGGCGTCGAGCAGCAGGTGCGCCAGGCCCAGCAGGACGACCCGCGCAACGCCAACGCTTACGGCATCGCGATGGAGCTGCAGGCCGACTGCTACGCGGGCGCCTGGGGCCGGATGGCCGATGACCGGGGCAACGTGACCGTGACCCCCGCGGAGGTCCGCCAGGCCCAGGCGGCCGCGCAGGCCGTCGGCGACGACCGGATCCAGGCCGGCGCGGGGCAGCGGGTCAACCCCGAGACCTGGACGCACGGCTCCGCCGCGCAGCGCGAGCAGTGGTACAACGTGGGCTTCAACAGCGGCGACATGGCCCGCTGCGACACCTTCAGCCGGATGGGCTGACGCCAGCCGCCCCGCTCAGCGCACGCCGAGGTGGCGCAGGACCGCCGCCGCGCCCCGGCGCCCGCTGGCCAGCGCCCCCTGGATCGACGGCCCCTCACGGTGATCGCCGATGACGAAGTGCCCGTCGCCGAGGGCCACCGGCAGCGGCTGTGCGGTCGGCGGCTCGATGCCCGGCAGCGCCTCGGCGATGGGGTGGCGGGCCACCTCCTCGAGGTCGCCCGGGTTCAGGCCGAGCAGCGCGGCGGCATGCCCCCGGGCCGTGGTCGCGGCGGCGTCGCCGGGGTGGTGCCCGACGGCCGAGGCGGCCACGAGCGAGCGGCCCGCCGGGGCGTAGCTGGGGGCGGCGTCGGAGACCACGGCCACGTTCGCCAGGACCGGCCCCGGGCGCCCGTCCACGAGCAGGCGGCGGTGGGCGCCGGGCTGCAGGGCCCCCGTGGTGAACCACCAGGTGGTCAGCGCGCGCATCGGCGGCACCGCCAGGCCCGGCAGGAGGTGGCCCGCCGCGGGCGCTGCGGTGGCCACCACGATTGCGCTGGCGCTCAGCGCCCCGGCCTCGGTCTCGACCCCGGTGGTCCGCAGCGCGCGGACCGGCACGCCGGTGCGCACCGTGCCCTCCGGCAGCCCCGCGGCGAGGGCCGCTGGCAGCGCGGCCATGCCGGCCCGCGGCAGGCCGGGCGTGGCCCGGACGAACGCCGCCAGCAGGGGATCGACCATGCGCCGCGACGTGGCCAGGGACTCGTCGGCCAGCACGCCGGACAGGAACGGCCGCACGACCCGCTCGAGCGCTGCCCCGCGCACGCCGGCGCCGCGCAGGGCCTCCCCGATACCCACATCGGGCCGAGCAGCCAGCGCCTGGGGGGTGGCGGTGGCGCAGCGCCCGGCGTACGCCGCGAGCGCGGCCAGCTCCCAGGGCACGCCCACCCTGCCCCGCAGGGCCGCGACGGCGGTCCCGGGCAGGGCGCCGGCACCGCGGCGCGGGTCCTCGAGCACGACCCGGGCGCCGTCGGGCAGCACGACCTCGACGCCGGCCCGGAAGGTGCCCAGCCCAAGGGCGGCGAGGTCGAACGCCCGCTGCCCCTCGGGGTAGGCGGGGTTGTAGAGCTGGAAGCCGTGGTCCACGGTGCAGCCATCGACGACGTCGCTGGCCACCCGGCCGCCGATCCGGTCGGCTGCCTCGAGCACGACCACGGACGCCCCGGCCCGGTGCAGGATCCCGGCGGCGTGCAGGCCGGCCAGGCCCGCCCCCACGATGACGACGTCGCAGTCCACGATCGGCGACGCTAGGGCACGAGCGCGTCCCCCGCAGCATCAACCTGTCCGTTGCGGTGGACGGAATCAACCACCCAGGTGTCGCTTCCATCCACCGCAACGCCGATGGGCGCCGGCCAGGGCGTCAGACGTTGAAGCCGAGCGCGCGCAGCATCTCCCGACCGTCGTCGGTGATCTTGTCGGGGCCCCACGGCGGCATCCACACCCAGTTGAGCCGGAAGTCCTCGACGATGCCGTCGAGCGCGGCGCGGGTCTGGTCCTCGATGACGTCGGTGAGCGGGCAGGCCGCCGAGGTGAGCGTCATGTCGACGGTGGCGATGTTGTGGTCGTCGACGTGCACGCCGTAGACCAGGCCCAGGTCCACGACGTTGATCCCGAGCTCCGGGTCGACCACGTCGTGCAGGGCCTCGAGGACGTCGTCGTCGGTTGCGGTGCTCATCGGGCTCCTCCGTGGGCCAGGGCCTGGGACACGGCGTCCTTCCAGGCCATCCAGGACAGCAGGGCGCACTTCACGCGCGCCGGGTACTTCGCCACCCCGGCGAACGCGATGGCGTCGCCGAGGGCCTCCTCGTCGGGCTCGTCGGCATCCGGGCTGGTGGCCGCGTTCATGAGGACCAGGAACTGCTCCTGGGTGGCCATCGCCTCGGCGACGGTGTGGTGCAGCAGCTGCTCGTACATGACGCTGGCGCTGGCCTGCGAGATGGAGCAGCCCTGGTTGTCGTAGGAGATGTCCTCGATCGTGGCGGCGTCGCCCTCGCCGGCCAGGTGCACGCGCAGGGTGATCTCGTCGCCGCAGGTCGGGTTCACGTGGTGCACCTCGGCCTCGTAGGGCTCGCGAAGGCCGCGGCCCTCCGGGTGGCGGTAGTGGTCGAGGATGATCTCCTGGTACAGCGCGTCGACCATCACGCCACCCCGAAGAACTGCTGGGCGCGGCGGATGCCGACGAGGAGGGCGTCGAGGTCCGCCGGCTGGTTGTACAGCCCCAGGCTGGCCCGGGTCGTCGCCGGCACGCCGTACCGCCGGCACGTCGGCCATGCGCAGTGGTGGCCCACCCGCACGGCCACCCCCTCGTCGTCGAGCACCTGGCCCACGTCGTGGGGGTGCAGGCCCTCGACGGCGAACGAGATGGCGCCCCCGCGCTGCTCGGCCGTCGTCGGCCCGATGATCCGCACGCCCGGGGCCTCGGCCAGGGCGGCCAGCGCGTACTCGGTCAGCGCGTGCTCGTGCGCGGCGACCGCCGGCATCCCGAGCTTCTCGAGGTACTGCACGGCCGCGGCCAGGCCGACCGCCTGGGCCACGTTCGGCGATCCGGCCTCGAACCGCTGCGGCGGGTCGGCGAAGGTCGAGCGCTGCATGGTGACCACGCCGATCATGGAGCCGCCCGTGTTGAACGGCGGCATCGCCTCGAGCACCTCCGAGCGGCCCCAGAGGCACCCCACCCCGGTGGGGCCGAGCATCTTGTGCCCCGAGAACGCCACCAGGTCCACGCCCAGCTCGTGCACGTCGACGGGCATGTGGGGCACCGACTGGCAGGCGTCGAGCACGACCAGCGCCCCGACCGCGCGGGCCCGCGCCACGATGGGCGCGACCGGGTTGATCGTGCCGAGGATGTTCGACTGGTGCACGAACGACACCGCGCGGGTGCGCTCGGTGATGACGGCGTCGAGGTCGGTGAGGTCCAGCCGGCCGTCGTCGGTCAGGCCGATCCAGCGCAGCACCGCGCCGGTCATGTCGCACAGCTCCTGCCAGGGCACGAGGTTGGCGTGGTGCTCCATCTCGGTGACCACGAGCTCGTCACCGGGGCGCAGCACGAACCGCTCGGCGCCGTCGGGCAGCGGCGCCCCGTGCGCGTGCTTGGCCGTGGCACTGCTGAAGGCGTGGGTGACCAGGTTCAGCGACTCCGTGGCGTTGCGCGTGAAGACCAGCTCCTGCGCCCGGGCGCCGACGAAGCCGGCGATGATCGAGCGGGCCGACTCGAACGCGTCCGTGGCCTGCTCGGCCAGGAAGTGGGCACCCCGGTGCACCGCGGCGTTGCGCTGCTCGTAGAACTCCCGCTCCGCGTCCAGCACCGACACCGGCTTCTGCGAGGTGGCCGCGGTGTCCAGGTACACCAGCGGTCGCCCGCCGCGCACGGTGCGCAGCAGGATCGGGAAGTCGGCGCGCAGCGCCGGGTCGAGCAGGGTCACGCCGACGCCACCGCCGGGAGGTACGCCGCGTAGCCCTCGGCCTCGATCTGCTCGGCGAGCTCGGGGCCGCCCGCGGCCGCGATCCGGCCGTCCACGAAGACGTGCACGTGGTCCGGGCGCACGTAGCGCAGGATGCGGGTGAAGTGCGTGATGAGCAGCACGCCGGTCTGGCCCGACTCGCGAACCCGGTTGATGCCCTCGGAGACCACGCGCAGCGCGTCGACGTCCAGGCCCGAGTCGGTCTCGTCGAGGATCGCCATCTTCGGCGCGAGCAGCTCCAGCTGCAGGATCTCGCTGCGCTTGCGCTCACCGCCGGAGAAGCCCTCGTTCACGTTGCGCTGGGCGAACGTCGGGTCGATCTGCAGGCGCTCCATCGCGCCCTTCATCTCCTTGAGCCACAGCCGCAGCTTCGGCGCCTCGCCGCGCACGGCGGTCGCCGAGGTGCGCAGGAAGTTCGACATGGACACCCCGGGCACCTCGACGGGGTGCTGCATGGCCAGGAACAGCCCGGCCCGGGCGCGCTCGTCCACGCCCATCTCGAGCACGTCGGCACCGTCGAGGGTGATCGTGCCGCCCGAGACGGTGTACTTCGGGTGCCCGGCGACGGCGTAGGCGAGCGTGGACTTGCCCGAGCCGTTCGGGCCCATGAGGGCATGGGTCTCGCCGGCCC
>JALOLK010000129.1 GCA_025456015.1 Candidatus Nanopelagicales bacterium
ACCGAGGATGCGGGCCGCCCGCTTCGCCACGGTCTTCGGCGGTGGCAGCAGGGTGCGGCACCACGACTCGGCCGGCACGGGCGCCGCCGTGACGGGTCGGCCGGCAGCGGGAGCGGTCGCCGCCGGGACCGCTCCCCCGGCAGCCTGGGCCGTCGCGGCCGACGCCACCGGAACCCCGGGCAACGACGCCATCACCGTGGCCAGGACGGCCGCGGCCGCCATCCTCGTGCGCATGGGCGCCCACGCTAGGCCCGCGCAGTGCGATCTCCCCGGCGCCGCGGCCGGCCCTTGCCGGACCGTAGCCATCCCACAGCCTGGCCACTCCCTGCGAGGGTCCTCGGCGCACCTCCGGCAGCGGCCGCAGGACCCGCCCTCACCCGCGTCGGCGGGGTGCGACGGGTCCGGCGAGCGCATCGTCGATGAGCTCCCCCATCTCCCGGCACACCGAGGCCACCATCCCCACGCCATCGGGCAGGACGCCCATGCCGAAGAAGCCGTGCACCTGGTCGTCGAGGCACCGGTACCTACCGCGCGAGCACCCCACTGGCCGCGAGCCGGTCGGCGTAGGCGCGGCCCTCGTCGCGCAGCGGGTCGAACCCGGCGGTCCAGATGTGCGCAGGGGGCAGGCCGGCCAGGTCCTCGGCCAGCAGCGGCGAGGCCCGCGGATCCAGCCGGGCCTGGGCATCCGGCAGGTACTGGTCCTGGAACCAGGCGATGTCCTCGCGGGTCAGGTAGAACCCGTGCGCGTAGGCATCCATGGAGCGGGTCATCATCCGCAGGTCCGTGCCCGGGTACACCAGCCCCTGGGCGACGGGCATGGGCCCACCGAGGTCGCGCGCCTGCTGGCAGACCACGGCGGCCAGCGTCCCGCCGGCGCTGTCGCCCATGACGGCGACCGCACCGGCCCGGCAGGCCAGCTCGCGCGGGTTCGCCGCCGCCCAGCGGAACGCGGCCAGCGCGTCGTCGACGGCCGCGGGGAACCGGTGCTCCGGTGCCAGCCGGTAGTCCACGGCCATCACCACGGCCCCGGTCTCCCGGGCCAGCAGCCGGCAGGAGCCGTCGTGGGTGTCCAGGTCGCCGACCACCCAGCCGCCGCCGTGGAAGTACACGATGGCCGGCGGCTCGGCGGGGGCGCTCAACGAGCGGTAGACCCGCACCGGCAGCGGCCCCGCCGGCCCGGGGATGGTCCGGTCCACCGCGTGGACGCCGCGGGCCCGGGGCATCACCAGCGCGGTGGCCCGGCGCATGATCGCCCGCCGGCGGCTCGGCACCGTGCGGTCGCCGAGCCCCATCTTCGCCCGCTCCGCCATGACGAGCAGCAGCTGCGTGGCGGGATCGAGCTGGCGGCCGTCGATCACGACCGGGGGGCCGGCCATCCGGCGGATCACCGGCGCCGGCGCCGACAGGGCGGCGTGCAGCGCGGCGAACCCGGGGTTGGCGTGGAATCCGCGCGGCACGGCCTCAGGCTACGGACCCGGGATGCCGGCACCCGCCGCCGGGATCGCGAGGCCTCGATCTGCCCACCGTCGAGCGCACGCAGCCCACGACGTACGCTCAGGCCATCACCTGCGGAAGGACCCCCATGCGCACACCCCTGCCCCGCCTGGCCCTGCTGGCCGGCGCCGCCCTGCTCGTCACGCTCCCGCTGACCGGCTGCTCCGACTCCGCGGACACCGCGACGACCCCGACCACCTCGGCCGCCGCTTCCGCCCCGGCCGCCTCGGCCCCCGCCGGCCAGGTCTGCGCCGACGCCGACACCGCCCGCGCCTCGCTGCAGGGCCTGGTCGACCTCAACATCCTGCAGGAGGGCACGAACGCCCTGAAGGCCAACTTCGACACCTTCAAGGCCGACGTCGACACGCTCATCGCCTCCGCGCAGGCCGAGTTCGCCACCGAGACCGATGCGGTGAAGGCCGCCGTGGCCGACCTGCAGGGCGCCATCGCCGAGCTGGCGGCCGAGCCCAGCGTGGCCGACGTGGCCGCCCTGGCCCCGGCGCTGGCCTCGGTGAAGTCCACGACCGAGGCACTCCTGACCGCCGTCGACCAGGCCTGCTGAGCCCCAGCGGAGCCGAGGCCGACACCACGCCGGCCGGGCCGCACGTCGCACGATCGACGCGTCCGGCCCGGGCCGTGCTACGCTTGCTCCGCTGTCACAGCCATTCTTTCGCAGTTCCCCAAGGACGCCCGCGGATCAATCGCTGGGCGTCCTTGCCTCTGCGGGCGACGACCAACGCAGCACCCAGGGTTGGCACAGCGTTGGCCCTGCAGATCACTCAGGGAGATCAAGCACAATGGCACAAGGCACAGTGAAGTGGTTCAACGGCGAGAAGGGCTTCGGCTTCATCGCTCAGGACGGCGGCGGCCCGGACGTGTTCGTCCATTTCTCGGCGATCGTGGCCGACGGCTACCGCAGCCTCGACGAGAACCAGCGCGTGGAGTTCGACGTCACGCAGGGCCAGAAGGGCCCGCAGGCGGACAACGTCCGCGTCATCTGACCTACTGAACGCACGAGGAGGCCCCCACCGATCGCGGTGGGGGCCTCCTCGCATGTGCGGGCGCCCCTCCCACCTGCCTCGAGCGCCCCTGGGCGGGTCCGCGACCGGTCGACTACTGTCACGGCGTGCTCACCGCGGCGTGGATCGTGCGTCTCAGCTCGCCGGCCGAGGCCGCCGCCGTGCTCACACTGCGCAGCCAGCTGCGGGAGGCGGGCATCGCCGATCTCGGCGAGCCGCAGGACGCCGACGCCCTGGCGGTCGCCGACGTCGTCCTCGTCTGGGCCGACCAACCCCTCGAGCCCGACCTCGCCAAGGCCCTGGCCGAGCCGTGGGCCCATGTGCTGCTCGCCGGGCCAACCCTGGGCAGCGCCGACCCCGACGGGGTGCTGGCGCAGGCCGCCGGCCTCGAGCTGGGCCCGACCTCCCCGGTGCACGACGTGCGCCTGCGCAGCGGTGCCGACGGCGCCTGGCTCCACGCCGCCTTCCACACCCACGGCGACCACGCGCACCAGGACGAGCACGAGCACCTCACCGGCAGCGTGACGACGGTCACCCGGGTTGCCGAGGGGGTCCACGTGCTGCGCACCGCCCGGCTCGGGCTGACCGACCACCCGGTGCTCACCTGGCGGCCCGCGACGGCCACCGCCGCCTGGACCACGCCCACCACCGCCGCTGCCGTCGCCGACCGCAACGCCACCCGCCTGCTCGTCCAGGTGCTGCGGGCGATGGCCTCCGTGCCATCCCCGGCACCGGTGCGCGTGGGCCTGCTGGGCTACGGGGCCATCGGCCACGAGCACAGCCGGGCCGTGCGGGCCGTCGACGGCCTGGCCCTGGCCGCCGTGTGCGACACCTCCCAGGAGCGCCTCGACCACGCCGTCGCCGCCGCACCCGGGATCGCCACGACCACCTCGGCCGACGCCCTGCTCGAGCGCGACGACGTCGACCTCGTCGTGATCTCCACGCCGCCCAGCTCGCACGCCCGCTGGGCGCTGCAGGCGATCGCGGCCGGCACCCACGTGGTCGTCGAGAAGCCGTTCGCCGTGCACACCGCCGAGGCCGACGAGGTGCTGGCCGCCGCCGACGCCGCGGGGCTGCTGGCCGTGGTCTACCAGAACCGGCGCTTCGACCCCGACCACCTCGCGGTCCGTCGCCTGGTGCAGCGCGGCGACCTCGGCGAGGTGTTCCACCTCGAGACGTTCGTGGGCGGCTACGGCCACCCCTGCAACCTGTGGCACTCCGACGAGACCGTCTCCGGTGGGGCGTTCTACGACTGGGGCTCGCACCTGCTCGACCAGGTGCTCGACCTGGTCCCCACCCCCATCGAGCACGTCACCGCGGCCGCGCACAAGCGCCACTGGCTCGACGTCACCAATGCCGACCACTCGCGGGTGACCATCCGCTTCGTCGACGGCGTGGAGGCGGAGTTCACCCACTCCGACCTCGCGGCCGCGCTCAAGCCCCGGTGGTACGTGCTCGGCACCCGCGGCGCCATCGTGGGCCACTGGCGCACGGAGACGATCGTGGCGCGCAACGACATCGGCACCCTCGTGGAGGACCGCCTGGCCCCCGCGGACTCCCCGCCCGCCCTCGAGCTGCACGCCGCCGACGGCAGCATCACGCAGGTCGCCACCCCGCCCGGCCCGGCCCACCAGTTCCACCGCGAGCTGGCCGACCGGCTGCAGCTGAGCCTGCCCATGACCGTGACCGGCGCGCAGTCGCGCCGCGTCCTGTCGGTCATGGAGGCCGCCAGCCGGTCCGCGGCCGACCACGGGCGGCCGGTGGTGCCCCAGTGACCGGTCCGGCGCCGATCCGCTGGGGCTTCCTGGGGGCGGGGTTCGTGGCCTCCAAGGGCCTGGCACCCGCGGTGCACGGCGCCGACGGGGCGGTGCTGCAGGCGGTCGGCGCGCGCGACGAGGCCCGTGCCGCGCTGCTCGAGCCAGCCGCGGGGGTCGGGTCCTACGCCCAGGTCTGCGAGCGCGACGACGTCGACGCGGTCTACATCTCGCTGCCCAACGACGCGCACCTGCACTGGGTGCAGGTGGCCCTCGCCGCCGGCAAGCACGTGCTCTGCGAGAAGCCCCTGGGCATGCACGCCGGCGAGGTGGCGGCGATGCGCGCAGCCGCGCAGCGCGCCGACCGCCTGCTCGTCGAGGCCGCCTGGAACCGCTGGCACCCCCGGACCCGGCGGATCGAGGCGCTGGTCGCGCCAGTGGGCGGCCCGCGCGACGTGCAGGCCTGGTTCACCTTCCCCGGCGTGCCCAGCGACAACTACCGCCTCGACCCCGCCCACGGGGGCGGGGCCCTGCTCGACGTCGGCTGCTACACGGTGGCCGCTGCCCTGGCCGCGCTCGGCGCCGAGGCGCTCGACGTGGTCGGGGTGCAGCGCCACGTCGGCCCCACGGGCGTGGACCTCACCACCATCGCGACCCTGGCCCACGCGAACGGCTCGGCCACGATCACGGCCTCCTTCGAGCGCCCCGAGGCGCAGGGCCTGACGATCACGGCACCCGGGCTGTCGGTGGCGTTCGGCGGGCAGGCCTTCACCACCTGGCGCGAGCCGTGCGTGCTGCACGTGGAGCGCGACGGCTCACCCGCCGAGGAGCACTTCGCGGCGTGCGACCCCTACCAGCTCATGATCGAGGCGGTGTCCGCGCGCATCCGCGGCGAGGAC
>JALOLK010000130.1 GCA_025456015.1 Candidatus Nanopelagicales bacterium
CCAGCACGGCGTCGAAGCCGGCCCGCAGGTGCTCCAGGAAGGCTGCGGGGTCCGGGATGGCCCGGGTGTCGATGTTGACGCCCACGTAGGCCGAGCCGTGGTAGGTCATGAGCGCGATGTTCGCCGAGGCCCCCGACTTGGGGGCGAACGGCACGATCGCCTGCACCTGCGCGCCGGCCGAGAACAGCTGGATCGGCGGGCCGGGCACGTTCGTGCAGGCGACGTCGACGCCCTTCATCATGCCGGCCGCGACCGAGGTGGCGGCCGCCTGCGGCAGCGCGGTCAGCAGCCGGTAGATCGTGTCGGAGAGGACCAGCGCCGGCTCGGTCCGGGCCTGCTTGAGGATCGGGCCGAGCCGCCGGATCCGCACCACGGGGTCACCGGCGTCCACCGGCATCGGGAAGCGGGCGGGCACCCAGCGGTTGCCGCCGGAGGTGTCGTTGGCCGTGCGCACGTTCACCGGCATGTTGACCCGGACGTAGTCGACCGGGGTGCCGTGCTCGGCGTGGTAGGTCGCCAGGCCCCCGCCGACGGCGGCCATGAACACGTCGTTCAGGGTGCCGCCGGCCTCCTTCGCCGCCGCGCGCAGGGGGCGGAACGGCACCCGGATCACCCCCATGTGCGACGACAGGGACCGGCCGTGCAGCAGCGGGCTCAGCGGCTCGTTCGCCGGGGCCAGCAGCCGTGCCGCCGACTGGGCGAACGCGGCGGCATCCACAGCCGCCGCACCGGGGTCGGACGCGGCGCGACCCGCCAGCTCCAGGGCACCCTCGGCGGCCGATCGTCCCTGCCGGAGCACGTTGCGGCCGAGGAACTGCACCCCGTTCACGATGCGCCCGGGGAGGTCGAGCAGCTGCTCGCGCGGCCCGGCCGGCATGGGGCCCAGGTCGGCCGTCGGCTGCTGGGTGAGGTCGAACAGCGAGGCCGCCATCGCCATGCCACCGACGCCATCGGTGATCGCGTGGTGCAGCTTGATGATGACCGCGGCCCGAGGCCCGTCGAAGCCCTCGACCAGCGCCATCTCCCAGAGCGGCCGGTCGCGGTCGAAGTCCTGCTCGCCGAGCTGCTCGGCGATGCGCAGCAGCGGGCGGTCGGTGCCGTCGCCGGGCACGTGGTAGCGCCGCACGTGGTAGGCAAGGTCGAAGTTCGGGTCGTACTCCCAGCGCGGCGGGATCAGCGAGATCGGGTTGCCGATCACCCGCTGGCGCAGCTTCGGCACCGCCAGGGTCATGCGCGTGACGCGCTCGAGCAGGACCTCGACGTCCGGGCTGCGGTCGAGCACGGTCATCGCCACGATCACGGAGCGCAGGACCGGGTCCTCCTCGACGCCCCACATCACCGCGTCGAACGCCCCCATGCGATCGAGCCTGTCCTCGGTCATCCTGCCCCTCCTGCCGGTGCCTGCGACCCGACGCTAGTGGCGATCCCGCGCGGACGCGCGGGGGGTGGCGCAGGGGGCCCCGGGGCCCCCGGCGCTCGCTGGGGTTTGGTGCCCGAGCCTGCCGCTGCGGTACACTCGGGGCTCCCATTGGGGCTGTAGCGCAGCTGGTAGCGCACCTCGTTCGCATCGAGGGGGTCAGGGGTTCGAGTCCCCTCAGCTCCACGCATGACGAAGGCCGGCGGGTGTTCCCGCCGGCCTTCGTCGTGCGTACCGGGCAGCACGGGGGGACTCGGGAGGAGGATCGCCGCAGGCGATCCGACGGCTCCCCTCAGCTCCGCTACTCGTTGACCGCGCGCGGGGCCGGACGCCACTCGGCGGCGCGCTGGGCCTCGAGGAACTCCTCGTCCCGGTTGCGGGCCTCGGCGGCCGCCTGCTCGGCGCGGGCGCGGGCGATCGCCTCGGCCTTGGCCTGGGCCATCCGCTCCGCGCGGGCCTTCTGCTCCTCGGCACGCTTGAGCATCGCCGCCGCGGTCCAGGCGCCGGGCTCGGTGTCGATGACCCGCGGGAACTCGGCTGCCGGGGGCTTGGTGACGTAGGTCGGCAGCGGCGTCGCCCGGGGCTCCCAGGTGCTGCCCGTGGCCCCGGCGACGGGACCGGCCGCGGGACGGCTCGCAGCCGCGGCGTGCGGGGCGGCGGCACGCGGGGCCGGGGCGACCCGCCGCTGCTGGGCGGTGCGCACCTGGTGGCGGGCGACACCGAGGAAGCCCACGGTCAGCACCAGCGGCGCGGCCACGGCGTACGGCGCGAGGATGCCGGCGAGCGCGAGGCCGGCCGTGACGACGATTGCGGCCAGCAGCACCCCGAGGACCACGCGGCGACGGGCCGCCGCCGACGTGGAGCGCACCCGGGCACCGGCTCCCCCGACCACGCCCTGCAGCCGCTCGGAGACGGCGGTGACCCCGAGCGGGGCTGCCTCCGGCCGGCGGGGGGCGACGACCTCGGGCTCGGGATCCTGGCGTGCGACGGCGTCGTCCTCGTGCCCCGCCAGCGGGATGCCCAGCACGCTGGGCCGCCGGGCGAGGGTCTGCATGCTGCGCGAGAACCGGTCCACGGAGCGCTCGGGATCGAGGTGATCGTGACGGCGCAGCCACGCCGGGACCAGGACGACGGCCCAGACGGCGATGATGGCCACGTAGATCAGTCCCGTCACGTTCCGGGAATCTACTTCAGCCGGGGCCGCGGCCCGGCCAATTGCTCAGTGCGCCGGGTCGTGTCGCGCGAGGAGGTGCCCGACCAGGCTGGGCGGGGCCTGCTCCGCGTGCAGCGCGAACGCCTCGTGATCGCGCCACGCGCCGTCGATGTGCAGGTAGGCCGGCCGGCGGCCCTCGTAGCGGAACCCGAGCTTGTGCACCACCCGCAGGCTCGCCTGGTTCTCGGGGCGCACCACGATCTCGATGCGGTGCAGCCGCAGCACGTGCAGGCAGTGGTCGCAGGCCATCGCCACCGCCAACGGGGTCAGGCCCCGGCCGGCGACGCGCTGGTCGATCCAGTAGCCGATCGTCGCCGCCCGCAGCGACCCGAGCGTGATCCCCCCGGCGGTGACCTGCCCGACGAGTGCGCCGTCGAGCGTCATCGCCCAGGCCAGCGTGCGCCCCGCCCGAGCCTCGGCCCGGAAGCGCGCAACCATCTGGGGGAACGTGGGGACCTGCTCGTCGGACTCCGGGGGCACGGTCGCCTCCCAGGGGCCCAGCCATGCGGCGTTGCGGCCCCGGACCTCCCGCCATGCGGCGGCGTCGCGGCGGCGCAGCTCGCGCAGCACGAGCAGGCCCGACGGCGTGGGCTGGCGCAGCACCGGCGCCCCGGCCATCACGGCCTGCCCAACGGCATCACCGACACCGTCGCGCCGGGCCCGACCGCGGCGGTGCCCTCGGGCAGCACGATGAGGCAGTCCGCCAGGCGCAGGCCGAGCAGGCCCGGCTCGACGATGGGCGTGACCAGGCGCTCGGCGGCGCCGCCGTGCAGGTGCCCGCGCAGGTGCGTGCGCACCCCCGGTCGCCCGGCGACGGGATCGGTGAGCCGCGCCTGCACGAGCGGGCGGAACACCGACGCGTGGCCGAGCATGCGCCGGATCACCGGGCGCACGAACAGCTCGAACGCGACGAAGGCGCTGGAGGGGTTGCCCGGCAGCGTGAAGATCGGCACCTCGTCGGGGCCGAGGTGGCCATGGCCCTGGGCCATCCCCGGCCAGACGGCGACGCGGCTGAACGTCACGCTGCCCAGCCGGGCCAGGACCGACTTCAAGGTGTCGTACGTGCCCGCCGTGACCCCGCCGGTGGTGACGATGAGGTCGGCCCGCACGAGCTGGTCCTCGAGGGTGTCGAGCAGCGCGCCGTGCTCGTCGGCGATCGGGCCGGCGCGGTAGGCCATGGCGCCGGCGTCCTGCGCCGCGGCGGTGAGCATCCAGCCGTTCGAGTCGGGGATGAGGCCGGGGCTCATCGCGGCGCCGGGCTCGATGAGCTCGGTGCCCGTGGAGATCACGACCACCCGGGGCTTGGGCCGCACGCTGACCCGGCTGCGCCCGACCGCGGCGAGCAGGGCGACCTCGCGCGCGCCGACCAGCGCGCCGGCCTCGAGCACCACCTGGCCACCGGCCAGGTCCCTGCCCGCCGCGCTGATGCCCTCGCCCGGGGCGACCGGCGCCTGCACGTGCACCTGGTTGGCGCCGCCGTCGGTGGCCTCCAGCGCCACGATCGCGTCGGCGCCCTCGGGCATCGGCGCGCCGGAGCCGATCCGGATGGCCGTGCCGGCGGTCACCGGATGGCTCGCGCGGTACCCGGCCGGGACGTCGTCGACGACGCGCAGGCTCACCGGTGCCTCGGGCCGGGCCCCGCCGAGGTCCGCACTGCGCACCGCGTACCCGTCGTGCGCCGCGGCGTCGAACGGGGGCAGCGGCCACGGGGCGGTCACCGGGTCCGAGAGCAGGCAGCCGCGCGCGTCGAGCAGGGCGACGTCGAGCGGTTCCAGCGGCACGGCCCGCGCCAGGACCTCGGCGACGTGCTCCTCGACGGTGCGCATGTCAGCGGCACCGGGTGGGGCTGGGGGCGGCGGTCCGCGCCGGGCAGGGCGCCTGGCCGCTGCCCGCCTCCACCGGCTTGGTCATGCGCGCACGATAGCCGCCGGGGACGGGTGTGCCCGGCAGGGTGCATCATCGCGAGGTGGCCTCCGATCCCGCCGCCAAGCGCGCCCTGCGCACGCGGCTGCGCCAGCACCGCGCCGAGCGGGCGGCCCGGGCCGGCGCGGTCCGGGAGGCGCTGCTGCTCGCGGCCCGCT
>JALOLK010000063.1 GCA_025456015.1 Candidatus Nanopelagicales bacterium
GGCTGGTTGCAGGGCTGCCGGCACGGCGGCCGGCGGGGGTCGGAACGGAGTCGGCTGCGGCGGCCCCGGCACCCCGGCCGGCGGGGGTCCGACCGGGGTCGGCCCCGGCGGCCCCCGCGGCCCCGGCGGACGACGAGGCCCGCAGCCCCGCCCACAGATGGGCCACGGCGTACGAGCGCCACGGGCGCCAGGCGTGGGCCCGATCGGTGATCGCACGGGGCAGGTCGTCGCCGCCGAGCGCGGCCACCGCGTGGCGCACGCCCAGATCGGCCTCGAGCATGACGTCCGGGTCGCCCAGGCCGCGCATCGCCACGTACCCCACCGTCCAGGGGCCGATCCCAGGCAGCGCGAGGAGCGCGGCGCGGGCGGCGTCCCGGTCGGCACCGGGGTCGAGCGTGAGGGAGCCCTCGGCGAGGGCGGCGCTCGCACGCACGATCGTGGCGCCCCGGGCCCGCGGCATCGACAGCGCGGCCGGATCCGCGGCGGCCAGCGCGTCCGGCGTCGGGAAGACGTGCGTCAGCACGGGATCGGCGAGCGCGAGGGGCTGTCCGTGCCCCGCCACGAGGCGGCCCACGACCGTCCGGGCGCCGGCGACGCTGACCTGCTGGCCGGCCACGCCGCGGACGAGCACCTCGTGGGCGTCCACGCAGCCGGGGATCCGCAGGCCGGGCCGGGCAGCCACCCACGGCGCGAGCATGGGGTCGGCCCCGAGCAGGTCGACGACCGCAGCGGGATCGGCGTCGAGGTCGAGCAGGCGCCGCACGCGCGCCACGGCCGGTGCGAGGTCGCGCAGGTCGGCCAGCCGGAAGGCCGCGCTGATCCCGCCCGCGGTGGCCCGGCAGTCGACCACGCCGTGGCCGTGGGGCAGTGCCAGGCTGCGGCGGTAGGTCGTGCCGTCCCAGGCCTCCATGCCGGCGATCGCCCGGTCCCCCAGGAAGGTGAGCAGCGCCTCGGGGTCGAACGGTGCGCGGGTCGCCAGCCGGACGGTGACCGGCGCGTGCGGGTCACCCTGCATGG
This sequence comes from Candidatus Nanopelagicales bacterium, assembly GCA_025456015.1. GTDB lineage: Bacteria > Actinomycetota > Actinomycetes > S36-B12 > CAIYMF01 > Prado023. Next base: position 1,018 of record JALOLK010000063.1, read on the forward strand.
TCCGCGCTCCGTCGTCGGCGTCCAGGAGGCCGCCGCCGTCGTCCGCGGGAGAACGACGGTCGCCCCGTCCCTGCGCCGGGGAGACCCGCTCCGACCGGCGCCGCCGGGCCCGCAGTGCGGTGGGTGCCTCGCCGTAGGTCGTGCGGATCGCCTCGTTGAACGCCCGGACGCTGCCGAAGCCGGCCGCCCAGGCCACGTCGGCCGCCGGCAGGTCGGTCGTCTCGAGCAGGATCCGCGCGGTGTGGGCGCGCTGCGCGCGGGCGATGGCGAGCAGGCCGGCCCCGAGCTCGGCAGTGACCAGTCGGTTCAGGTGCCGCTCGCTGTAGCCGAGGGCGGCGGCCACACCTGCCACGCCCGAGCGCTCGACCGTCCCATCGACGACGAGCCGCATCGCGCGGCCGACCACGTCGGTGCGCACGTTCCACTCCGGCGATCCGGGGACGGCGTCGGGCCGGCACCGGCGACAGGCCCGGAACCCGGCCCGCTGGGCTGCGGCCGGCGTGCGGAAGAAGGTGACGTTGGCGCGCCGCGGGGTCATGGCCGGGCAGCTGGGGCGGCAGTAGACGCCGGTCGTCCGGACCGCGGTGCAGAACGTGCCGTCGAAGCGCGCGTCCCGGCTCGCGACCGCGCGATAGCAGCGCTCGTGGTCCAGGTCGGCGTCCATGGGGCCAATCCTCACCCCTCGCCGGCCGACCCGCTGGCACGTTTCGGACACGGCGCTCGGCGCCAGGGGAGGAAGCCGACGCCGATGCCCCGCCCGCTGCCACGACACGTCCCGGGCGAAGGCGCGCCGTGCCTGCTCGCCCACCATCCCCCGCCGAAGACCCGAGCCGTCGTGACCAAGGTCCCCCGGGTCGGGGCCCCCTGCCCCTGCGAGCCTCGCGACGGCATGGGTGATGCTTGAGCGGCGATCGGTAGGGAGGGGTGACATGGACACGTCCCGTTCGGAGGGCATGACGCTCCCGGCGCCGAGCACCGTCGGCGAGTTGGCGGCGCGGCGCCGCGGCGTCGAGTGGGCGCGTGCCGAGGTCACCCAGGCGATGTCCCGGCCGGTGCTCACGATCGAGGTCTCGGAGAGCCTCTGGGACGCCTGGCAGCTGCTCAGCGTCTCCGGCCTGCGCCACCTCGTGGTCGTCGACGACGGCCGATGCCTCGGCGTGATCTCCGACCGGATGATCCTGACCGACCTGCCACTGGCCGAGGAGCGCATGCGCGCCCGCAACGTCGGCGACCTGCTCTCCCGCGCCCCCGCCCGCAGCGTCCTGGACACCGCGCCCCTGGCCGAGGTGGCCCGCACGATGGCGCGCCACTCCGCCGAGGCGGTCCCGGTGCTCGATGCGCTCGGCCGGCTCGTCGGGATCGTGACCGCCTCGGACCTGGTCCGTTGGTGGGCCGACGACGGTTCCTGACCGGCCCGAAGGCGACGCCGGGCCCGGGGCGACCACCGCCCGGACGGCGGCGAACGGGCAACGCCACCCCCTGCCCGCCCGGAATGCCGGCCGCGCCCGGCATCCTCGTCGCACGACGCACTCCCGGCTCACCCCCGCGGCGCAGCGGCGGCGGGGGCATCCCCGCATAGGCTGCGCGCGTGGCTGACGCACGCGCCGACCGGCTCGTCTGGATCGACCTGGAGATGACCGGCCTGGATCCGATGCACGACGAGATCGTGGAGATCGCCGCGATCGTGACCGACGGCGAGCTGACCGAGCTCGACGCGGGGGTCTCCTTCGTCGTGCGCCCCACCGACCTCGCGATCCTCGAGGGCATGGATCCCGTCGTGGTGGCGATGCACACCGAGTCCGGGCTCCTGGCGGACATCCCCGGGGGCGCGCCGCTCGAGGAGGCCGGCGCCGCCGTGCTCGCCTACGTCCGGGCTCACGTCGCCGAGGCGCGCCGCGCGCCCCTGGCCGGCTCGAGCGTCTACGTCGATCGCGGGTTCCTCGCGCGGTACCTGCCGGAGCTGGACGCGCACCTGCACTACCGGCTCGTGGACGTCTCGACCATCAAGGAGCTCGCGCGGCGCTGGTACCCCCGCGCCTACTTCAACGCCCCGGCCAAGACCGGCGGCCATCGAGCCCTGGCGGACATCCGCGAGTCGATCGCGGAGCTGCGCTTCTACCGCCAGACGCTGTTCGTGCCCGCGCCCGGCCCGACCTCCGACGAGGCCCGTGCCGCGGCGACGAACCACGTGGTCGACCACGGCGCCACGACCTGACCGGGGCTGGCGCCGACCGGTCCACCGGCGCCTGGTCCGGGCCGAGCGCGGGTGTCGCGGGCATCCTGCGCCCCGCTCGGGACGCCGGAGGGCCCTCTGGGGTCCGCTACACTGATCCGGCGCCGCGCAGCGATCCTGCGTCGGCCGTGGTGGGTGTAGCTCAATTGGTGGAGCACCTGGTTGTGGTCCAGGCGGATGCGGGTTCGAGTCCCGTCACTCACCCCACGCAGCACCGCACCTGAGCGTCGCCCACCATCATGACGGGGTCGTCGCACAGGCGGGACGCGCTGATGATCGCTGAGGTCCGGGCGCCTCGATGCGAGCGCACGGCACCTTGGCGGCGCCGGGAGGAAGGGACGTGTGGGGTGAGCACGTACGCGATCGCCGCGATCATCATCGGCGCGCTGCTGATCGGGCTCGTGGCCAACCGCTTCGTCCGGCCGTTCGCCAAGACCGAGGTGCAGGGCGTCAAGCTCGAGACGCTGAGCGGACCCATCGTGTCGGTGACCGTGCTGCTGCTCGCCTTCACCCTGGTGACCGTGTACCAGTCCTTCCTGCGCGGACAGACCGCCGCGGCCGACGAGGCGCGCAAGGTGGACCACCAGTTCGAGGTGGCGCAGCTGCTGCAGGAGCCGGAGCGCCAGCAGGTGATGGCCGCGATGACCTGCTACGCCGCCGCGGTGGCCACCTACGAGTGGGAGACGATGCAGGAGGGCCGCACGGCGCGGGAGGTCTCCCCCTGGACCCGCCAGATCCGAGCCGGGACGGCCAGCCTCGTGGAGCGTGACGACGTCCCGAGCCCGGTGATCGGGGCCCTGCTGACCGCCGACCGCGACCGTGGCGAGGCCCGCAGCCGCCGGCTGACCGAGGCGCAGCCCTCGGTGCCCCCCGAGCTCAAGGCCCTCCTCGTGCTCACCGCCTCGATCGGCATCCTGGTGCTGGCGACCTTCACGCTGGGCAGCGTCAACCGGCGCGTGCAGGTGGGGGTGCTGACCGCCCTGGCGTCGGTGTTCATCCTGTTCCTCGCGGCGATCTCCGACTTGGACCGCCCCTACGACGGCTTCATCGCGGCTCCGGCGACCGACATGACCCGAGTGTCCGGGGACCTCGCCGAGGACTACGCCGAGGAGTACCCCACCGTCCCCCTGCCCTGCGACGAGACCGGCCGCGAGGGCTGAGCGTGCAGCGCGGCGAGGCGCCCCTGGAGCGCTACGAGACCCGGTCCGCCAAGACGCTCATCGGCCTGGCGTTCGCGTTCCTGGCCCTGTACGCCACCCAGGTGCTCTGGCTGTCGGCCCCCGGCCCGGTCGATGTGCTCCTCGAAGTCGGGCAGGTGCTGATCTGGGTGGTCTTCCTCGCCGACTTCACCTACCGCACCCTCCTCGCACCGAAGCGGTTGCGCTACGTCCTGGGCCACCCGCTCGACGTGGTCACGCTGGTGCTGCCGATGTTCCGTCCGCTGCGGGCGCTGCGCGTCTTCGCCGCCGCGCGCATCCTCATCGACCGCAGCCATCACGTCTCGTACGGCAGGGTCGCCGCGGCCATCGGTGTCACCGCCGTGTTCATCATGGCGGTCGGGGCCCTCGTCGTCCTCGACTACGAGCGGTCGGTCGAGGGGGCGAGCATCAGGACCTTGGGGGACGCGGTCTGGTGGGCCATCGTTACCCTCACCAGCGTCGGGTACGGCGACACCTACCCGGTGACCGGTCCGGGGCGCACGGCAGCGATCGCCATGATGGCCGTCGGGGTCTCACTGCTGGGAGCGGTCACGGCGACCTTCGCAGCCTGGTTCACCGAGCGCGTGCGCCAGCCCGAGGAGGACGCGATCGCCGCGCTGACCGACGAGATCCGCGCCCTGCGTGCCGAACTCAGGGAGCTGTCGCGGGCCCGGGACGCCGACGTCCGGACCTGACCAAGCTCGCCGGCACGTTCCCGGCCACGGCGACCGCCACTCGCACGTTCCCGGACGCATCTGTCCGGGAACGTGCGGCTCGTGGCCTGGGTGTCCGGGAACGAGCGGTGGCGGTGCTGCGCTCGCCGGGCAGCCGAGTCCGGGCAGCCGATTCCCGGCGCGCGAGGCTAGGGTCGACGGCGTGTTCGTTCCGCTGCGCACCGAGCGGCTGGTCGTCCGAGCGCCCCGGCCCGAGGACGTCGAGCGCCTCTGGGCCTGGCGCAACGAGCCCGAGGTTGCGGCCCTGCAGGCGTGGTCCGTGCCGTTCCCACGCACGACAGCGCAGCAGCACATCACCAGCGCCATCGCGACCGGCGCCCCGGTCGACGGCGACTGGTGGACCGCCGTCATCGAGGACGCGGCCTCGGGCGAGGCGCTCGGCGAACTGGTCGTCCGCCTGGCCAACGACGCCCGCACCGCCGAGCTCGGGTTCTCCCTGGCGCGGCGGCACTGGGGCCGGGGGTACGCGGTCGAGGCCCTCGCAGCGCTGATCGCCCACCTCTTCGAGACGTTCCCGCTGACCCGGGCCTGGGGTGCACTGCACCCGGACAACCGGGCCTCCGCCATGGTGCTCGAGCGGTGCGGCCTGGTGTTCGAAGGGTGCACGCGGCTGTCGTTCTGGCTCGGGGACGACAACTCCGACGACTGGATCTACGGGATGACCCGCGAGGACTGGGAGGCCTGGCGGGATCGGGATCGCGGCGCCCCCGAGGAGGTCCGGCTCGCCCCCATCACGGAGCAGAACGCCTTCGCCGTCCGGGCGCTGCGCACGCACCACAGCCAGCGCGCGTTCGTCGCACCCGTGCTGGAGTCCTTCGCCGATGCCCTGGTCCCCGAGACCGTGGACGGCGTCACCGCGGTTCCGTGGCTCCGCGCGATCGAGGCCGACGGTCGCACCGCGGGGTTCGTGATGCTCGCGCTGCCTGACCGGGTGCATCGCTCGGCCTACCTGTGGCGCCTGCTGATCGACCGGGTGCACCAGCGCCGTGGCATCGCCTCGCGCGCGCTCGACCTGGTCATCGAGGAGTGCCGCGCGCTCGGGGCCACGGAGCTGACGACCAGCTGGTCGGAGGGCAAGGGCTCCCCGGGGCCGTTCTACCACGCCCGAGGCTTCGAGCCGACCGGGCGCCTCATCGACGGCGAGGTCGAGGCCCTTCTCCCCTTCGGCTGACGGCAGGCTGCCGAACACCTGGGTGCCCATCGCGCATCGCAAGGGTGACCATGCGCACCGACCTGCCGTCGATGCCGGCCCTCGACATGGGCAGTCCCGCAGATCGCAGACCGCAGCGTCAGTCCCGTCAGCTGTCCAGGGCCCGGTACCGGTGGACGGCGAACGTGGCCGACAGCAGCAGGATCGCGATCGACCGGGCCGCTGCCTGGGTGGGCCAGCGCTGCGCGGGAAGGCCGTTGGCGAGGGCACGCACCCGGTCGACTGTCACGGTGATCGGCTGCACGCGGGCGATCGGCTGGAGCCACTCGGGCATGGTGTCGACGCGCACGAAGGCCGAGCTCGAGAACAGCAGGAGGAACAGGGTGACGGTGCCAGCCGCGTACGAGGCCTCCGGCGCCCTGAGGGCCATCCCGAGCGCGGCGTGCATCCACGTCAGCGCGCAGCCGAGCAGCGCCAGCAGCGCACCCCCGACTTCCGAACCGCTCTGGTGACGCTACCCCGATTCCACCTGCCGGCAGGGTTCGAGGCCCCTCCGCATGGGGCTCAGGTCGCCCGCCGCGTCAGGCGTGCTCGGCGCGCCGGCTCGCGGCGCTGAGCAGGCCGCGCAGCGCCGCCAGCTGGTCCTCGAGGCCCCAGTCGAGCGTCGCGTCACCCGTGTGCAGCTCGGTCATCGCCCAGCCCGGCACCTCGGCCGGGCGCCACCAGTGCGCCAGCGCGACGTGGTCGGTCTCCATCGTGCGCAGAGTTGCCTCCTCGATGACCTCGACCGCGACGTCGGCGAAGAGCCGGAACGCGTTGGTGTGCGGTGGGTTGGGATGGACCCGCACGCCGTCCATCGAGTCCAGGCCCGCGGCCAACTCCCTGGCACGCGCGCCGTACGCCGCCATCCTGGGCAGCCGCCGGCGCAGCCCGTCCCGCGCCCCGACCGCGTAGGGCAGCATCGAGAACAGGGTCCCACCGTGCCTGCGCTGCCATCGCCGGGCCTGCGCGACGAGATCCCCCGAACCGGCCAGCGCGGCGCCGGCGACCCCACCGAGGCCCTTGTAGAACGACACGTACACGGAGTCGAACAGGGCCGCGATCTCCGCGAGCGGCCGGTCGTAGAACGGCTGGCTCTCCCACAGCCGGGCCCCGTCGAGGTGGACCGGCACGCCCCGCTCGCGCGCCCGGTCGGTGAACGCGACCAGCTCCTCCCAGGTCGGCAACAGGTAGCCGGCATCCCGCAGGGGAAGCTCGACGCTCACCGCGGCGAGCGGCCCGGCGAGGCCGTCGAGGTCGGCCGCGGTGGCGGGGCGGGGGTCATCCGTCAGGTGCTGCACGCGCAGGTGGTGCAGCTCGGCCAGGGCATCCAGCTCGTGCAGCACGAAGTGGGACAGCCCGTGCACCGCGACCGCGTCGGCCGAGGACCGTTCGACCCACGACCGCAGTGCGGCCTGCTGCGCCATCACCCCGCTGGGCATGAACACCGCCGACTCCGTGCCCAGCAGCTCGGCCACCTCACGTTCCAGCGCCTCGACCTCACCGCCGGAGCCGTACCGGTCGAGATCCGGCTCGGTGGCCGCGGCGGTCAGCTCCGCCAGCCACCCCGTGGGCGTGATGTCACCGTGCCCGACCAGCCATCGGGTGCACCCGCGACGAGCAGCGGCCAGACGATCGGCTGGGGCCTCCTCGTCAGTCACCCTCGCGATGCTAACGGTGTCCCGCATCGCCGTGGGCCCGACCGACGAGGCCCGGCAGGGACCCATCCCACCCCGCCTCGCGCAGGGCCGCGCCACCGGCGCTCGGGGCCTGAGCGAGCCATCCGGTCGTCCAGCGCACGTTCCCCGCCACGGCGACCACCGCTCGCACGTTCCCGGACACATGTGGCCGGGAACGTGCGGCCCGTGGCGTGGGTGGCCGGGAACGTGCGGCCAGTGGCGTGGGTGGCCGGCGACCCGGCTCAGCGCTGGGGCCCGCGCCGGCCGGGTTGGGGCCGGACATCGCTGAGCGAGTCATGCCCGGCGGGCGTGGCCGGCGGGGCCTCGGACCGACCCGGCTGGTGCTCCTCGCCCTGTTCGTCGGGCAGCATGCCGGTCTGGGCCAGGTGCTCGGCGAGGTCGGTGATCCTGAGGTTGAGCCGCTGGGAGGCCCGGCGGAGCACGTCGAACGCCTCGGGCGCGGACAGCCCCGCCCGCTCCATGAGGATGCCCTTGGCCTGGCCGATCACGTCGCGGCTGCTCAGGGCCCGGTGCAGGGCGGCCTCGCGACGGTCGATCTCCCGACCCCGCTGGAACGTGGCGACGGCGACGGCGAGATAGGCGGCCAGGATGGCGCCGAACTCACGGTCCTCCTCGCCGAACCCGCCCGGCCGGCCGCTGGACAGCGTGAAGGCGCCCAGGGGTGAGCCGGAGCCGGCACCCTCGGCGTACAACCCGTAGCACAGCACCTCCGACACCCCCAGGCCGGCGGCCTCCACGGACAGCGCGGGCCACCGGGGGTCCGCGATCAAGTCCGCCGCGCGCACCGGGCCGCCCTCCCGCATGGCGTGGAAGGCCGGGCCCTGCCCGCTGAGGAACTGGAGGTGGTCGAGCTTCGCCGCGGCCGGGTTCGTGGCCAGCGTGTCGAACACCGACCCATCGCGCCACAGGGTCAGGCTGGCGCCGTCACATGCGGGCATTGCCGCGACGGCGTAGTCCAGCACCTCGGCGAGCGCCGCGTCCGGGTCATCCGCGGCGAACAGGTGGCGGGCGAGCTCGGCGAAGCTGGCCACCAGGCGCGGGCCATAGGCCTGCGGCCCCCACTGGGCCGCGGCCGCCCTGCGCTGCCGCGCGGCAGCACGTCGCTGCTCGGCTGCCCGCCCGCGCCGATCGCGCTCCTCGGCCCGACGGGCAGCCGCGCCCGACTGGTCCGCCTCGGACGTCAGCCGGGAGGCACCGAGGCGGCGGCCCTGCCCGTCGCTGTGCTGCAGGTGCCCCGCGCGGTCGAGGATCGTGCGATCCCGCTCATCGGTGAGCACCTCCCGCTGATCGGACGCATCGTCCCGACGATCGGCGGACAGCTCCCGTTCGTCGGCAAGCCTGTCGCGCTCCGCCGCCACGAAGTCACGCCGATCCAGCAGCCACGCCCGCTCCTCGGCGTCCCCCGCGCCGTCCAAGTGATGGGCCGAGACGGCTCGATCGGCGGCAGCCATCGCCCGCAGCGCCCGCGCCTCGGCACGAGCGCCGGCCTGCCGGGCCCTCAGCAGCTCCTCCTCGGCCCGTCCGGGCCCCGGCTCGGCACGGAGCAGCGCCTCCCGGACCGACGCCAGCTGGGCTGCTGGGTCGACCGCCGTCCCGGCCCTCAGCCGCTCGAGGTTGTCCAGCCCGTGGTCGCGCTGGTCGAGCAGACGGTCCCGTTCATCCGCCAACCACTCGCGCTCGTCCGCCACGTGCTCACGCTCATCGGCCAGCCGCTCCCGCTCGTCCGCCGCCGCCTCCCAGCCATCCGCTCGACGCGCCCGGTCCACCGGATCGTGACCAGCGACCCGATCGTCCGAACCGTCCTCGACGCCACTCATCGCGACTCCCTGACACCGTGTCGTGCCCGGCTGCCCTCGTCCGGTGCTGCCCGTGCCCACTGTCGAGTATGGGCGCCGGGGATGCTCAGGGCCAGGGCCGGATGGCGCTGGGGCGGCCAGCCCGGCGCCCGTGGCCGCGCCACGCCGTCCCGACGCGACGGCGGGCAGCGCGGGGGAAGGCATCGGAAGGGCGCGGGAAGGCCGGTCGCCGATGGTGGTGCGCGTCGGACACACACCACCCGAGAGAGGACCGACGATGGACCAGATCAGCTACGTCGGCTGGCGCGTGCAGATGAGCCAGCTGGAGCGCTCCCGCCTCGCCCACCAGCAGCATGAGCGCCACGAGCACCTGCGAGCCGCGAGCGCGGCTCGGCCGGCTGCCCCCGCCTGGTCGAACCGCATCCGTGGGCTGCTGACGATCCGGGTCCGGGCGGCGGCGCCGTCGGCCGCACCCAGCGGATCGTGAGTGGCGCAGCAGGACACCCCACCGCGGCGCGGAGACCCCCGGGAACGTCCGGGCGGTCTCCGCGCCGCTCTGGTGCCCGGCTCCGGGGCTCGCAGCGCGCAGCGCCTCACCCGGGGAGTGGCGCACGCGGCTGGGCCGTGCCGGCCGCGGGCGGGCGCGATCACGCCGTCGCCAGCAGCCCGGCCTCCCGGCACCGCCCGGCATCGAGCATCTGGCCGGAGGCCTGGAACATGTCGGCAGCCTGCTCGAACAGGCGCGCCCCGGCGCCGTGGTCACCCTCGGCGACGGCCAGGTGGGCGCGCGCCTCGACGACCGACGCCTGCAGGCCCTCGCTGCCCCAGCGGTCGGCCACGATCTCGGCCTCGGCGAGCCGGCAGCGCGCCTCGTGCAGGTCGCCCACCCGGGCGCACGCGATGGCCGCGGGAACCGCGAACATGATGTCGCAGAAGGCGCACCGGTCCGTCTCACCCATCGTGGCGTCCGCACGGTCGACGACCGCGCGCGCGGCCACCGGATCGGGCGCCGCCTGGATGAGGGTGCCGTAGACGCGCTGCAGCAGGTGCTGGCTGATCAGCGACCACCGCGCGAGCGGCAGGGCACGGTGCAGCAGCCGCTGCGCCCCCTCCCGGTCGCCCCGGGCCAGCCGCACCTCGGCCAGCCGCTGCAGGGTGTGCGCCTCGCCCGCGGGGGCAGCCACGGCCCGGTGCAGCTCCACGGATCGCTCGAGCTCCTGCTGCGCCACGTCGAGGTCCCCCATGAGCAGGGCCGCCTCGCCGAGCAGGGCGTTCGCGAACGCCACGGCCCGCAGGGCACCGGACTGCTCGGCGCGATCGCGCAGCCGGGTGGCCAGGTCGATGACCTCCGGGTAGGGGACCGGGCCGTAGAGCAGGAACTCCGTGACGCACAGGTGCGCGTCGAACAGCGTGGCAGCCAGGTCGGGCGATCCGAGGGTCACGCGCAGCTCGGTGCTCAGGTGGTCCAACCACTGGCCCCGGTCGTGCGCGATGAAGCCCTGCAGGGAGACCAGGTCCAGGTACTGCCAGCCATCGCCCGAGCCGGTGATCTCCCGCCTGGCGGCGCTGGCCGCGGCCCAGGCGGCGTCCATGTCCCGCGCGAAGAACGCCAGGTTCCCGCGCGCCAGCAGCAGCGGGCCATCGGCGGCGTCGCCCAGCAGCTGCTCACCGTCGATCGCCGCGGCCGCGCCCTCCATGTCGCCGGCGAAGCAGGCCGCTCGCGACAGCCGGGCCCGGGCCAGCCGACGGTCGACGCCGCTGGTCAACGGGATGGCCGCCCGGTAGCACGTGATGGCCTCGGGATCCCCCAGCGCCATGAGCAGGTCACCGCGCCGGGCCAGCAGTCGGCCACGCTCCTGCCCCCCGGTGTGGTCCAGGACGGCCTCGGCCAGCTCCAGGGCGTCGCGGTAGGCGCCGAGGGCGCCCAGGGTGTCGATGGCAGCCATGACGTGCGGGACCGCCGCCGAGGGGTCGCCGCCTGCGATGTAGTGCCGGGCGACGGCCGCCCGTGGCGCACCGGTGCCGGCGAGTCGGTGCGCGACCTCACGGTGCAGCGCGGTGCGCCGCAGCGGCGTGGTCGCCGCCAGGACCGCCTCGCGCACGGCCTCGTGGCGGAACCGGTAGCCGACGTCACCGGGCACGAGCAGCAGCGCGTCCGTGGCGGCCTCCACGTCGGCGAACGCGGCGTCGGCGTCCCCATCGGCGAGGGCGACCACCTCGTCGGAGGTCGCGTCCGTGCCCAGCACGGCCAGGCGCTCCACGAGCACCCGCGCCGAGGGCACCAGCCCGACCAGCGTGCTGGTCAGGGGGGTCGGCCCCGCCCGCGTCGGTGCCGGCAGCTCCGGGAGGTCCGGGGCCTCCGCCAGCCGCGCACCCTCGAGCAAACCGAACGGCAGGCCGCCGCTCAGGATCCAGATCCGCTCGGCGGCGCTGCGCGAGAGGTCCGGGTGCCGCTCCGCCAGCAGGTCCATGGCCTGGTCCAGCGACAGGGGCGCCAGGTCGACCCGTGCGCCCATCCCACGCGCGAGCACGCTGGCCAGCGCCGGCGGGAGTGCCGAGCCGGGTGAGGCCCGAGCGGACAGCAGCAGCAGGATCGGCGCCTCCACCGCGCACCGCGCCAGGTAGTGGACCAGGCGCAACGACGCGTCGTCCGCCTCGTGCAGGTCCTCGACGACCAGGAGCAGGCCGTGGCCCGCCGCCGCGAGGCGCAGCAGCTCGGCGGCGGCGACGAACAGCCGTTGGTGCGACGACTCGCCGCTCCACTCCAGCATCCGGCCCGAGAGGGCGCTGTCGATCTCGCGACGCAGGCCGTCGTCCAGCCCGTCCAGCAGGGTTGGGTGGCGCCGGCTGAGGTCGGCGAGCGCCTCGAGCACCGACGCATAGGCCCACGGCCCTTCGAGGGACGAGGCGGCCCCGCGGCCGAGCCGCCACCCGTGCTCGTCGGCGCGCGCCAGGGCGCGCTCGATGAGGGCGGACTTGCCGACCCCGGTCGGACCGGTCACGAGCAGCGTGGCGCCCCGCCCCGCACGCGCCCTGGTCATCGCCCGATCCACGGCCTCGGCCTGGGGCTCGCGTCCGACCAGTCCGGCGTCGGGCTCCGCGGACGCGGCCGCCTCCCGGCCCAGCGCAGCCTGCAGCGAGTCGCGCAGCCGCACCGCGTCGGGGCCGCAGGACGTGCCGAGCTCGGCGCGCAGCGCCCGGTCGAGCCGTTCGAGCTGGCGCAGCGCGCCCCGGAGGTCGCCCGCCCGGGCCAACGCACGGGCGCGACCGAGATGCGCCTGCTCGTCGGCGGGGTCCTCGGCCAGCAGCGCCTCCCACCGCCCCGCTCGGCGCATCAGGTCCGCGCGCAGCAGGGACAGCCGCTCTCGGGGCTGCTCGGCCCACTCCACGTACAGGTCGTCGGGCAGCAGCGCGCCCGGCCAGGCGTCGAGCACCCCGGCGGCCGCGGCGCCATCCCCCTCACGCAGGGCGCGCCGGGCGGCCTCCTCGAACAGGGCGACGTCCACCTCCACCCGGTCGTCGGGCAGGAGCAGGACCATCTCCCCGCGCAGGGCGACACCCGACGTCGCCTCGCCGAGGGCGCGGCGCGCGAAGTGCGCGGCCTTGTGCAGCCGGGGACCGGCCTCGGTGACGGCAGCGTCCGGCCAGAGCGCGTCGACCACCTGCTCGCGGTGCAGCCGCCGCTCCGGGACCAGCGCGAGGAGCTTGACCAGGGCCGCGGGGCCCCGCCGGCGCCACGCCTCGTCCGGGATCGTCGCGCCAGCCACCGCGACGCGGAACCCGCCGAGCAGGGTGATCGTCACGTCCATGGGGCACTCCCGCAGGTCAGGCTCACCTCACGGTAGCGGCCTCGGCCGGCACCGGCGCTGGAACGCCCGCTCGGCCTTCGAGGAACTCGACCTCGTCGACCATGGCCGAGCTCGCCGACCGCAGCAGGTCCCGGATGCCGGCCGCGTCCCAACGGAAGGAGGCGATCGCGTCGGTGACCCGGAACAGCCGGTCGGACAGTGCGTCCCGGCGGCACTGGTACGCCCGCAGGGACGACCGCTCGGACGCGGCGCCGGACAGGCCGGCGACGATCGCGTCGGCCAGCAGCTCGGCGTCGCGCAGGGCGTCGGTCATGCCGTGGGTGGTGATGGGATCTCGGAACAGGCCGGCGTCGCCGACGAGGGCCCAACCCGCACCCCAGGAACGGCGCACGAAGCCCCGCGTCCCGGCCCAGCCCCGGATCGGGCTGGCGGCCACGGAGGCGTCGAACCGCTCCAGGTGCTCGGGC
>JALOLK010000064.1 GCA_025456015.1 Candidatus Nanopelagicales bacterium
CGACGACCGGACCGGCTGCAACCTGGACTCCGACGAGTCGGTCCAGGGCATCGAGTACTACCAGAAGCTGTACACCGACGGCTACGGCGTGAAGTTCGGCGAGGACCCCGAGCCGGTCTACAAGAGCGGCAAGCTCGGCATGTTCGTCAACGGCCGCTGGGCGACCCCCGGCTCCCGCGAGATCACCGACTTCAACTGGGACGTCGCGCCGATGCCGACCGGCCCCGAGCCCGGTGGCAACTGGCAGTTCTGGGGCGCCTACGTGATCAACGCCAAGACGGCGGACCCGGCTGCGGCCTGGAAGCTCGTCGCCGAGCTCACCAGCCTCGAGGTGCAGAACAAGATCGCCTCGCTCGGCGCCAACATCCCGTCGCGGACCTCCCAGGACGCGATCACGCAGTTCCTGACCTACACGCCGCCGCAGAACAACCAGGCGTTCGTCGACGGCATCCAGGACAACCCCCAGGCTGAGGGCCCCCTGTGGGCGGGCAACTGGCCGGAGTTCGACAAGGCGACCAACGACGTGGTCACCAAGTTCATGAACGGTGACATCTCGGTCGACGAGTACCAGAGCACGATCTGCAAGGTCACCGAGTCCGCGTTCGAGTAGCACCTCGCAGTACCAGCACGCCAGAGGGTCCTGGGTTCCGCATCGGGACCCGGGACCCTCTGTCGTGCGAGCCGTCCCTGCGTGCCGAGGAGGCGACGTTGACAACCCTGATGATGGAGGCCGAGGAGCGCCGGCCGGCTCCCCCCTTCGATGGCGACCCCGGGTTCGCCCGGCTCCTGCGCGGGGTGCAGGCCTGGCACCTGTTCCTGGCCGGCATCGCGACGTGGGTGCTGGTCAACGTCGCGGGCGGGTTCTGGGCGCTGGGATCCATCGAGCGCACCAGCCTGGGCGTCGCCGGCGCGGTCGGGCTGGGCCTCAACCTGCTCGCCGTGGTCCTGCTGGCCCGCCGGGTGCGGGCGGGCCGGACGCTGTCGTTCGTCATCAGCGTGCTGGTCGCGATCGGCGCGTTCGTGGTCGTGTTCGTCCAGCTCCAGATCGCCGAGGGGCTCGACGTCTTCGCCGGGGCCTTCCAGCGGGCGTTCCCGGCCCTGATCCTGGTCTTCGTCGGCGTCATCTGGTACGTGGTCGCGCGGCGCATCCACCGGCGCGTGCTCCCGCCGGGGGCGCTGGTCACCGACGAGGCGGTGAGCGCCGGTGCCGTCCGCGCCGCCCAATGGTTGATGTGGGCCGGGCTGGCCATCATCGCCGTGGGCGGCGTGTGGTGGCTGGTCCTCATGCGCGCCGACCGGGCGCTGCAGTACTTCTGGGACGCCATCCGCTCGGACCCGGTGGCGTTCCTCGCGGGGCTGGTCGTGCTGCTGATGGCCGGCTGGGCCCTGCGCACGATCATCTCCGACCGCTCCGCCCGGTTCTTCGAGGTGGAGAACGCCGAGGCGGAGGCGCTGGCCGGCTGGCTGTACCTCTCGCCGAACCTGCTCGGCTTCCTGGCGTTCTTCGCCGGGCCCCTCGTCTTCTCGATGGCCATCTCGTTCTACGACTGGGACGGCGTGACGGAGGCCGTCTTCGTGGGAGTCGACAACTACGTCGAGACCCTGTCGCTGTCCGTGGCCGGCTCGGCAGCGGGCCTGCCCGCCGGCTACACCGAGATCATCGGGGTGCCCTTCAGCGACTCGGTGATCGGTGCCAGCGACCCGCTGTTCTGGAAGTCGATGGCCAACATCTTCATCCTGCTGTTCATCGCGGTGCCGGCGGCTGTGCTCTCGGCGCTGTTCCTCGCCGTGATGATCAACGCGGGCTACCGGGGAACCAAGACCTTCCGCACCGTCTTCTTCGTCCCCGCCGTCGCCGGCGTCATCGGCGTGACGCTGATCTGGAAGCAGATGTTCAATGCCGCGGTCGGCTTCATCAACTGGGGCATCACGACCGGTGGCCAGGCGATCAACACGATCCTGCCCGGGGACCCGTTCCCCGACCGCGTCGAGATCGGCTGGCTGTCCGACCCGAGCGTGGCGCTGCTCGCCGTCTGCATCGTCTTCGTGTGGTCCCAGTTCGGCTTCAACACCGTGCTGTTCACCGCCGGCCTGCAGGGCATCGGCCGCGACCTCTACGAGGCGGCCGAGCTCGACGGCTGCAACGCCTGGCAGCAGTTCCGCAACGTCACCGTCCCCCAGCTGAAGGAGACGACCTTCTTCGTGACCGTGACGACCGTGATCCTCGTGCTGCAGCTGTTCGACATCGTCTACGCGTTGAACCAGCCCAACCCCGTCGGGTACCCGGACAACGCCACGCTGACGCCGGTCGTCTACATCTACCAGCTCGGGTTCCAGCAGGACTCGTTCGGGCAGGCCAGCGCGGTGGCCTGGGTGCTCTTCGTGATCATCTTCGTCTTCACCCTGGCCCAGTTCCGAATGCAGCGCGCCGAGGCGGAGGTGAAGTGATGGCCAGGTCCGGTCGACCCGTCCGCGGCTGGCGCGGCCAGATGGCCCGCCTCTTCGTGTACTTCTCGCTCACGGTGGCGGGGCTGGTGGTCCTGATCCCGTTCGTGTTCGCCCTCTCCGGCTCCTTCAAGACCGCCGAGGACGTGTTCACCTACCCGCCGCGGCTGCTGCCGCACGTGCCCGCGACCGCGACGGTCAACGGCGAGGAGCTCCCGCTGTTCACGGTCCCGCTGCCGGGGGGTGGCACCGCCGACCTGGCCCGGTCCGAGAACGGCACCAGCCTGCGCGAGTTCCGCAAGGTCGACGACCCGGAGTTCGTCCTGGTCGCGCCACGCGACCAGCTCACGCCCGCCGGCACCGTGGTGGTGGTGGACGGCGAGGACAAGGAGGTCTACCTCGCCACGGTCGACGGCCAGCAGGTGCAGGTCTACGACAACCGCTCGCGGATCGGCGGCACCTACGTCGACCCCGCTGACCCGGCCGCGCCACCGGTCTTCGCCGTGCCGGCCGACGTCACCCCGGTCGAGGAGACCGAGTTCCAGACCGGCAACTACAGCAGGGTGCTGGGCCTCAACGGGTTCGACCGGGCCCTGACCAACACCGTGCTCATCACCATCCTGGTGGTGGGCGGCCAGGTGCTCACGAGCATCCTCGGCGGGTACGCCTTCTCGCGGCTGCGGTTCCGGGGCCGCGACAAACTGTTCCTGTTCTACCTCGGGTCGATCATGATCCCGTTCGTCGTGCTCATCATCCCGCTGTACCGCCTGATGGTCGGGATCGGCTGGGTGAACGACCTGGTCTCGCTGGTGATCCCGTTCGTGTTCACCGCGTACGGGACGTTCCTGATGCGCCAGTTCTTCGTGACGATCCCCAAGGAGCTCGAGGAGGCGGCGATCCTGGACGGGGCCTCCCGATGGACCACGCTCTGGAAGGTCTTCGTGCCGCTGTCGATCCCCGCGATCGCGACGCTGACGACGTTCTCGTTCCTCTACGCGTGGAACTCGTTCGTCTGGCCGCTGATCGTCATCGACTCGGGCAACCAGGAGAACAGCGTCCTCGCGCTCACCCTGGCCACCCTCGGCGGCCGGGCGGCCGACAACCCGAACCTCGTGCTGGCCGGTGTCATGATCGCGATGATCCCGCCGGTGACCGTGTTCCTGCTGGCCCAGCGCTACTTCGTCGAGAACGTGGCCAGCAGCGGCATCAAGGGCTGACGGCGGGCCGGGGAGCGCCAGCGGATGCCGAGCGTGCTGCACCTGCGCCGGGGCGGCACGAGCGTCGTGCTGCGCCTGGACCCCGACGTGCTGCCGTGCGTGCTGCACTGGGGCCCCGATCTGGGCGACCTGACCGCCGCGGCGCTGGCGCAGCTGCTGCCCGCCCTGACGATGCCCGTGCTCGACAGCGCGGTCTGGGCCCAGCAGGCCGTCGCCGTGCTGCCGCAGCACGCGTCGGGCTGGCTGGGGCGGCCCGGCCTGCTGGGCAGCCGGGCCGGGCGGGCGTGGTCGGTGGTGTTCGGTGCGGTGGCCCATGTGGTGGAGGAGGCCGGCGGGCCCGAGTGGCCGGACGGTCCGGAGGGGGCGATCCGCCTGCGATCGGTGGGCTCGGACGTCCCCGGGGCGCTGGAGGTCGCCGTCGAGCTGCAGCTGCTCGCCAGCGGGTTGGTCCGGCTGCGGGCCGGGGTGCGCAACCTCGGTGCCGAGCCCTACGAGGTGCGCCACCTCGAGCCCGCCCTGCCGGTGCCGGGTGAGGCCGCCGAGCTGCTTGACATGACCGGGCGGCACACGCACGAGCGGACCCCGCAGCGCCGGCCGTTCGACCTGGGCCGATGGGTGCGCGAGGCGTGGGGAGGCCGCCCCGGCCACGACTCGGCGACCGTGCTGTGCGCCGGCCGGCAGGGCTTCGGGTTCCGCTCCGGCCGGGTGTGGGGGGTGCACCTGGCGCACAGCGGCAACCAGGTGCTCTCCGCCGAGCACTCCCCGACGGGCTGGCGCCTGCTGCGCGGCGGCGAGCTGCTGCTGCCCGGCGAGGTCCGCCTGGCGACCGGCGAGGAGTACCGCTCGCCCTGGCTGCTCGGCTCCTGGGGCGACGGGCTCGACGCGCTCTCCGGCCGGTTCCACCGCACCCTGCGGGCCCGCCCCCAGCACCCCCGCAGGCCGAGGCCGGTGCTGCTCAACGTCTGGGAGGCGGTCTACTTCCACCACGACCTCGGACGGCTGCTGGCGTTGGCCGAGCGTGCCGCCGCCGTGGGCGTCGAGCGCTTCGTCCTGGACGACGGCTGGTTCCGGCACCGCCGGCACGACCGCGCCGGCCTCGGCGACTGGTACGTCGACGAGGACGTGTGGCCCGAGGGGCTGCACCCGCTGGTCGACCGCGTGCACGCCCTGGGCATGGAGTTCGGCCTCTGGTTCGAGCCGGAGATGGTCAACCTCGACTCCGACCTGGCCCGCGCGCACCCCGAGTGGCTCTTGCGGACCGAGCACGGCCCCGGCATCCCGTCGCGGCAGCAGCACGTGCTGGACCTGGCCCAGCCGCAGGCGTACGCGTACGTCCGCGACCGGATGTCGGCGCTCATCGCGGAGTACCGCATCGCCTACGTGAAGTGGGACCACAACCGCCCGCTGGTCGACGCCGGGCACTGGCCGACCGGCGTCCCCGGCGTGCACGCCCAGACCGAGGCCACGTACCGGCTCATGGCCGAGCTGAAGGCCCGGCACCCCGGGCTGGAGATCGAGTCCTGCAGCGCCGGCGGCGGCCGGCTGGACCTGGGCATCATGGAGCACGCCGACCGGGTGTGGGTGTCGGACTGCATCGACGCCCACGAGCGCCAGCGGATGGTCCGGTGGACCGGGCTGCTGCTGCCGCCGGAGCTCATGGGGACCCACGTGGGCTCGGGTGCCGACCACACCACCGAGCGGGTGCACGACCTGTCGTTCCGGGCCGGGACCGCCCTGTGGGGCCACATGGGCGTGGAGTGGGACCTGACCCGGGCCTCCGAGGCAGAGCTCAGCCAGCTCGCCGCCTGGATCGCGTTCCACAAGGAGGTGCGTGGGCTGCTGCACACCGGCGAGGTGGTGCACGCGGATCTGGCCAACCCGGCCCTCCTGCTCGAGGGGGTCGTCGCCCAGGACCGGTCGGACGCGCTGTACCGGCTGGCCGCGCTCGACCACACGCTGACCTGGCCGCCGGGGCGGGTCACGCTGCCGGGCCTGGACCCGGACCGCCGCTACCACGTCACGGCCCAGCCGCCCGGACCGGTCCTCGGCGGGGGGACCTGGGCTCCGGGCTGGGGGGCGGCGGGCGTCACGCTGACCGGTCGGGTGCTGGCCGAGGTGGGGATCCAGTCCCCGTTGCTGCAGGTGGACCGGCTCGTGCTGCTGCGGGCCAGGGAGGTCGGATCGGATGAGTGACGAGGGCCTGCGCCTGGCGCAGGAGAAGATGCGGGCCGCGGGGATCGACGAGCGGGCCATCGACGTCTTCTCCCACCAGTACCGGCAGCTGGAGGCCGGGGCCACCGGGCTGATCCCGGAGGACTCGATCCGCCCCCTGCTGGACCCGCCGCACCTGGCCGACGTGGCGATCGACCCGGACGCCGCCCGGGAGGCGCTGGGTCGCACGGTGCTCATCAAGCTGAACGGGGGACTGGGCACCTCGATGGGGATGGACCGCGCCAAGTCGCTGCTGCCGGTGCGCGACGGCCGCTCGTTCCTGGACCTGATCGTCGCCCAGGTGCGCCACGCGCGGGCCACCAACGGGGTGCGGCTGCCGCTGGTCCTGATGCACTCCTTCCGGACCCGCGAGGACTCGCTCGCGGCGCTGGCCGGCCATCCCGACCTCCCGGTCGAGGGCCTGCCGCTGGACTTCCTGCAGAACCAGGAGCCGAAGCTGCTGGCCGAGGACCTGACCCCGGTCTCGTGGCCGGCGGACCCGAGCCTGGAGTGGTGCCCGCCCGGCCACGGCGACCTGTACACCGCGATCCTGTCCTCGGGGGTGCTCGAGGCCCTGCTCGAGCAGGGCTACCGGTACGCGAACACCTCGAACGCGGACAACCTCGGTGCCGCGCCGAACCCGGCCCTGGCCGGCTGGTTCGCCGCCTCTGGCGCCCCCTACGCCGCCGAGCTGTGCCGGCGCACCGCCGCGGACCGCAAGGGCGGGCACCTGGCGATCCGCCGGGCCGACGGCCGGCTCATCCTGCGCGACACCGCGCAGACGCCGCCCGACGAGATGGCCTACTTCACCGACGAGCACCGCCACCCGTTCTTCCACACGAACAACCTGTGGTTCGACCTCGAGGCGCTGCACGCCGCGCTCGTCGAGCGCGGCTCGGTGCTCGGCCTGCCGCTGATCCGCAACACCAAGACCGTCGACCCCGCGGACCCGTCCTCGCCGACGGTCGTGCAGGTCGAGACCGCCATGGGGGCGGCCATCGAGGTGTTCGAGGGGGCCCAGGCGATCGTGGTGGGCCGCGAGCGGTTCCTGCCGGTGAAGACCACCGACGACCTGCTGCTGCTGCGCTCGGACGCCTACGACCTCGGCGCCGACGGGGTGCTGCACCTGGCCGTGCCGAGCGCGCCGCTGGTGGCGCTGGACCCGCGCTTCTACCGCACCATCACCGCGTTCGAGGCCCGCTTCCCGCAGGGCCCGCCGTCGCTGCGGGAGGCCACGAGCTTCACCGTCAAGGGCGACTGGACGTTCGGGGCCGGCACGGTCGCCACGGGTCGCGCCGAGCTGGCCGACGCCGGGAGCGCGCGGGTCCTGGCCGACGGCAGCCGGTTCGGCACCACCCCGGAGGAGGAGCGACCATGACCGAGCCTCTGCTGGCCTGGTCCGACGAGGAGGGGGCCGGCCGGGCAGCCGCGCTGTTCGCCGCCGCGCTCGGCGGCGAGCCCGACGGGGTGTGGGCCTCGCCCGGGCGGGTGAACCTCATCGGCGAGCACGTCGACTACAACGGTGGCCTGTGCCTGCCGATGGCCCTGCCGCACCGCACGTTCGCCGCGGTCCGCCGGCGGGACGACGACGTGGTCCGGCTGGTCTCCGCCCTGGCGCCCGACGAGGCCTGGACCGGGACGCTGGGCGGGATCGCCCCGGGGCTGGTCAGCTCCTGGGTCGCCTACGCCGGCGGCACGGCGTGGTCCCTGGGCCAGGCCGGCCACGCGCTCGGAGGGTTCGACGCGGCCATCGCCTCGTGCGTCCCGCTCGGGGCGGGGCTGTCCTCGTCGGCGGCCATCGAGTGCGCCGTGGCACTGGCGCTCGACGAGCTGTTCGACCTCGGGCTGGCCGCCTCCGGCGACGCCGGGCGCGCGCACCTGGCAGCCGTCTGCGTGCGGGCCGAGAACGAGGTCGCCGGCGCGCCCACCGGCGGCATGGACCAGGCGGCCTCGCTGCGGGCGACCGCCGGGCACGCCCTGCTGCTGGACACCCTCGACCACAGCGTGGCGCAAGTGCCGTTCCACCTCGCCGAGGCCGGCCTCGAGCTGCTGGTCATCGACACCCGCGCCGAGCACGCCCTCGTCGACGGCCAGTACGCCGCCCGGCGAGCGGCCTGCCACGCCGCCGCGGCCCGGCTCGGCGTGGGCACCCTGCGCGAGGTGGACGACCTGCCCGCGGCGCTGGCCGCGCTGCCCGATCCCGTCGAGCAGCAGCGCGTGCGCCACGTGGTGACCGAGATCGCCCGCGTCGAGCAGTTCGTGGCGCTGGTGCGCGACGACCGGGTCCGTGAGGTCGGCCCGCTCATGGACGCCTCGCACGAGTCGCTGCGGCTCGACTACGAGGTGAGCTGCGACGAGCTCGACGTCGCCGTCGTGTCGGCGCGCGCCGCCGGTGCCCTGGGCGCCCGGATGACCGGCGGCGGGTTCGGCGGCTCGGCGATCGCCCTGGTCGAGGAGTCGTCGGTCGGCGCCGTCGGTGCGGCCGTCACGGAGGCCTTCGTCGACCGCGGCTGGCCCGAGCCGGGCCTGCTCATCGCCTCCGCCGCACCGGGCGGCGCCCGCGTGCGACCCGTCCCCCCTCCATGATCCATTCGGGTTGTGCAGGCAAGAGGCTGTCGAACCCGAATGGATCACGGCCACAGCTCCACGCCGGCCACGAAGAAGAGCGCCCACGGCCACCGGACACGACATCCGCTGCCATCCCCGAACGGGGCGTACCGAGAACAGGAGACCCCATGGACCCGAAGCGCTTCTCCCTGTACGGCAACACGATCACGCCGGACCAGGACCGCAAGGCGCTCAAGTGGCAGCAGATGTTCATCGACAAGTTCCACTACGACCCGAACGAGCAGTACCAGCTCAGCGTCCACGACAACCCGCAGCTCGGCGACGTCCTCGGCATCCGCGACATCCGCCGCGACGCCGAGGGTGACCCGATCGATCCGGCGACCGGCGTGGTGATCTCGACGATCCGGATGGGGTACGGCCACTACCGGATCGCGATGGCGGGGGCCTCGGCGGCCAGGGCGATGGGCCGCACGCCCTACTGGCTGGACCTGCTGGCGATCCCCGGCATCACCCAGGACGCGATCAACTGGTGGAACACCAACTACAGCAAGTACTCCCGCGTCTCGCAGCGCAACGCCGCGTTCGACAAGTACGTCTGGGAGTCGGTCACCTCCGGCGACAGGACGCTGCCCGGGCTGAACTGGCTGCTGAACAACCAGGCGATCGGCTGGCCGTGGCGCTTCCTCAAGGCCAACGCCCGCGACTACCGCAAGAGCGAGCTGTTCGCCAACCTGCACCGCGCCATGCCCTCGGACATGCCGATCCTCACCGCGCACATGTGGAACTGCATGGGTGCGGTCGCCGGCGGCATGACCAACGTCGTCGACATGATGTTCGACAACTGGCCGATGGCCTTCCAGCTGACCGAGGGCGCCACCCACGCGGTGCAGTCGCCCTCGGGCTACTACGGCTTCCGGATCATGAACCAGTTCGACGAGGACGACCGGATCCTCAACCCGACGCCCGCCGACGCGATCCATTACGTCGGCCACCACGTCGACCACGAGCTGGTCGAGCACATCGAGGTGGACTGCGAGGCGCGGCTGCGCCGGATGCGCGACGGCGAGCCCCGTCGGTTCCTGCTCACCATGGGCGGTGCCGGAGCCCAGCGCGAGCTGTTCAAGGCGATCATCGACCACTGCCGGCCGATGATCGCGCGCGACGAGCTGACCCTCTTCGTCAACCTCGGCGACCACGCCGACAACTGGGAGTGGCTGCGCGGTGAGCTCGGCCCGGCGGCCTCCACGGTGCAGCTGCACCGGACGTGGGACGAGGCCCAGGCCTTCGCCGACCAGATCCGCGACGGCCAGGCGCACGGCCTGCACGTGTTCCTCTTCGACAACACGTTCCACGGCGTCTACACGACGAACTACCTGATGCGGGTCAGCGACGTGCTGATCACCAAGCCCTCGGAGCTGGCGTTCTACCCGATCCCGAAGATCTTCAACGCGCGGGTCGGCGCGCACGAGGCATGGGGGGCCATCCGGGCGGCGGAGCTGGGCGACGGCACGATCGAGACCCGCACGATCCCGCGGACGCTGCAGGCGATCGACCTGCTCACCCAGGAGACCGACCTGCTGGAGCTGTTCTGCGACTGCATCGTGAAGAACAAGCACATCGGCATCTATGACGGCGCGTACAAGTGCGTGGCCCTGGCCACCGGCACGACGTGGGAGCGCCGGCTGGACGGCAGCGTCGATCGCGGCTGAGGGCGCGAGCCCAGCCAGCCCCCGTCCAGTCCGCGCCCGTCCAGTCCGCCCCCGTCCAGTCTGCGTAGTCGAATCCGACCACTGCGTGGCCGGATTCGACTACGCAGACGTCGGCAGGGCCCGCATCGGCACGACGTCGGGCGTGCGCAGGCGCACGGTCTCGGCGGCCGCGTCGTCGGGCTCGTGCTCGGCGGCGGCCTCGGCCCGCGCGCGCTCGGTGTAGCTGGCCATCTCGGCGGCGAGCCGCTCCGGGCTCCACCCGAGCAGCTCGCCGACGAGCTCGGCGATCTCGGGCATCGCGGCCAGGCCGCGGTCTCGCTGCTCGTAGTTCAGGCGGGTCCGGTGCACCATCACGTCCTCGAGGTGGAGCACGCCCTCGTGCGTGGCGGCGTAGGCGATCTCCGCGCGCAGGTACGCCGGCGCATGCTCGAGGGGTCGCGCCAGGTCGGGGCGGGCGGCGATGGCATCCACGAGGTCGCCGAGCAGCGAGCCGTAGCGGTGCAGGAGGTGGTCGACCATGTGCCCGCTCCACCCGTAGGTGCGGGCCACCACGGCCGCGCGTCGGCCCAGGGCCTCGAGGCCGACCGCCCCGACGAGCGGGATCCGGTCGGTGATCGAGGGCAGCTCCAGGGCTCGCTGGCCGAGCGCGAAGTCCACCGCGTCGATGGCCATCACGCGGTAGGTGGTGAGCTTCCCGCCGGCGATCACGGTCAGGCCGGGGGTGGGCGAGGCGACGGTGTGCTCGCGGGAGATCTTCGCCGACGAGGTGCCCGCCTTCGTGCCGGGCTGCAGCAGCGGGCGCAGGCCCGCCCAGGTGCCGATGATGTCGTCGCGGGTCAGCGGCCGGGCGAGCACGGCGTTCGCGTGCCCGAGCACGTAGTCGATGTCCGCCGAGGTGGCCACGGGGTGCTGCAGCTGCTGGGCCCACGGGGTGTCAGTGGTGCCGATCAGCCAGTAGCGCGACCACGGGATGATGAACAGCACCGACTTCTCCGTCTGCAGGATCAGGCCGACCTCGCCTCGGATCCGGTCGCGTGGCACCACGACGTGGATGCCCTTCGAGGCCAGCACCTGCAACCCGCCCTGCTCCCCGGACAGCGACTCGGTCTCCTCGGTCCACACGCCAGTCGCGTTGATCACCGCGCGGGCCGGGATCCGCAGCTGCTGGCCGGTCTCCAGGTCGACCACGTCGGCGCCGTCCACGGTGCCCCACGGATCCTTGGTGAGCCCCACGACCTGCGTGCGCGACGCGGCGAGCGCGCCGTACGCCGCCGCGGTGCGGACCAGGGTGAGCACCAGGCGGGCGTCGTCCACGGTCGCGTCCCAGTACTGCAGGGCGCCGACGGCGGCATCGTGGCGCAGGTCGGGGAACTTGCGCAGCATGCCGGTGCGCGACAGGTGGCGGTGCAGCGGCAGCGCCCGGCGCCTCGGCGAGGCGGTGGCCAGGGTGTCGTAGAGCGCGACGCCGGCGCCCACGTAGGCACGCTCCCAGACCCGGTGCTCCAAGGGGTAGAGGAACGCCACGGGCTTGACCAGGTGCGGGGCGAGGCGGGTCATGAGCAGGTCGCGCTCGGTGAGTGCCTCGTGCACGAGGTGGAAGTCGAGCATCTGCAGGTAGCGCAGGCCGCCGTGGACGAGCTTGGACGACCGGCTGGACGTGCCGGCCGACCAGTCCTGGGCCTCGACGACGCCGACCCGCAGCCCGCGCGTGGCCGCCTCCAGGGCGATGCCGGCGCCGGTCACCCCACCGCCGACGACGAGGATGTCCAGCCCGTCGGCGTCGCTCATCCTCGCCAGCGCCTCGGCGCGGGACGCGGGGGTCATGATCGAGGTCAACATCGGGCCACTCCTCGCCTCGTCGGACGGGCGCCGCATGGTTCGGGCCGCCCGGCTCCGCTGCCCGACGCGTGTCGGGCTCTCGTCCATCTTCGACCGCCGCGGGGCGCCTGCGCGCGTCGTCCGGGCCCATCCGGGCCGATCCTGGCCGGTGGCGTGCATCACGCGATCGTCACCGGCCCGGTGGTCCGCCCGCCCGGGCGCCGCCATGGGTCAGCGCATCGCCCTGCGGTAGGCGGCCGGCGGCACGCCGACATCACGCACGAACCGCTCGTAGAACCGGCTCGTCGAGCCGAAGCCGGCACGCAGCGCGACCGTGCTGGTGGTCTCGTCGGTCGAGATGAGCAGCCGCTGGGCCTCGGCCACCCGGCACTGCGCGAGGTACTCGCCGATCGTCACGCCCATCTCGCGGCGGAACACGGTTGCCGCGGTGCTCGGGTGCAGGTGCACGACGGCGGCCACGTCGGCCACGGCCAGGGGCTCGCGGAAGTGCGTCGCGACGTGGGAGGCCATGGCGGTCGCCGCGTCGGGAGCCCGCCCCGGGGCACTCGCGTCCCCGATGGCGGCAGCACGCAGCAGCCAGGCCTGGGCCTCGAGGCGCGCAGCGCGGGTCAGTGCCGGGGAGGCGCCGATGTCGTGCTGCCAGGAGTCCATCGCGGACTCGAGGGCGGGCGGGGCATCGAACACGAGCAGGCCGCCGCGCAGGAGGCTGCCGACGAAGGCCGCGGGCAGCGACCAGGTGAGGACGTCGGCGAGTGGGACGGTCGCCCAGGCCATGGTCACGCCCGGCTCGTGGTCGGCCACCCGGTGGGGTAGGCCGGCCCGGAAGACCGCGCACCTGCGATCGGCCAGCTCGTGGCGCGCGCCGGCGTGCTCCAGCACCGCCGCGCCGCCACGTGGGAGCACCAGCTCCACGTCGTCGTGGCGATGCGCCCGACGCATCGCGGGGACCAGGGACAGCCCGCAGGCGAGGCCGAAGACCTCGTGCAGGGGCCCGCCGTTGTCCGCGAGGATCCGGGAAGGATCACGCGCCATGGGAGAAGCATGCCGGGATACGAGCCCCCTAGCCTCGCCGACATGACGGCGACGCCTGTCTCAACGACGCCCCTCGATCGGGGCCTGCTCACGGCCGACCAGGTGGCGGCGTTCGACCGGGACGGGTACCTCGTGCTCAGGGGGCGGATCGACCCGGACCTGCTGGGCCGGTTGCAGCGGGCTTCCGAGCGGTGGATGGCCGACGGCCTGGCCCGCGGTCCGCAGGCGGGTGGCGACTGGCTGTTCGCCGAACGCGCGGGCGGGCAGGTCATGTGGCGCGTGGACTACCTCCACGACAAGGGCGAGCGGGCCTCGCTCGAGCTGCTCGGGTCGCGCGCCGTGCTGGGGATCGCCGAGAGCCTGGCCGGCCCGGACTTCGTGCCCACGTACGAGTCGATGGTGATGAAGGCCGCGGGCGACGGTGCGCCGGTGCCGTGGCACCAGGACGCCGTCCACGCCCGTCGGCATCGGCTGTTCAACGTCGACGTCTACCTCGACGCCTCACGCAGCGGGGCGGGCGCGCTGCACGTGATCCCCGGGTCGCAGGTGCGCCGCACCGATGCCTGCGCGCTGGCCGAGACCCACGGCTGGCAGATGCCCGGCGCCATCGAGGTCGAGCTCGAGGCCGGCGACGTGCTCGTGCACGACGACATGATCGTCCACGGCTCCCCGCCGGCCTCGGGCAAGGCGTTGCGCCGCACGGTCTACCTGGAGTTCCGGGCCGCGCAGTCGATCCTCGAGGACGGCCCGTGGTCCCCGGCGTGGATGCACCAGCGACTGCGCCTGGTCCCGCTCGCATTGGCGGAGCGAGCGCGCTGGGTCGGCCCCGAGGAGCGGTTCGAGTGGCGGATCGCGCCGGACCTGCGCCCGGAGGTCACCGCCGACGTCGAGGCCGAGCTGCGCGTCGTCCACACGGTCCACACCCCCGGGGAGTGGTGCAGCGCCGGCTGACGGGCCGCGGGGCCACCGCCGGGGCGGCCCGGGGTCGCAGCGACCCCTGACCACCGGCGGGGCCCGCTCCTGGGCCGCGTAGCATCGCGGGCGTGCCCGAGGACCTGCTCGCCGGATTCCCCGTCACCCTGCGCTGGCCGGTCGCCTGGGGCGACATGGACGCGCTCGGCCACGTCAACAACACCACCTACTTCCGGTGGTTCGAGTCCGCGCGCATCGACTACTTCGCGCGGCTCGGCTGGGACGCGGACCTGGCGGCTGGCGGTGTCGGGCCGATCCTGGCACAGACCTCGTGCACGTACCGTGCCCCGCTCACCCACCCCGACGAGGTGGTGCTCGGGGCCCGGGTGGAGGACGTGGGCGAGGATCGGTTCACGATGCGCTATCGCGTCGTGAGCCAGCGGCTGGGCCGGGTCGCGGCCGAGGGCGAGGCGCGCGTCGTCGCGTTCGACTACGGCGCCGGTCGCAAGGCGGCGCTGCCGGACACCATCCGTGCGGCGATCGCGGCTCTCGAGGGCGGCTGACCAGGATCGGTGGCCGGGGTGCCGTCCCCGGTCAGAGGTGGCCCATGCCGTCCTCGTCCAGGGCGCTGAGGAAGTCGGCCGTGTGCGCGTACCGGCGCTCGGCGATCGTGCGGGACTCGGGCAGGGTGAGCCGTCCGCGGATCGTGCCGTGTCGCTCGTGGATGACGCGCAGGGAGGCGGGCAGCTCCTTGGGCCCTCGCGCGAAGTCGCGGGCGATGCCGATGGCCCCGAGGAAGTCGAGCATGTCGGCCTCACGCAGCAGCAGGGCCTCGGCGGTGCTGGGCGTCCTGGAGTCGCGGTAGTCGTGCAGGGCGACCGCCTCGAGCAGCGTCGCTGCCTCCTGCGCGGTGAGGTCGAGCCGGGGCAGCAGCTGCTCGGCGACCACCTCGCGGGAGCGTTCGGCGTGGTCGACGCCGTCGACGAAGTGGGCCGGGAAGGCACCCCAGTCGTGCACGTACGCCGCAATCTCCAGGATGCGGCGATCGTGCGGCAGCTCGGCACCGATGAGGTCGATGAGGGCCAACAGGCGCTGGGCATGGGCGACCGCCCACTCCCCACCGACGTCGCGGGTCATCGCGACGATCTGCGTGCTGGTCAGGGGCGCATCAGGCACGGGGTGGACCACCCGGACGAGGGTAGGGCCCCCGGCACGGCCGGGGAAGGCGCGGTCACGGCTCCGGCGCCGTGATCCCGGGGCACGTGGTCCGGCGACGTATCCCCGGGCTGGGTCAGCCGCCCGGCGGCGCCACCGCGTCGGCCAGGGCGGCCACCGCCTGGGCCACCTCCTGGCCGATCATCACGGCGTCGTTGTGGTCCGCCCCGGGCAGGACGAGCACGCCGGCCAGCGCGCCGGCGGACTCGGCCACCGCAGCGCTGAGCGCTGGCGGCACGATGGAGTCGCGGTCCCCGTAGACCACCACCGTCGGCACCGGGGATCGCGCCATCGGCGCTGCCACCGGGAACCGATCCCGCAGGAGCGGCGCGACGGGGAGCCAGCGGTAGTGGTGGGTGCCGACGGCCGCCAGCTCCGTGAACGGGGACCGCAGCACGACCCCGGCGGGCGGGTGGCGCTCCTGCAGGGATGCCACCACCCCGGTCCCCAGCGACTCGCCGAAGTAGATGGTCCGGTCCGGCGAGTAGCCCAGGTCGCGGAGTGCGGCGACGGCGGCGTCGGCGTCCTTGGCCAGGCCCTGCTCGCTGGGGCTGCCGGGGTTGCCGCCGTAGCCGCGGTAGTCCATCAGCAGGACCGCCAGGCCCGCCCGGCGCAGCGCATCGGCGAAGGGCGCGCGGTCGACACGGCTGCCCGCGTTCCCGGGTGCCAGCAGGACGGCGAGGCCACGGTCGGGACCGACGGGGGGTACGAACCAGGCGCCGAGCACCAGGCCGTCGGCGGTCCGCAGGGGGACGTCACGCGCGCCGGCAAGGACCGAGGCGGCGCGCGGGGCGTCGGCGGTGTCCGGGAAGTAGATCAGGTGCCGCTGGAAGGTCCACAGCAGGCCGAGCACGAGACCTGCCAGGGCCAGCACCGTGATCGCTGCCCGCCAGGCCATGGGTGGGGCCCCGTTCTCGTGCTCGGACCGGCGGGCCCAGGCGCGGCCCGCTGCTGACCCCGGACAGTCTGGCACCGCCAGCAGGGGAGGAGGCACGCGTGCCCCGGGTGGCCGCTCAGGCGTCGGAGACGGCCAGGATCGCCAGGCACATCTCGTCGGTGGTGCCCTCGCCCCAGGTGACGTACCGCGCTGGGGTGTCCTGCAGCGCCGGCAGCCGGGCGCGCAGGCCCGCGTCCCAGGTGCACCGGACCTGCAGGACGTCGCCGGGGCCCACGGTCGCGACCGGAGCCACGGGGCGAGCACGCTGGTCGTCGAAGTTCCACACCGGGATGTCCAGCAGCGTCCGCTCCGAGTCCCGGCCCGGGTTGACCGTGACGCGGATGCTGCGCCCGAGCAGGTGCATGTGGCCGGCCGCCGAGCGCACCGTCATCGCAGCGGTGACCGGGCGGTTGCAGGTCTGGGTCGAGGAGGGCGTCGGCTGGTACATGTCGCCGTCGCAGAGCAGCTGCAGCCCGGCGACCCGGCGCACCGCGTCGGGGCCGAACCGCTTGGCGAGGTCCTCGAGGGCGTACTGCCGGTCGCACAGCGGGCCGCGCTCCGCATCCGTGCAGGGCAGCTCCACGGGTGCGGCGAGGAGCACGGTGCGCAGCGCGACGAGGTCTGCCCCGGGCTGGGCGAACCGCAGGCGCAGGCCCGTGGAGTCCGATCCGGTTCCGCCGTGCAGGTTGTAGTGCACCTGCAGGACGATCCGTGACCCCGCGGCGACGGGGACGCCGGCCTCCTCGCCGTACGACACCGGCTCGCTGCCCGGCGCCCACGCCCCCAACCAGCCGGAGTCGTCGAGCCGGCCGGCGGGGCCGTCGCCGCGTGGGATCCCGCTGTCCCCGAAGCAGGTCCAGCCCTGGCCCGGGGACTCGGCCTCCATGCGCTCCGCGGCACCGACCTGGTCGGGCGCGACGCGGAAGAGGATCGCGTGGTGCACGAGCGAGGCGTCGCCGGGCACCACCTCCGCTTGGGTCAGGAACGTGTCCTGCCGCACGCCGGGGTCGAGCAGGAAGCAGCGGTAGTCGTCCGTGCCCCCGTTCGGGGCGCTCGGGGTGTAGGGCCCTTCCGGCAGTGGCAGGCTCACCTCGCGGCCGCCGTCCGGCAACGCACGGGCGGTGCGTTCGGTGAGCCCGAGCGACGCCCCAGGGGAGGCCGAGGCATGACCGCCGTGCGCCCCTCCCCCGGCTGCCACAGGAGCGGGGGGTGCAGGCCCCCGGTCGCCGGAGCCGACCGTGTCCCCCCCGAGCGAGGAGCAACCTGCCAGCAGCAGGACGCCCGCGACGGCGAGCGATCGCGGACCGGCCAGGCGAGGCAGCATCGGACGATGCTCCCACCTGCACGGCGCAGGGACCAGCGAGGCTTCGGCG
>JALOLK010000131.1 GCA_025456015.1 Candidatus Nanopelagicales bacterium
GACGATGAGGATCGGCACGGTCGACCGGGCGCGGATGCGGTGACACACCTCGAGGCCGTTGAGCCCCGGCAGCATCAGGTCGAGCAGGACCAGGTCCGGTGCGAGGGTCTCGAACTGGTCCAGGCCCTGCGGCCCTGTGGTGGCGAGCACCACGTCGAAGCCGTCCTCGTGGAGCAGGTACTCGAGGGTCTCGGCGATCGATGGGTTGTCCTCGACGACGAGGACGAGGCGGCGACCCTGGGCCGGGGCTGAGCGCATCCGGGGACGGTAGGACCGCGACGTGGCCACGCAGCGGACGCCGTCGGAACCATCCGGCAACGGGAACCGAACAGCGCAGGGCGCGCGCGGGGCGGGGCGCGCACCACCCCGACCCATGGTGGTCATCGCTGCGCTGGTGCCTGCTGCTGTCCCCTGCGTTCGGGATCGCCCGGCCGAGGCGCCCACTGCCGGTGCGGGAAGGCCCTCGGCAGTCGTGGCAGCGCGCGACGGGCGCCATACTCGCCGACGTGGGCGACCTCGAAGGTCGTCCGGGGGCCGGAGGCAGGTGGCGCCGCACTGCGCATGCCACCCGCGAGCTGCTCGGGCGGCACGACCTGTTCCTGCTCGGCGCGGGCGTCACGTTCTACGCGGCCGTGCCTGACCGCGGTGCTGCCCTCGGCCACCGACGGGGCGGCGGTCGCCGACGCCATGTTCGCCGTGGGCAGCAGCCTGTCGTGGTGGGCAGCGCTGGCCTGCGTGCTGCCGGCCACGCTCTACGGCGAGGGGCTGCGCCGCGCGTACGCGCGGCTGGCGGAGACGGCCGACGGGGCCCCGGGGTTGCGCGGCCGGCTCGCGGTGGTACCGCTGCTGCTGGTGGCCCCGCTGCTGCTCCTCGCCGTGCTCGGCATCACACCCGTGCTCAACCGGTTGGCCGGGGAGGGGGTCGCCGCGGAGGCGCTGGGCGTGTGGCTCGCACTCACCGTGAACTGGCTGGTGCTCGCCGTCCCGCTGGGCTGGAGCTTCCACGTCGTCGCACCCGGCACCATGCCGTGGCGGGCCTCGGTGCTGGGCGGGCTGGCCACGGCGGCGTTCATCAGCGGGTTCCTGCAGGGCTTCGTCGTCTTCCTGCGCCTGCCGATCGACTTCGGCGCACCCTTCGCCGGGGCATCCCTCGTCGGTGCCATCATCGCGGTGCTCGGATGGCTGTGGGTGCTGCACCTCGTCGTGCTGATCGGCTTCGCCGCGACCAACCGCTGGGCCGCGATCAGCGCCGATCCCGGCCCGGTCTGGCACGCCGAGGCCGCTCGCGTCCCGGCGGAGGCCTCGTCCCAGCGCGTGGACCCGGATCAGCAGACCCCGGGGACGTGACCCTCCCGCACGGGCCGGCGACGACCCGTCATCGGTAGCCGACGACGACCGATCCCGCGCTGCTGCGGGCCGTGATGGTCCGATCGGAGGCCGGGTCCGTGCGCACCTCGACGGTCGTGCTGCCCGCCGAGGAGTCCGCGTCGACCCGCCACGCGACCTCTGCCACGTCCGGGACGCTCACCCGCACGCTGCCAGCCGAGCTGGTCGCGGAGACGGTCGTCGGATCCGCCGACGCCGCCCAGGACAGCGCCACCGAACCCGCCGAGGAGTCCGCCGACACGCGGGTCGAGGAGAGCTCGGTGGCGCTCACGCTGCCCGCGCTGCTGCTCAGGGTGAGGTCCGAGCTCAGTCCCTGGGCGGTGATGCTGCCCGCCGAGCTCCGCGCTTCGACCGCGCCCGCTGGGGGCACCTCGACCACGAGCGAGACGCTCGACCCGAACGAGAGGGCCGGGCAGTCCACGGCGACCCGGACCAGCTCGCCCTCCAGCTGGCTGGTCACCTTCGGCTCGCGCCAGGTGGAACGGATCGTCGCCCGTGTCGTGACCACGCCCGGGCTCCCCTCGCGCAGCGTGATCGATGCGCAGGAGCCCTCGACACGCACGGTCGCGGCGGGGGTCTCGGTCCGCAGCTCCTGGGTCTGGGTGCTGCCCAGGGTCCACGCGAGCAGGGAGACGGCCGCCGCGAGGATCGCGAGGCCGAGCAGCAGCAGGACGACGACGAGGATGATCCGACCCGCGCCCCCGCGCCTGCCCGGTGGCGACGCCACCGGTGCTGGCGGTTCCACCTCCTCCGGCGCCGAGCCCCACGCGGGGGCCTCGGCGTGCTCGACCCAGAACGGCCAGCCCTCGGGGGCGGGCGGCCACGAGGGATCAGGGGTCCAGCCGGGTGGCGGAACCCACCCCGGGGGCGGCGCCGGCCACCCCGGCGGAGCGTTGAAACGCCACGCCATGGGCACCTCCTCCGGGCCTGACCGAGGGATGTCCCGCTCCCCGGATGCGTCGAAGGTAGACCCGACCGGCGACGACGGGCAACGGCCGCAGGTGCGGCCGAGGGTGGTTCGACCTCGGCTGACCGGACGTCGGGGTCCGGTGACCGTCCGCGGGGCGGGGGAGCAGCGCCCGGCCCGCCCCTGGCTGGCCGGGGAAGGCCGGCTCGCCACCCGTAGCATCAGCGGGCATCTGCAGGCGGAGCCGGCGGCCCGGGCTGCGGAACGGCGGCTCGGGAACGGGGGCAGGATGGGCGAGGGAGGGCGGAGCGCGGCGAGTCCGGGCGCGGTCGCGCTGGCGATGGTGGCCGGATCGGCGCAGGGCATGGTCGCGGTGGCCGCGGACGGCACGGTGCTGCTGGCCAATCCGGCGGCCGAGCAGCTGGTCGGGCCGTTGATGGTGGGTCGGCCGCTGTCCGCGCTGTCGCGGCTGGGCTCGGTCGCGCTGCTCGTCGAGGAGTTCGCCGACGGCGAGACTCCCAGTGACGCGGCCCACTCCGTCGAGCTCCTCGAGGAACGGCGGGTGCTCGTGGCGGTCTCCCGGCTCCCCGGCCTTCGCGAGCCGGCCGGGTTCCTGCTGTCGCTGCGTGAGGATCCGGACTTCGAGCCCGCGCAGCACGACCGGTTCACCGGGCTGCTGAACCGCCGGGGCCTGCAGGACCAGCTCGAGATGCTCGCCCAGCACGGCGGCGGGGTGGTCGCCTCGTTCGACATCGACGGTCTGAAGCTGGTCAACGACGCCTACGGGCACCGCACCGGCGACGCGGTCATCCGCCAGGTGGCCACCACGTTGGCCGCGACGGTCCCCCGGCCGGGGATCGCCGCCCGGACCGGCGGCGACGAGTTCGTGGTCGTGCTGCCGGGCGCGAGCCGGTCCGAGGCCGTGCCGACACTGGCCCGGATCACCGAGGCGGTGCAGCAGCCGGTCACCGGCCTCCCGGCCGGGACCGGGCCGCTGGTGGTGTCCGTGTCGGTGGGGATGGCCGAGCTGACCGCCGGGCGGTTCCCCGACCACGCGCTGATGCGCGCGGACCGGGCACTGCACGTGGCCAAGGCCCGCGGCGGTGGCTGCGTCGTGCCGGACGGGCCCGAGGTGCAGGACTGGGCCCGGGACCGCAGCTCGCTGATGTCGTGGCTGCAGCAGCTGCGCGAGGAGAACGACCGGCTGCGCGAGCAATCGCGCACCGACGCCCTCACCGGACTGCCGAACCCGTGGGCGCTGCAGCAGGCCGAGGACCTGCTGGCCGAGGCCACCTACCCCGTCGCTGTGCTGTTCATCGACCTGGACCTCTTCGGCGACTTCAACCACCGCTACGGCGACGCAGCCGGGGACGCCGCCCTGACCGCGGTCGCCGCGGCGCTGGCCGGTGGGCTCCGCGCGCAGGACCAGGTGTTCCGCAAGGGCGGGGAGGAGTTCGTCGCCCTGCTGCCCGGCGTCGACACCGCCACCGCAGCCATCGCCGCTGACCGGCTGCGCGCCGCCGTGCAGGCCCTGGGCATCCCGCACGCGGACAACCCGCCGCACGGGGTGCTGACGGCCACGATCGCGGTGACCACCACCAGCCCCGGGAGCCACCCCGAGCACGCCCGCAACAGCGCCGCGGACCTCGTCTACGCCGCGAAGATCGCAGGCCGGCGCAACCAGGTCCACCCCTGACCGCTGCGGCCCGCACCGACAGCCAGCTCACGACACCACGGCGTCCCTGCCACGCCGTCCGTGGCTCGTGACGTGCTCGGGCCGTCGGCGGGCGGGGCACGGCGCCCGGGCGGCGGTCGGGCGTCCGGTCCCGGGTCTGGTCGCCCTTGGTGGGGGAGGCTAGCCTTGGGGCCCCATCCCCGAGCCCGGGGAGTTGCCTGTGGCCGCGGCGCTCTTCACCCTCGATGAGGCCCGGCCGGGCTCCCGCACCGGTCGCATCGCCGCCTGGGTGGGCAGCGTGCTCTACCTCGGGCTCTCGCTGGTCGTGCTCTCCCGGGGCGGCGACGCCTGGCCCGAGCTGCTGTGGGTTCCGATCGCCCACGCCCTGGTCCTCGTCGTCGTGTGCGGGCTCACGTCCCTGCTGCTCTACGGACAGGCGAGCGCCACGGGCCGCCGCGGCTACCGGTGGCTGGGCGGTACCTACCTGTACGTGACCGTGCTCCTGCTGTGCTTCCCGCTGTTCTTCCCCGGCGGGTTCGGGGGCCAGGAACCCCTCGTGGGAGGGCCGCAGTCCGCTCCCTGGCTCTTCTACTGCTGGCACTTCGCCTTCCTCGTCGGCCTGGTGGTGGCCGTCTGGCTGTTCCACATCGACCGGATCTGGCATCGGCGCCCCAACCCAGCGCTCGACAACCGGCCGTCGGCCGTGGGCGTGGTGGTCGCGGCCCTGCTGACGGTGGCGCTGGTCGCCGTGGACACCGCGCTGCGGCCCACGCTGATCGCTGCGAACGGGGACCTGACGTCGTTCGGCGTGGCCCTGGACCGGCTGCTCCTGGGGCTGTCACTGGCGGGTGCGGGGCTCGCGCTGTGGTGCCAGCGAGGGGGCTCGCTCATGCAGCGGTGGCTGACCGCCGTCCTCATGCTCCAGCTCGGTGCCGCGATCGTGAACATGAACACGGCCCGGTGGTCCCTCGGCTGGTACTTCGACCGGCTGTTCGGCATGCTCGCGATGACCGCCCTGCTGGTGTTCCTGCTGTTCAGCCTGGCGCGCGCCGGTCAGGCGACGAGCCTCG
>JALOLK010000006.1 GCA_025456015.1 Candidatus Nanopelagicales bacterium
GCACCGTCGGGGGTCACGGTGCAGGGGGTCCCGTAGACGAGCGCCAGTTGCGTGGTTGCGGGGCTTCTCGGGTCGACCTGCCTGGTCCGGATGGTGGACGGCCCTTCCGCGCAACCCGGCCTGGTTGTTAGGGTCACCTTTGTGACTGGCGCCGTGCAGCTCTTCCTCGTGGTTCGCCGCCCCGTGGATCTGGGGCGCACCAGCAGCGCAGTCTGTTGTCGCGGCTGACGATCTGCTGCCCATTCCTGCCGTGGCGTTCGCGGGGTTCCCTGTGCCGCGATGCCGATGGACGCCCCACCACCCTCAGCGGGTCTCGCACGCGTGGGACCTCCGCGACCAACCAACTTCCCAACGATCGGTTACTCGTGCCGATTACCGACGAAAGGCTCTTCTGATGTCTGTTCTGGATGAGGTACTGACCGCCAATGCCGCGTACGCCGAGTCGTTCGGCGCGCGTTCCGAGTTGGCACTGCCGCCAGCCAGGGGGTTCGCGATCCTGACCTGCATGGATGCCCGGCTGGATCCGGCCAAGTACGCGGGCCTGGCCGAAGGCAGCCGGCGAGGGCGGCGCCAGTCGCGGGCACAGCCGAACGGGCCACGCCCGGCGCGGGCTCAGCCGGCCAGCGCCGCCGACACGACCTCGCGGGCCTCGGCCTGGATGCGCGCGAGGTGCTCGGCGCCCAGGAACGACTCCGCGTAGATCTTGTACACGTCCTCGGTGCCCGAGGGCCGTGCCGCGAACCAGCCGTTGGCCGTGGTCACCTTGAGCCCGCCGATCCGCGCCCCGTTGCCGGGAGCGGCCGTGAGCTTGGCGGTGATGGGCTCACCGGCGAGCTCGGTGGCGCTCACCTGCTCGGGGGACAGCGAGGCCAGGCGGGCCTTCTCCTCGCGGTTGGCCGGCGCGTCCACCCGCGCATAGGCCGGCGCGCCGTGCCGCGCGGTCAGCTCGGCGTAGTGCTCGGACGGGTCCCGGCCGGTCACGGCCGTGATCTCCGCCGAGAGCAGCGTGAGCAGGATGCCGTCCTTGTCGGTGGTCCAGACGGTGCCGTCCTTGCGCAGGAACGACGCCCCGGCCGACTCCTCGCCGCCGAAGCCGAACGAGCCGTCCACCAGCCCCGGCACGAACCACTTGAAGCCCACCGGCACCTCGACGAGCCGGCGGCCGAGGTCGGCGGCGACCCGGTCGATCATCGAGGAGGACACCAGCGTCTTGCCCACGGCGGCGTCGGCGCGCCAGCCGGGCCGGTTGGCGTAGAGGTACTGGATGGCCACGGCGAGGTAGTGGTTGGGGTTCATGAGCCCGGCGCCGGGCGTCACGATGCCGTGCCGGTCGGCGTCCGCGTCGTTGCCGAACGCCACCTGGAACTGCTCGCGCAGCGCGACCAGCGAGGCCATCGCGAACGGCGACGAGCAGCAGGCCGTGCAGCTCGGCGATGTAGCCGTAGTAGTCCACCGCCGCGCCGCCCATGGGATCCGCGCCGAGGCGCACGCCGGCTGCCCGCACCGCCTCGAGGTCGAGCACGTTCGGCAGGTCGCGGGCGTAGGCGTCGAGGTAGTCGTACCGGCCGACCTCGTCCTGGGCCAGCGCCGTGCGCAGCGGGATCCGCCGCACGTCGCCCATCCCGTCAGCGATGATCTGGTTGGCCCGGTCCTGGATCCAGCTGGTGGCATCGGTGTCCGCCGGGCCGCCGTTCGGCGGGTTGTACTTGAAGCCGCCGTCGGGCGGCGGGTTGTGCGAGGGCGTCACGACGATGCCGTCGGCCAGGCCGTCCGTGCGGCCGCGGTTGTGGGCCAGGATCGCGTGGCTCAGGGCCGGGGTCGGGGTGTAGCGGTCGCGGCTGTCGATGAGCACGGGCACGTCGTTGGCGGCGAGCACCTCGAGGGCGGAGACCCAGGCCGGCTCGGACAGGCCATGGGTGTCCTTGGCCAGGAACAGCGGCCCGTCGGTGCCCTGCTGGGCGCGGTACTCCACGATCGCCTGGGTCGTGGCCAGGATGTGGAACTCGTTGAAGGACGTGCGCAGGCTCGAGCCGCGGTGGCCGGAGGTGCCGAACGCGACGCGCTGGTCGACGTCCTCGGGGTCCGGCTGGAGCGCGTAGTAGGCCGTGATGAGCTGGGCGACGTCGACGAGGTCGCTGTCCTGGGCCGGCTGGCCGGCGCGCTCGTGGGTCATGGCACCTCCTGGGCAGCGGCGGGCGGACGCACCGCCGCCGCCAGACTATGCAGCCCGGCGCGGCTGCGGCGCGGTGAGCGCACCGGCTCCGCACGGCCGGCGGACCACCTGCCCCCGTTGCGTCGGGCACCGGCGCCACGGCCAGCGGACATCTGCCCTGATGCTTCGGGCACCGGCGCAGCCCGTGCGATCATGGCGCGATGACCGGCTCGACCCTCTACCGGCGGCTGCCGGACGGCTCGTGGGCGGCCGAGCGCGAGGAGCCCGGCGCTCGGCCGGCGCCACCGCCGCACCAGGTCGCAGCCGTCGGGGCCGCCGCTGCTGGCGCCGCGGCAGTCGGGTCGGCCGGGGCCGCACCCCCGCCCACCCCGCCGGCCGCACCCCCGACGACCCCCGTGCTGCCGCCGAGGGTGCGCACGGTCCGCCGCCGTCGGGGGCCAGGCCGGCGCGCCCTGCGCGTGCTCACCTGGGCGCTGCTGGCCTACGCCGCGTGGCTGGTCGTGCTGGTCGTGTACGCCGCCAGCTCGTTGCAGCGGATCGACGCGCTGCCCGCCGACTCGATCCCCGACACCCCCGGACGGGTCTGGCTGCTCGTGGGGTCGGACAGCCGGGCCGACCTCAGCGCCGAGGAGCAGTCCGAGCTCAACACCGGCAACGAGGAGGGGCAGCGCACCGACACGATCATGCTGCTGCACCAGCCGCGCGGCTCGCTGACCCCGCGGCTGATCTCGGTGCCGCGCGACTCATGGGTGACGATCCCGGCGCACACGGCGGCGGACGGCTCCGAGGTGGGTCCGCGCGGAGCCAAGATCAACGCGGCGTTCTCGTTCGGCGGCGCGCCCCTGCTGGTCCAGACCGTCGAGTACAACACCGGCCTGCACGTCGACCACTACATGGAGGTCGGCATGACCGGGATCGTCGACCTCACGAACGCGGTCGGCGGGGTCGAGGTGTGCTTCGACGAGGCGATCACCGACGAGAACAGCGGCCTGGACGTCGCTGCCGGCTGCCAGGTGCTCGACGGTCGCGACGCGCTGGCCTGGGTGCGCATGCGCTACGCCGACCCGACCGGGGACCTCGGCCGCATGGAGCGCCAGCAGGAGTGGGTGCGCCTGACGGTCGACCGGATCCTGAGCCCGATGACCGTGGTGAACCCCTTCCGGCAGTGGGGGATCGTGACGGCAGCCACCGACTCGGTGGCCGTGGACCGCGACTCGGGCGTGGTCGACCTGGCCCTGCTCGGCGCAGGCATGGCCCGGGTGGCCTCCGGCGCCGCGGAGATCACCACGGTGCCGACGCTCGACAGCGACCACTGGGAGAACGGCCAGTGGGTCCTGAAGTGGGACACCGCCGAGGCCAACGAGCTGTTCGCCGACATGGGTGGCGCGACCCCGCAGGCGCAGCTGGCCGCGCCGTAGCCCGGGCCGACGTACCCTGACCGCCATGGAGGCAGGCACGATCCTGGTCACCGGCATCGGCCTGGCGGTCGCCGCCGGGCTGAACGCCTACATCCCCCTGCTGATCGCCGGCCTGCTCATCCGCTTCGACGTCGTGAGCTTCGGGGCGCCCTACGACCTGCTCGGCAGCACCCCGGCGCTGGTGATCCTCGGCGTGCTGCTGGCCGTCGAGCTGCTCGCCGACAAGATCCCGGCCGTGGACTCGGTGAACGACGTCGTGCAGACCGTGATCCGGCCCGCCTCCGGCGCCGTGCTGTTCGCGGGTGCGGCGACGGGGGTGGACGAGCAGTGGTCCCAGGCCCTCGCGCTCATCCTGGGCCTGGTCACCGCCGCCAGCGTGCACGCCACCAAGGCGACCGTGCGGCCGGTGGTGAACGTCGCGACGGCCGGTGCCGGGGCGCCCGTGGTGAGCACGGTGGAGGACGGCTTCTCGCTCGGGCTGTCGCTGACGGCCCTGCTCGCGCCGGTCCTGGCGCTGCTGCTCATGGTCGCGCTGGTCGTGTGGCTCGTGGTGTTCCTGCGCCGCCGGGCCGCCCGGCGAGCCACGCGCGCCAGCGCCCCCTGAGGCCGGCCCTGCCCCCGCGGGTGGAGCGGCGCCACGGGCCGGTCGCGGGGGCGCAAGTACGCTGTGCGCACCAGCCGGAACCTGCCCAGGAGGCGCCGTGGCCCGCGTCGTGGTCGACGTCATGCTCAAGCCCGAGATCCTCGACCCCCAGGGCCGTGCCGTCATGGGCGCGCTGGGCCGGCTGGGGCTGACCGGGATCAGCTCGGTGCGCCAGGGCAAGCGCTTCGAGATCGAGGTCGAGGGCGAGCTCGACGAGGACCTCGCCGAGCGCCTCGACGAGCTGGCCGGCTCGCTGCTGAGCAACCCGGTGATCGAGGACTACGAGATCTACGAGGAGCTCGAGGACACCGACGCCGAGGCCGGCTGCGACTGCGGCGAGTGCGCCTGCGAGCCCGCCGGCGAGGACCGGCCCACCCCGGTCGTCCCCGCGGCGGACCGGTCCTGATGCGCATCGGGGTCGTGACGTTCCCCGGCTCGCTCGACGACGGGGACGCCGCCAGGGCGGTGCGCGTCGCCGGTGGTGAGCCGGTCGCCCTCTGGCACGCCGACGCCGACCTGCACGGGGTGGACGCCGTCGTGCTGCCCGGCGGCTTCTCGTACGGCGACTACCTGCGGTGCGGGGCCATCAGCCGGTTCGCACCGGCGATGGACTCGATCATCGCCGCGGCGCGTGACGGCCTGCCGGTCCTGGGCATCTGCAACGGCTTCCAGGTGCTGTGCGAGTCGCATCTGCTGCCGGGCGCGCTGACCCGCAACGCCGGCCTGCACTTCGTGTGCCGGGACCAGGCCCTCGAGATCGCCAACGCCGCGACCCCGTGGACCCGCGACTACGAGGCCGGCGAGCGCATCGTCGTCCCGCTGAAGAACGGCGAGGGCCGCTTCCAGGCCGACGAGGCCACGCTGGACCTGCTCGAGGCCGAGGGTCGCGTCGTCGCCTACTACGCCGACGTGAACCCCAACGGCTCGCAGCGCGACATCGCTGGGATCTGCAACGAGGCGGGCAACGTCGTCGGGCTCATGCCGCATCCCGAGCATGCCGTCGAGCCGCTCACCGGCCCGGGCACCGACGGCCTGGGCTTCTTCACCTCGATCCTGGCCCACCTGGCCGCCACCGGCTCGGCACTGCCCGCGGGGGCGCGCGCATGATCGACACCGTCTCCGCCGCCGCCGCCCAGCCCGACACCGCCCAGCCGTTCGCCGAGCTGGGCCTCAAGCCCGACGAGTACGCCCGCATCCGCGAGATCCTCGGCCGTCGGCCGACCTCGTCGGAGCTGGCGATGTACTCCGTCATGTGGAGCGAGCACTGCTCCTACAAGTCCTCGAAGGTGCACCTGCGCCAGTTCGGCGAGAAGAAGCCCGAGACCGACGCGCTGCTCGTGGGCATCGGGGAGAACGCCGGCGTCGTCGACATCGGCGACGGCTGGGCGGTCACGTTCAAGGTCGAGTCGCACAACCACCCGAGCTACGTCGAGCCCTACCAGGGGGCGGCCACGGGCGTGGGGGGCATCGTGCGCGACATCATGAGCATGGGTGCCCGGCCGGTGGCCGTGATGGACCCGCTGCGCTTCGGCGCCGCCGACCACCCCGACACCCGGCGCGTGCTGCCCGGTGTCGTGGCGGGCATCGGCGGCTACGGCAACTGCCTGGGCCTGCCGAACATCGGCGGCGAGCTGGTCTTCGACCCGGTGTACCAGGGCAACCCGCTCGTGAACGCCCTGTGCGTGGGCGTGCTGCGCCACGAGGACATCCACCTCGCGTCCGCGCGCGGCGTGGGCAACCTCGTCGTGCTCTACGGCGCCCGGACCGGCGGCGACGGCATCGGCGGGGCCTCGATCCTGGCCTCCGACACGTTCTCCGAGGGCGGGCCGACGAAGCGCCCGGCGGTGCAGGTCGGCGACCCGTTCATGGAGAAGCTGCTCATCGAGTGCACGCTGGAGGTGCTGCGCGCCGGCCTCGTGGAGGGCATCCAGGACCTCGGGGCGGCCGGCATCTCGTGCGCCACCTCGGAGCTGGCGTCGAACGGTGACGGCGGCATGCACGTCGTGCTCGACCGCGTGCCGCTGCGCGACCACACGCTCTCGCCCGAGGAGATCCTCATGAGCGAGTCGCAGGAGCGGATGGCCGCGGTGGTCCACCCCGACCGGATCGACGCGTTCCTCGCGATCTGCGCCAAGTGGGAGATCGAGGCCGCGATCATCGGCGAGGTCAACGACTCCGGGCGGCTGACCATCGAGTGGCGCGGCGAGCAGATCGTGGACGTGCCGCCGCGGACGGTGGCCCACGAGGGGCCGGTGTACGACCGGCCGATGGCCAGGCCGGCGTGGCTGACCGCGCGGCAGGACGACGCCCCGACCCCCGAGCGGCTGCCCCGCCCGGGCAGCGCCGCCGAGCTGCGCGACACGGTGCTGGCCCTCGTCGCCTCCCCGAACCTCGCCGCGAAGGACTGGGTCACCGAGCAGTACGACCGGTACGTCCAGGGCAACACGGTGCTCGCGATGCCCGAGGACGCGGGGGTGGTCCGGGTCGATGAGGCCACGGGCCGTGGGGTCGCGCTGAGCACCGACTGCAACGGCCGGTTCGCCGCGCTCGACCCCTACGCCGGCGCCCAGCTGGCCTACGCCGAGGCCTACCGCAACGTCGCGGTGACCGGCGCGGTGCCGCTGGCGATCACCAACTGCCTGAACTTCGGCTCACCCGAGGACCCGGCCGTCATGTGGCAGTTCGCGCAGGCGGTGACCGGCCTGGCCGATGTGTGCCAGCGCATGGGCACCCCGGTGACCGGGGGCAACGTGTCGTTCTACAACCAGACCGGGGACGTCGCGATCCACCCGACCCCGGTGGTCGGCGTGCTCGGCGTGCTCGACGACGTGGCGCGGCGCACGCCGATGGCCTGGTCCACCGACGGCGACCTGCTCTACCTGCTCGGTGAGACGCGCGACGAGTTCGCCGGCTCGGAGTGGGCCCACGTCGTCCACGGCCACCTCGGCGGCATGCCCCCGCACCTGGATCTCGACGCCGAGCGCACGCTCGCCCAGATCCTCGTGGCCGGCTCGCGCGACGGGCTGTTCGCCGCCGCGCACGACGTCTCCGATGGCGGCGTGGTCG
Source organism: Candidatus Nanopelagicales bacterium (assembly GCA_025456015.1). GTDB lineage: Bacteria > Actinomycetota > Actinomycetes > S36-B12 > CAIYMF01 > Prado023. The sequence goes on from JALOLK010000006.1 coordinate 7,301, forward strand.
TGGCGCTGCTCGAGATGGCGCTGCGGTCGGGCGTGGGCGCGCGCTGCTGGGTGCCCGACGGGCTGGACCCGTTCGTGTTCCTGCTCGCCGAGTCCGCCACCCGGGCGATCGTGGCCGTGCCGCGATCCGAGGAGCTGCGGTTCGCCGAGATGTGCGCCGCGCGGGGATTCGCGGCGGCTCGCATCGGGGTCGTGGACTCGGGCATCGGGGCCGACGCCGGGGTGGCCGACGGGGGTCAGGCGCTCGTGGTCGACGGGGTGTTCGGCGAGGCGCTCGTGCTGCCCCTCGACGAGGTGCGGACCGCCCGTGCGGCGACGTTCCCGGCGCTGTTCGGCGAGGACGAGGGCCCGGCTGCCTGAGCCCAGGACGCGGCGGGATGCCGCGGCCCGGTGCCCGTGCCACCATCCAGCGCCATGGGCATCGACGACTACGAGCAGGTCCAGGTGACCTCGCGCCAGGAGTGGCGCGAGTGGCTCACGGCCAACTGTGAGCGCTCCGAGGGCATCTGGCTCATCACCTACAAAAAGGCCTCCGGCCGGCCTGCGCCCACGTACGACGAGATCGTCGAGGAGTGCCTGTGCTTCGGGTGGATCGACTCCACCGCGCGCCCACGGGACGAGGAGACGGCGATGCAGCTGATCACGCCGCGCAAGCCGCGGTCCACCTGGTCGGCGGTGAACAAGGCCCGCCTCGAGCGCCTGCTGCCCTCGGGCCTCATGACCGAACGTGGCCTGCGCGCGATCGAGGTCGCGAAGGCGAACGGCTCCTGGGAGCTCCTCGACGCGGTCGAGGCGCTCGAGGTGCCCGAGGACCTGGCCGCCGCCCTCGATGCGGTGCCGGCGGCGCGGACGTTCTTCGACGGGCTGCCCCCCGGCTCGCGCAAGCAGCACCTGTGGCACGTCGTGAGCGCGAAGCGGCCGGCGACCCGCGCGGCCCGGGTCGTGGCGATCGTCGCCGCCGCCGCTGAGGGCCGACGCGCGGTCGGCTGACCACCCTGGCCTCGCCGAGGGCCCGTCCGCCGTACCCCGCGCCGCCGCACCCGGCGGCGTCAACGATCTTCCCCCGCCCCCATCGCGTCTTCTCCCGGCGCGTCGATCCTCTCCCGTCGCGACGGGAGAGGATCGGTCCGTCGGGAGAACCTGGGCCAGCGGCGGCTCACGGATGGCGACGGCGGGCACGCTCCCGGGCCTGCATCACCCGCCGGCGCAACGCCGCGACGTCCCAGAGGTCGGCCCAGGTGATGCGCAGGACGTCGTACCCCGCCTCCACGAGCCGGTCGTGCCGCAGCTTCTCCTCCCAGTGGGCGCGGGCCGGATCCCCGTCGATCACGTACTTGGCCTCCCCGTCGAACTCGATCACCTGCCACGCGTCGACGAGGAAGTCCACGCGCGGGCTGCCCGGGATGCCGGGCAGGGCCACCTGCTCGGCCGGGTCCAGGCCGAAGCCCACGAGCCGCAGCCGCAGCAACGACTCACCAGGGCTCTCGGCGAGCCCGCTGGCCAGCGCGGCGACCAGACCCCCGGCCACCGCTCGGTCGTCCGGCGCTCCCGCGCCACGCCGCCTCCGGGGACCGATCGTCTCCCGTTGCGGCGGTCTTCTCCCGTTGCGACGGGAGAAGATCGTTGCGGCCGGAGCATCTGCGTGGGAGGTGCGGTGGCGCGGCTCGGGTGGCCCGGGCTGCCAGTGCCATCGCAGGTGATAGGAATCGCGGGTGGACCCGCTCGCCGTGCTCGCCGTGGCGGGGGTGGCGGCCGGGGGACTGGCGCAGTCCGTCCTGGCGCAGTCCGTCACCGGCCTGGGGTTCGCGCTCGTCGCCGCCCCGGCGCTCATCGCGCTGCTCGGGCCCACCGAGGGCGTGGCGGTCGTCGTGCTGCTGGGGATCCTCGCGTCGGTCGTGCCGCTGCTCGGCCAGTGGCGGCAGGTGCGGGTCCACGATGGGGGCACCCTGCTCGTGCCGACCCTGCTCGCCACCCCGGTCGTCGGGGCGCTGGTCGCGGGCGTGGACACGGCCTCCCTGGCCGTGGGTGCGGGCGTCGCGGTCCTGGTCGGGGTCGTGGCCCTCTGGCGCGGCCTGCGCTGGGCGCGGCTCGTGTCGATCCCAGGGGCGATCGGCACCGGCGTGGCGAGCGCGGTCATGAACGTCATCGGAGGGGTCGGCGGCCCGCCCGTGGGCCTCTACGCAGCGAATGCCGGCTGGCCCCCGGTGCAGGCCCGCGCGACGCTCCAGGGCTTCTTCCTCATCCAGGGCCTCGTGACCATGCTGGTGATCGGCCCCGTCCTGCCCGACCTGTGGCAGGTCGGGGCGTTGCTCCTGGGCACGCTCACGGGCACCTGGCTGGCGCCCCGCATCTCCGAGCCGGCTGCGCGCGCCGCGGTGCTCGGTGTCGCCGGGTTCGGTGGGCTCGCGCTGGTCCTGGGCAACCTCTGAGTCCAGCCCTCACCGCCTGGTGATGAGCACCGGGCGCCAGCCCGGCGGCGGTTCAGCCCTCCCGGATGGTCAGCACCGGCAGCCAGGGCGACAGGTCCGCCCGCTCGCCGCTGGCCCGGATGCGCCCGTCGGCGCGCGCCTGCTCCCAGCCGAGGGCGCCGGTGGCCAGGCCCAGCCAGGTCTCGGGATCCATCTCGACCACGGCCGACGGCGTGCCGCGCCGATGCGTCGGCCCGGCCACCGCCTGGATCGCAGCCAGCGGCGGCACCCGCACCTCGACCGAGTGCCCGGGCGCCCGCTGGGCGAGCAGCTGCAGCGTCCACCGCACCGCCGTGCGCACCGTCGCCCGGTCGACGGACGACGCCTGAGCGTCAGCGGCCGGCGCGGCGAGCACGGACCTGACCGCGGCATGCCCCTCGAGGTCCTCGATCGCCCGCCGAGCCGCCACGACGAGCAGTATCGCCGAGTCCACGCGCCCGACCCCGTCGCGGGCGCAGGTTCTCCCGTCAGGACGATCCTCTCCCGTGCCGGCGGGAGAGGATCGGCGGCACGGGAGAACCTGGACGCGTGGAGGACGCCCGGCGGACCAGCCCGGCTCGTGGCCAGCGGCGCAGCGCCCGTCGGCGATCAGATCGCCGGCACGGGCTCGGGCTCGGACCGGCCCCGCGACGCGAGCGCCCCCTGCAGCGCCAGCCCGGCGAAGATGACGGCCACGCCGACACCGGCCATCACCGACAGCCGCTCGCCGAGCACCACTACGCCGAGCACGGTCGCCACGGCCGGGTCGGCCAGCATGAGGGTGGTCACCGGGCCCGAGCGCAGGGCCCGCATGCCGCGCGTCAGCAGCACGTTGGCCACGCCCATGGTCGCGATGCCCAGGTACAGCGCGAGCGCGACGCCCTCCGGGCTGCCCAGCCACGCCAGCGGCTGCGTCGCCAGCACGGGCAGCAGCAGCACCGAGGCCAGCAGGAAGCTGCCCGCCGGCACCTCCAGGGCCCCCACGCCGCGGTCCAGCTGCACCTTCGCCGCCACGTTGTAGGCCGCGATGCAGCCCGCGGCCCCGAGGGCCAGCAGCAGGCCCACGGCGTCACCGCCGCCGAGGTCGCCGGCGGTCAGCAGCCCCAGGCCCGTCACGCACACCGCGGTGGCGAGCAGCCACCCGACCGTCGGTCGGTGGCCGAGCACCGCCCAGGCCAGCAGGCCGGCGAGGATCGGCGCGCTGCCGACGGCCACCAGGGTGCCCAGCGCGACGCCCGAGCGGTCGACCGCCGCGAAGAAGCACAGCTGGTACAGGCCCGCGGCCAGGGCGGTGACCCACATGGCCGGCGTGCCGACCAGGCCCACCAGCCGGCGAAGGGACCCTCCCAGCAGCGGGATCGCGACCAGCAGCACCAGCGCGCCCACCGCGATCCGCAGGATGCCCACGCCCATCGGGGTGGTGCCCTCGGGGCCGAGTGCCTGGGCCGTGCCCGCCGTGCCGAACAGGGCGCCGGCGGCGAGCACGGACGCGACGGCCGCCGCCGCGCGCGGGGGCGCGGCGCTGCCACCGGGTCGGCGCGGCGCGGGGGGCGGCGTCACGCCGGGACGGTATCCGACCCGGCCGCCCCGGGGTCGCGCCCCGCCGCGGTGGGTTCCGCCCGGCCGGTCCCCGGCACCTACACTGCCCCCGTGGCGCGCGGCGACGGCAGGCTCACCCACGACCTGGATCCCCAGGAGCGGGGCCCGCAGGACGCCTGCGGGGTCTTCGGGGTGTGGGCCCCCGACGAGGAGGTCGCCAAGCTCACCTACTTCGGCCTCTACGCCCTGCAGCACCGGGGGCAGGAGTCGGCGGGCATGGCCGTGAGCGACGGCCACCAGACCCTGGTCTACAAGGACATGGGCCTGGTCTCGCAGGTCTTCACCGAGGGCGCGCTGGCCTCACTGCACGGCCACGTCGCGGTCGGCCACTGCCGCTACTCGACCACCGGCTCGAGCGTCTGGGAGAACGCCCAGCCCACGTTCCGCGCCACGGCGACCGGCCACCTCGCGCTGGCGCACAACGGCAACCTCACGAACACCGCCGAGCTCGCGGTGCGCGTGGCCGAGGCCGAGGCGAACGCCGGCACCCTGCCGATCCCCAGCGGCATGCACGCCACGTCCGACACCGAGCTGCTCACCGCCCTGCTCGCCGCCCACCCGGGCGCGGGGCTGCTGTCGGCGGGTGTCGACGAGCTGCCGCACGTCCGCGGCGCGTTCAGCCTGGTCTTCATGGACGACACCACCCTTTACGCCGCCCGCGACCCGCAGGGCATCCGGCCACTGGTCATCGGCCGCCTCGAGCGTGGCGGCTGGGTCGTGGCCTCGGAGAGCGCGGCGCTGGACATCGTCGGCGCCGAGCACGTGCGCGAGGTCGAGCCCGGCGAGATCATCGCGATCGACGAGCGCGGCCTGCGCTCGGACCGCTTCGCCCCCGCCGAGCCCAAGCACTGCCTGTTCGAGTTCGTCTACCTGGCCCGCCCGGACACCCGGATCGCCGACCGCTCGGTGCACACCACGCGCGTGGCGATCGGCCGGCAGCTGGCCCGCGAGCACCCGGTCGAGGCCGACCTCGTGATCCCCGTGCCGGAGTCGGGCACCCCGGCGGCGGTCGGGTACGCCCAGGCCAGCGGCATCACCTTCGCGCAGGGCCTGGTGAAGAACGCCTACGTCGGGCGCACCTTCATCCAGCCCTCGCAGACGATCCGCCAGCTCGGCATCCGGCTCAAGCTCAACCCGCTGCGCGAGGTGATCGAGGGCAAGCGCCTCATCGTGGTCGACGACTCGATCGTGCGCGGCAACACCCAGCGCGCGATCGTGCGCATGCTGCGCGAGGCGGGTGCCGCCGAGGTGCATGTGCGCATCTCCTCGCCGCCGGTGTCGTGGCCGTGCTTCTACGGCATCGACTTCGCCACCCGCACCGAGCTCATCGCCAACGACCGCACCGTGGAGCAGATCCGGGCCTCGATCGGCGCGGACTCGCTGGGCTTCGTCTCGCTCGAGGGCCTCACCGACGCCACCACGCTCGGGGCCTCGAACCTGTGCCGGGCCTGCTTCGACGGGCACTACCCGATCGCCCTGCCGGAGCCCGAGCTGCTCGGCAAGCACCTGCTCGAGACGGTCGAGGTGGGGGCGCGATGAGCACGACCGGGGGCGCCACCTACGCCACCGCCGGGGTCGACGTCGAGGCCGGCGAACGGGCTGTGCAGCTCATGCGGGCCTCGATCGCCCGGGCGCAGCGCCCCGAGGTGGTCGGCGGCCTCGGCGGCTTCGCCGGGCTGTTCGACGCCTCCGCGCTGCGCGGGTACCGACGGCCGCTGCTGGCCACCTCGACCGATGGGGTCGGCACGAAGATCGAGGTGGCCCGCCGGATGGACCGCCACGACACGATCGGCATCGACCTGGTGGCCATGGTGGTCGACGACCTGGTCGTCTGCGGCGCAGAGCCGCTGTTCCTCACCGACTACATCGCGGTCGGCCGGGTCGTGCCCGAGCGGATCGCCGCGATCGTGTCGGGCATCGCCGAGGGGTGCGCCCGAGCCGGCGTCGCGCTGCTCGGCGGGGAGACCGCCGAGCATCCCGGGCTCATGGCGCCCGACGAGTACGACGTGGCCGGCGCCGGCACCGGCGTGGTCGAGGCGGACGCGCTGCTCGGGCCCGAGCGGGTCCGTGATGGCGACGTCCTGGTCGCCATGGCCTCCTCCGGGCTGCACTCCAACGGGTACTCGCTGGCTCGGCACGTGCTGCTCGAGCGTGCCGGCTGGTCGCTGGACCGGCACGTGCCCGAGCTCGGTCGCTCGCTGGGCGACGAGCTGCTCGAACCCACCCGCATCTACGCCCTCGACGTGCTCGACCTCATCGCCGGCAGCGAGGTGCACGCGGTGTCGCACATCACCGGCGGGGGGATCGCGGCGAACGTCGCGCGGGTGCTGCCCGAGGGCCTGCACGGCCAGATCGACCGCTCGACGTGGGGCCCTCCGGCCGTCTTCGACCTCATCGGCGCGCTCGGGGGCGTGGCGCTGGTCGAGCGGGAGCGGACGTTCAACGAGGGGCTGGGCATGGTGGCCGTCGTGGCCGCGGAGGCTGCCGACACGGCCGTGCGGCGCCTGGTGGACCGCGGGGTCAGCGCGTGGGTCTGCGGCGAGGTGCGGGCGGCCCGACCCGGGGATGTCTCGGACAGCGCGGCCAAGGGCGGCACCGGCGGTTCGGTCAGCCTGGTCGGTTCGCACCCCTGACCTGTCGGCGCCCGGTGGTGCCGTCAGGGGAGGTCGGCGGGATCAGCGGCTGGCGGTGTCGTCCTCGTCCTCGTCCTCGACATCCGCGACGTACTTCGCGTACGGGTCGTCCTCGAACGTGTCGTCCTCGTCGGAGTCGGCATCGCCGTCGACGGAGCCCCCGGCCAGCTCGGCCTGGAGCCGCTCGAGGTCCGTGCTCGGGCCCCCGTACTTGAGCTGACGGGCCACCTTCGTCTGCTTTGCCTTGGCTCGGCCGCGCCCCATGGCTCGACCCCCTCCTCCGGTGCGTCCCGGGCGGTACGTGCGCGATCGGCGCTCATACTACCTGCGCCCCATGGCAGGCGCGCATCACTGCGGGGAGCCGGCCCCGTCCCGACCTGCACACGTTCTGTGTCCGTCTGGCGACCGTGCGCCATCACGCCTGAACCCGCGGCGTGGCGCTCCCACCCGAAAGGGGGCATGTCAGGGAAAATGCGCTCCCCGTGTTGATCGGGTACGTCGGAAGTGCCATGCTCAGAGCCGGCTTGTCCGATTGGTGACGAATCTGCGATCCCCTGGGAGGGCACGATGGCGGTACGGCAGCAGGACGTGGAACCCCTCCTGACCCCGGCGGAGGTCGCGGCGCTGTTCCGGGTCGATCCCAAGACCGTCACCCGCTGGGCGAACTCCGGCAAGCTCACCTCGATCCGCACCCTCGGCGGCCACCGGCGCTACCTCGAGAGCGAGGTCCGCGCGCTGCTCGACAGCATCCCGTCGCCGCGCAGCTCGGCCGACGCGCCCAGGGGCTGACGGGTCCGCCCGCCCCCTGCCCGCTGCTGCGCCGCTCAGCGTGCGGCGCCCACCACGAGCCAGGCCGTGCCCCGCACCCGGTGCGCGAAGGCTGCGGCCCGCACGACCATGAACAGCGTCAGCGCCAGCCAGAGATCGGTCACGCTGCCCCGGCTGGCCCACACCCACCACGCGGCCGGCGCGAACGCGAGCAGCGCGAGGGCCTGGGCGGCGGCGAGGTAGCCGGCATCGCCGGCGCCGAGCAGGACGCCGTCGAGCACGAACACGACTCCCGCGAGCGGCTGCTGCAGCGCCACCACGAGCAGCGCCGCGGCGACCATCGCCTGCACCGCGGGGTCCTCGCCGAAGAGTCCCGGCAGCCAGGGCCGCGCCGCCAGCACCAGCACCAGCAGGACCACCCCGAGCCCGACCCCCCACCGCGTCATCTGCCAGGTGACGGCCCGTGCCGTGTGCACCGCGCCCGCCCCGAGGTGCCGGCCGAGCAGGGCCTGGCCGGCGATCGCCAGGGCATCCATGCCCAGCGCGAGCAGGTACCAGACCGTGAACGTCACGTAGTAGGCGGCGAGCTCGGCATCGCCGAGCCGGGCTGCCACCGCGATTGCCAGGACGAACACCGCCCGCAGGGCCACGGTGCGCCAGAAGAGCGGGACGGCGCCGCGGGCTGCCACGAGGACACCGGCTCGGGATGGCCGCAGGGTCGCCCCGTGTCGGCGAGCCCGGCGCGCCAGCACCGCGAGGAACAGGCCCGCAGCCAGCGCCTCGGCGACCACCGTGCCCCAGGCCGAGCCCGCCACGCCCCAGCCGGCGACGAGCACCAGCCAGGCCGCCAGGACCAGGTTGGTCAGCACCGCCGCCAGCGTGATCCACAGTGTCGTGGCGGTGTCCTGCAGGCCCCGCAGGACGCCGATCGCGGCCATGGCGGCCAGGGCGAAGGGGAACGCGAGGCTGATCGTGCGCAGGTAGGCCAGGGCCTCGGGGGTGGCGGCCGGGGAGGTGCCCAGCCAGTCGAGCAGGGCGGGTGCCCCGAGCCAGGCCCCCGCGGTCGCGAGGAGGCCCAGGGCCAGGCCGAGGGCGACCCCCTCGATGCCGTCGGTGATCCCGCGGGCCACCTGGCCCGCGCCGACCCGGCGGGCGACCACGGCAGTGGTGCCGTAGGCCAGGAAGATCGCCAGGCCCGTGACGGTCGTGAACACCTGCGCGCCAGCCGCGAGCCCAGCCAGGGCGGTCGTGCCGAGGGTGCCCACGATCGCGGCGTCGATGAGGGTGAACAGCGGCTGGGCGACCAGCGCGCCGAAGGCGGGGACGGCAAGGCGCAGGATCTCGCGCGCCGACGTGCTCGCCGCCCGGTCCGGCACCCCTGCGCCGGCGGGCTGCTGCGGGCCGGGAGCCGCGCGGGCGGGGTCCGGCTCGGGCACCTGCCGGACCCTACCGGCCCTTGCAGCGCGTTGGTGTGGATGATTCGTGCCACTGCGTTGCGCGCTTCGTCCACACCAACGAGGCAGCCGGCGACCAACCGGGTGGCACTCGCTCCGCGTGGTGGACCAACTACGCTCCGTGATCTACGCTGACGTCGTGGCCGAGCCTTCGACGCTCTCGGCGGTGGGGCAGCCCGGGTCCGACGAGGCGCGGGGGTCCCGGCGCTGGCGAGTGCTGCTGTTGTGGGGTGCCGCGCTCATGATCGTGGTGGGCCTGGCGTGGCTGAGCTTCACGCGCAACGGCTGGGTGCCGTTCCTGTCCGGGGTGGACCTCGGCATCCACGAGTTCGGCCACCTGCTGTTCCTCTGGGCGCCGTTCCTGGTGATGGCCGCGGCCGGCAGCGCGCTGCAGGTGGCGGTGCCCGCGGCCCTCGCGGGCTACTTCGCCTGGCGAGGCGACCGGTTCGCCGTGGTCTGCATGCTGGCCTGGCTGGGGGTGTCGCTGCACAACGTGTCGGTGTACGTGCGCGACGCGACCCGCATGGAGCTGCCACTCCTCGGCGACGACGGCACCGGCTCGGGCCACGACTGGCGCAACATCCTCTTCGAGCTCGGGCTGCTGGGTCGTACCGACGACCTCGCCGACCTGGTCCGGGCGCTGGCGGTGCTGGCGTTCCTGGCAGCCGTGGTGCTGACGGCGTGGTGGGCCTGGCAGGACCTGGGGCGCCCGCTCGCCCCGCGCCCCCGAGCCCTGCGCCACCTGCCGGTCCGGTGGGCCACCGGGGCGGTCGACGAGCCTACCGGGACGCCGGCCTGGCCGAGTCGACCGCAGGCCCCGTCCCCGACCGGCGACCGGGAGCGCTCGTTGCCGTGATCGCGGCTCAGCGTGTGCAGAACCCCCGCGCGGCCAGGCCGTCCAGGACCATCGGCAGCGCCGTGGCCGTGTTCGCGATGCGATCGTGCATCAGGACCGTCGCGCCGTCGTACGCGCCGGCGACGACCCGGTCGCGGATCACCTCCGGGCTCGGTCCCTGCCAGTCCAGGGTGTCCACGTCCCAGAGGGTCATCGTGCCCAGGCCCACGGCGTTGGCGTTCCAGCGCACGCGCTCGTCCCATTCGCCGTAGGGCGGGCGCCACTCGGTCGGCCGCCTCCCCGTGAGCTGCTCGATCGTGTCGGAGGTCCGCGTCAGCTGCGAGCGGATCTCCGCGTCGGACAGGCCGGGCAGCGAGGGGTGGTCCCACGTGTGGTTGCCGATGCGATGCCCTTCGGCAGCCACGCGCCGCACGAGGTCGGGGTTGCCCTGCGCCTGGCCGCCCACCATGAAGAAGGTGGCGGTCCGGCCGTAGCGGCGCAGGGTGTCCAGGATGCTGGCCGTGCTCCCCGTCGCGACCGGCCCGTCATCGAACGTGAGCCGGACGGACCCAGCGGGGCAGCTCCCGCTCGGGGTCGGTGTCGGGGTGGGGCTGGGCGTGGGGGTCGGGGTGGAGGTCGGGGTGGGGGTGCCGGTGGTGATGGTCACGGTGCCGCCGACGCGGGCGTGGGTGACCAGCCAGGTCCGGGCGGCTCCGTGCCCGGACAGGACGTAGCCGCCGTCGGGGATGGGCATGGCGGCGGCACCGGTGCTCTGCCGGTCGCGGATGGCGGTGATGGTGCCGTTGAGCACGGCGATCTCCTCGCCCCACATGTTGGCCGGGGAGACGGTCTGACCGCCGGCGCGGGTGTAGAGCACGAGGGCGTCAGCGGCCCGTGCGATGTTGGTCCCGGCGATGGGGTACTGGGCGGTGCCGATCCTGGCCGCGCTGCCGGCGGGGGCGTTCGGCACGGTGGTGCCGGTCGGGCTGGGCGTCGGGGTGGGGCTCGGCGTCGGGGTTGGGCTGGGCGTCGGGGTTGGGCTGGGCGTGGGGGTCGGGGCGCCGACGGAGGCGGGGAGCACCACGGGTGCGCCCACGCGGGCCTGCGTCTGCAGGAAGGTCCCGGCGGTCCCGTGCCCCGAGAGCACCACCCCGTCCGCAGGGATCGCCATCGCCGCCGCGCCGCTGACCCTGTCCCGGGCCTCGGTGACGCGCCCACCGACGACCGCCGCCTCGAAGCCCCACTGGTTGGCCGGCGAGATGGTCTGGCCGTTCGCCCGCGTGTAGATGATGAGCTGGTTGGCGTACCGGTACGTGTCGATCCCGGCCACCGGGTGGGACTGTCCGTTCACGACCACCACATCCCCGGGGGCAGCGCCTGCGGGTTGCGCAGCCCACGGGGTCAGCGCGCCAGCCCAGGTGGCCAGCACGGCGACCAGGACGAGTGCCACCCTGCGTCGGATCGCCGTGCCGTGGAGCTGCTCGAGCTCTTGGGTTGCCGTACCGCGAGACGTCGTGCGGTGGTGGGTGCGGGTTGACGTCATGCCTGCATGAGACGCCTGCGAAGGCCGTCGCACACCCGGCGATGGACCCGAAGTTCCGAGCCGATCGCTGATTCGGCCACGACTTGCGCCCCTTGGCAGGCGCGATCGATGGGGACAGGATGCTGGTAGCCGATCCGGTGAGGCAGCCCACCGGGATACGCTCCAGCACGGCCAGGGCGTCGGCCCTTCCCGGAGATGATGCTCCGACCGTCGAGTGCCGAGCGTGGAGCTGGAGGTGCGCCATGCCCGTGACGTTCCAGGCCGAGCTCGTCCGCGGGGACGACCAGGACACGATGGGCATCGTCGTGCCGGAGCACGTCGTCGAGGCCCTCGGTGCGGGACGCCGGCCCGCCGTGGTGGTCGCGGTGCTGGGTCACACCTACCGGTCGACGGTGGCCCGGATGGGCGGGCAGTACCTCGTCGGGGTGAGCCAGGAGCAGCGGGCGCAGGCCGGGATCACCGACGAGCGCACCGTGGAGGTGACCCTCGAGGTCGACACCGCCCCGCGCGACGTGGCCGTCCCCGAGGATCTGGCGGCCGCCCTCGACGCCGCTGGCGTCGCCGAGGGATGGCAGCGGCTCGCCCCGTCGGCACGCAAGGAGCTGGTGCGCCAGATCGAGACGGCGAAACGGGCCGAGACGAGGGCCGCTCGGGTCACGAAGGCCGTCGACGCCGCACGCAGCCGCCAGCCCTGAGCGGAGGCCGCGCTCGACCCGGCGCGCCGGCGGCCGCCGGAGCGTCCCACGCCGACTGGTGCCGGCCACCGGCAGCGACCGCAGCCGGCCCGAGCCGGAGCGTGCGCGCGGTTCGTAGGATGCGGCGGTGGAGAGCACCGATGCCGCCGTCGACCGCGTGCGGGGCTACTTCGACGCCGAGGTCGACGGCGAGTGGCTGCGCCTGGAGCAGACGCCCGCCGGGCGGGTGTCCTTCGAGGTCCACCGCCGGTTCCTCGCCGATCACGTCCGGGCCGGGGAGTCGGTCCTCGAGGTGGGGGCCGGTCCGGGGCGGTTCACCCGCGAGCTGGCCGCGCTCGGCGCCCGCGTCACGGTCACTGACATCTCCCAGCCGCAGCTCGAGGCCAACCGGCAGCGCGCCGTGGCCGAGGGATACGCCGATGCCGTCGTCGACTGGCGCCTGCTCGACGTGCGGGACGTGCGCGGCCTCGACGATGGCTCCTTCGACGTGGTCGTGGCCTACGGCGGTCCGTTGTCGTACGTCTTCGACCACGCCGAGGAGGCGCTGCGGGGCCTGCTGCGGATCACTGCCAGCGAGGGGGTCGTCGTCGGCTCGGTGATGTCGCTGCTCGGCGCCTGGCGGCACTTCCTGCCCGCGGTGCTCGAGCTCAGCGACGAGGACAACGAGCACATCCTCGCGACGGGGGACCTGCGCCGCAGCCAGCCCGACGGCCACGTCTGCCAGCTGTATCGCGCCTGCGACCTGCGCGGGCTCATCGAGCGTGCCGGTGCGACCACGCTGGCGCTCAGTGCCAGCAACTGGGCGTCGCTCGACCATCCGGAGGCGATCGCCCGGGTGGAGGCCTCGCCCAGCCGGTGGCAGCGGTTCCTGCACCACGAGGTGCTGGCCTGCCGTGAGCCGGGCGCGCTCGACGGCGGGACCCACCTCCTCTTCGCCTGCCGCTGACGCAGCCTCACGATGGCCGCTACACGCATTGACAGTGCTCGATGCGTGGGACTAGTGTCACATCGACACACATCGATCAGAGGAGTCGTCATGGCCATCCACGAGGTGCACCAGGTGGTGCGGGATCACTACGCGGCGGCAGCGGTGCGCGCCCAGGAGCAGGGCGCGACCGGGTGCTGCGGCGGGTCCGGGTGCTGCGCCGAGCCCGACGATCCGATCAGCCGGGACCTGTACTCGCTCGAGGAGACCGCCGAGCTGCCCGGCGGCGCGGTCGTGGCGTCCCTGGGCTGCGGCAACCCGACGGCGCTGGCCGAGCTGCACGCCGGCGAGGTGGTGCTCGACCTCGGTTCCGGCGGCGGGATCGACGTGCTGCTGTCCGCGCGACGGGTGGGCCCGACCGGGCACGCCTACGGGGTGGACATGACCGAGGAGATGCTCGAGCTCGCGCGGGCGAACGCGGCAGCGGCCGGGGCCGCCAACGTGACGTTCCTGCGGGGCACGATCGAGGACATCCCGCTGCCGGACGCCTCCGTGGACGTGATCATCTCCAACTGCGTGATCAACCTGTCCGGGGACAAGGCCGGGGTGCTGCGCGAGGCGTACCGGGTGCTGCGCCCGGGGGGCCGGTTCGCGGTCAGCGACATCGTCACGCGCCGCGAGCTGCCCGACGAGCTGCGCCGCTCGATGGAGCTGTGGGCCGGCTGCATCGCCGGTGCGCTGTCCGAGGCCGAGTTCCTGGGCCTGCTGTCCGAGGCCGGCTTCGCCGACGCCAGCGTGGAGGTGACCCGGCGCTACACCGCGGACGAGGCCGCGGACGCGCTGGCCCAGGCGGGTCTGGACCCGGCGCGGGCCGCGGAGGTCGACGGCGCGCTGGCCAGCGCCTTCGTGCGCGCCACCAAGCCCGCGGACGCCTGACGCCGCCCGCGCTGGGTCGCGGCGCCCGGTCAGGAGGGCTTGAGCCTGCCGAGGTCGGTCTTGGCCTGCTCCACGATCTCGTAGCCGCACACCTGGCAGTAGGTCTGGTCCAGACGGGTCTCGTGCTCGCAGGTGGGGCATGAGCCGGTCGGGTGGCGGCGGAACCTGCCGATCAGCGGGATGCGGATCCTCATGGGAACACCTCCAGCGTCGACCGTAGGCCGGCGATGACGGCACGGTCAGGGTCGAACGACCTGCGTGCCCCGGGGCCGTCGGTCAGGCGGCGTCCGGCTTGACGGGTGCTGTCCGAGGCCCGCAACCTTGCTCAATGGCGACTGAGTCCAGCCAGGTGCGGCCCCTCCAGTGGCGTGCCGCCGGCCACGCCGCGCTGTCCGACGTCGGCCGGCTGCGGGTGGTCGACCGCCTCGAGGTGGGTGACGTCAGCCCGGGGGACCTCGCGGCCGCGCTGGGGATGTCCTCGAACCTGCTGGCCCATCACCTCAAGGTGCTGGAGGCCGCGGGCCTGGTGCGCCGCCTGCCCTCGGAGTCCGACGGCCGGCGCACCTACGTCCGCCTGGTCCCCGAGGCCCTCGCTGCCCTGGGCCGGTTCCCGACCCCGCCCCTGCCGGCCCAGCGGGTGGTGTTCGTGTGCTCGGGCAACTCCGCGCGCTCCCAGCTCGCAGCCGCGGTGTGGGCCAACCGCACGGGGCGGGCCGCCTCCTCCGCGGGGACCCGGCCTGCGGCCCGCATCCACCCGGGGACGGTGCGGGTGGCGCGCAGGCACGGGTTGCCGCTGCTGGCCGAGCGGCCGGCCGCCACGGCCGAGGTGCTGGTCGACGACGACGTCATCATCACGGTGTGCGACTCGGCCGATCGCGAGATGGCGGTCGGGCATCGGCACTGGTCGGTGCCGGACCCGGTGCGGGTGGGCACCCCAGCGGCGTTCGAGCAGGCCCTGGCGGACCTCACCGGCCGGATCGAGGGGTGGGTCCAGGCCGCCAGCCACCGACGCTAGGCGGTGGGCGGGGCTCGGCTGCCAGCCCTCGGGCGCTCAGGCGGGCGCCAGCGCGCCGCGGGGGTCGGCGAGCCGGTCGCCGAGGTCACGCAGGGCCTGCGCGTCGACGCTGAAGTGGACCCACTTCCCGCGCTTCTCGCGGTGCAGCAGGCCGGCGTCGACGAGGACCTTCATGTGGTGGCTCACGGTGGGTTGGCTCAGGCCGACCGGCTCGGTCAGGTCGCAGATGCACGCCGACCCGCTGGCGAGCACGATCGAGAGCAACTGCAGGCGTGCCGGGTCGGCCAGCGCCTTGAGCTGCTGGGCCAGCGCCACGGCCGCGTCCGCGTCGAGCGGGGGCCCGGCCAGGGGCGCGCAGCACGACCCGTCGTCGGCGAGGGGTGGCAGGGCTGGTGCGGTCGGGGCCATGGCACGAAGCATCGCACACATATCGACTCCTGCCGATACGTCGCTGTCACGACCCAGGCAGGTCGACGTGGACCGAGGGCGCGAGGTCCGACGGCTTGCCCGAGTGGGCCGGCCGTTCAGGCCGGGGCGACCTCGGCGATGAGGGCCTCGATCCGCCGGCGGATCTCGTCGCGGATCGGTCGCACGGCCTCGACGCCCTGGCCGGCCGGATCGGCCAGGGCCCAGTCCTCGTAGCGCTTGCCGGGGTAGATCGGGCAGGTGTCCCCGCAGCCCATCGTGATGACGACGTCCGAGGCGCGCACGGCCTCGTCGGTGAGGACCTTGGGGATCTCGGCCGACATGTCGATGCCCTCCTCGAGCATCGCCGCCACGGCAGCGGGGTTCACCGACTCGGCGGGGGCCGAGCCGGCGGAGCGGACCTCCACGCGGTCGCCGGCGAGGTGGGTGAGGTAGGCCGCGGCCATCTGGGATCGGCCGGCGTTGTGGATGCAGACGAACAGCACGCTGGGCTTGTCGGACATGGGGTCCTCCTTGGGGTGGGTCGGTTCGTGGACGGGATCGGGCGGGACGCTCAGGTGCGGTCGTGGACCGGGCCGGGCAGGTCCAGCGGCTCTGGGGTGCGCCCGGGGCGGGGGTGGAACAGCTCGGTCTGGAGCGCGCCGATCGCCGCACCCACCAGCTGGGCGGCGACGAACGGCAGCACCGACGCCGGGGCGATCCCGGCGAACGTGTCGGTGAACGCCCGGCCGATGGTGACCGCGGGATTGGCGAACGAGGTCGAGGAGGTGAAGAAGTACGCCGCCCCGATCCAGGCTGGGACCAGGGCGGGGCCCAGCCGGCCGTTCCCGGTGCGGGTCAGGGCGCCGATGATCCACAGCAGGCCGGCCGTGGCCACGACCTCCCCGAGCAGCAGGTTGGAGCCCGAGCGCGCCGTGGTGGACAGCTCCACCGCGGGCAGGTCGAACATGAGGTTGGCCAGGATCGCGCCGGCGATCGCCCCGCCGACCTGGGCGGGCACGTAGGCGGCCGCCTCCCGGCCGGGGATCTCCCGGCGCACCAGCGCCACGCCGGTGACGGCCGGGTTGAAGTGCGCCCCGGAGACCGGGCCCAGGGTCCAGATCAGCAGGCCCAGGACCAGCACGGTGGCCAGCATGTTCATGAGCAGCTGCACGCCGACGTCGTCGGTCAGGGTGGTGGCCATGATCCCGGAGCCGACCACGGCGGCGACCAGGATCATCGCGCCGAGGAACTCGGCGACCACCCGGCGGGCGGCGGGGGCCAAGGTCAGCACCGACTGCCCCGGCCGTCGGCGGCGGCCCGGCCGGCACCCACCCCGGCCGGCGTCGGGGCGTGGGCCGCGTGCGACCACAACCTCGCAATGTTCATTGAGCAATCGTGGACCATGCCGCACCCGCCGCGCCAGCCGGGGTGCCGATGCGACGCCGTGTCGGCGCGGGGCAACGGGGGCAGCAGGTCGGTTCATCTGGGGACCTTCGGCCCGGCCGGGCCGCACCTGGCCGGCCTACGCTTCGATCGTGATCGATTCGATGCTGGTGGAGCAGTCCCCGGCCCGGCAGGTCGAGGCCGTCCCGCTGCTGGCGGTGGCGGCCGACCCGGTGCGCTGGCGGCTGCTGGCGGTGCTGGCCGATCAGGGCACGCACTGCGTGTGCGAGCTGCAGCCGGTCGCGGGGGTGGCGCCGAACGTGCTGTCCTACCACCTCAAGGTGCTGCGCGAGGCGGGGCTGGTGACCGCGGCGAAGCGGGGGCGGTGGGTCGACTACAGCCTGGTCGCGGATGCGCCGGCGCGCCTGGCCGCCGCGCTGCCCACCGCCGGCACCGGCCCCGACCGGCCCGGCGCTTCAGGGAGCTGACGTGGACGTCCTGGAGCGGGGCACCGACCGACGGCTCTGGCTGCGGGTCGCGGGCGGGGTCGGGCTCTGGGTGGCTGCGTACTGGCTGAACGAGCGGCTGTGGACGTGGCTGCTCGGTGACGTCATGGGGGTGGACCTCGCGGCACCGCTCGGTGGGGCGGTCCACTTCTTCCTCTACGACACGGCCAAGATCTTCCTGCTGCTCACGGGGCTGATGTTCGTGGTCGGGATGCTGCGGGCGAGCCTGGACCTGGACCGGGCACGCGACTACCTCGCCGGCCGGGGGCTGTTCCTCGGCCTGTTCCTGGCAGTCGTGCTGGGCGCGGTCACGCCGTTCTGCTCGTGCAGCTCCATCCCGCTGTTCATCGGGTTCGTGGCCGCCGGCATCCCGCTGTCGATCACGCTGACGTTCCTCATCGCCTCCCCGCTGGTCAGCGAGATCGCCGCGATCATGATCGGCGACCAGTTCGGGTGGCACATCGCCGCGGCCTACGTCGTCGCCGGCTCGATCCTGGCGATGGCCATCGGCTTCACCTTCTCGCGGTTCGACCTCGACCACTGGGTGGAGGACATGGTCTTCGCCACCCGGATCGCCCAGCTCCGCGCAGCCGGGCGGACCCCCACGTGGGCCGAGCGCGTCCGGGCCGCGACCGACGAGTCGAAGGACATCTTCACCAGCGTCTGGAGGTGGGTGCTGCTCGGCGTGGGCATCGGCGCGGTCATCCACGGCTGGGTGCCCGCGGACTTCTTCGCCGACATCGCCGGCCCGGACAACCCCTTCGCCGTGATCGTGGTGACGATCGCCGCCGTGCCCCTCTACATCAACGGCGCCGGCGTCGTGCCGATCGCCGAGGCCCTGTGGGCCAAGGGGATGTCCCTGGGCACCGTCATGGCCTTCATCATGAGCGCGATCGCCCTGTCCATCCCCGCGGCCGTCATGCTGCGCCGCGTCCTCAAGCCGCCACTGCTGGCGCTGTACTTCGGGTCGGTCACGCTCGGCATCGTCGTCGTCGGCTACCTGTTCAACGCCCTGTACGGCTGACCGCCACCCCCCATGAGAGGAACGACCATGCTCATCAAGATCCTCGGCCCCGGCTGCAAGAACTGCGCCAACCTCGAGCGGGCCACCCGGCAGGCCGTCGACGACCTCGGCCTCGAGGCCACCATCGAGAAGGTCACCGACTACGGCCAGATCGCGTCGTACGGCGTCATGCGGACCCCCGGCCTCGTCGTCGACGAGCAGGTCCTGGTCTCGGGCCGGGTCCCCTCGGTCGACGAGATCGCCGGGCTGCTCACCCGGGCCGGCTGATCCACCCGGGCCAGCACGGTCGTCCCCTGCGCCACCGTGCCGAGGTCCCAGCGCTACGGCGACCGCTTCGTCGACCGGGACACCCACCGCAACGGCACCGGCAGGCAGGCCCGCGAGGACTCCTCCGGCGACGATCAGCTGCCAGCGAGGACCCTGACCGCCGTCCCGAGCGCGTCGAGCCGGGCGCGCAGCGCCTGCTCGTCGTGGTCGAGCTCGTACTGCACCGCGGAGGCGATCACGGAGTCGACCACCAGGCCGGCGACCGCGTCCACCAGGGGACCGGCAGGGACGTGCAGCGCGACGACGTCGGCGATCATCGAGCGGCCCCGGTCCCGGGCGCGCACGAGCGCGGCGCGGGCCTGCTCCGAGGAGTCGGCGAGCAGCAGCGTGGCCCACGCGAAGACCGCGAGCGGCCGGCTCGGGGAGGTGATCGCCGCGGTCCAGGCGGCGATGGCCTGGTCGATGGTCTCGGCGAGCACCGTGTCCCGGCTCACGGAGGAGTCGACAGCGGCCAGCCAGTCGTCCACGAGCCGTTCGACCGCGGCGGCGAGCAGGCCGTCCTTGTTGCCGAAGTGGTAGTAGATCGTCGGTGGAGTCACCAGGGCGGTCCGGCAGAGCTGCTTGATGGTGACCGCGGCAGGGTCGAGCTGGGCCAGGGCGACCATCGTGGCACGCAGGATGCGCTCCTCCGCGGGCTGGTCGACAGCGCCGTCGGCGGGGGGTTGCGTCGGCAGGGCGGCGTCGCTCACCACGCCAGCATGGCAGGCGCACCGTCCGGCACGGCGGGGCGCATGGGCCGCACCGGCTCGAGCACGCTGTAGTCCCCGCCCACCGCGGGCCGGGGGTCGGCCTGGCCCTTGTTGGGCCAGAACGACATGGCCCGCTCGGCCTGGGCGGTGATGGTCAGTGAGGGGTTCACGCCCAGGTTCGCGGTCACCGCGGCGCCATCCATCACGTGCAGGCCCGGGTGCCCGTACACCCGCTGCCAGGGGTCGATCACGCCGGTCTGGGGGCTGTCGCCGATCGGGCAGCCGCCGAGGATGTGCGCGGTCATCGGGACGTTGAACAGCTCGTTCACGGTCCCCCGCGGCTCGCCCCCGGTCCGCTCGGCGAACCGGTGGGCGACCTCGTGCGCCTCGGGGATCCAGGTGGGGTTCGGCGTGCCGGTGCCCTGCCGCGAGGAGAGCCGGCGACCGAGCGGCCCCCGCTTCAGGCTGACGTGCAACGAGTTGTCCAGGCTCTGCATCACCAGCAGCACGGTCGTGCGCTGCGACCAGCGCCGCACCGACAGGGAGCGCACGAACGAGCCGGGGTTCGCCCGCACCTCCCGGGCGAAGCGCCGCCACCGTGGCACCGGTGCCTCACCGGGCCGGTCCCCCTCGGTGAGCATCGCGCTGAGCAGGCCCATGAAGTTGCTGCCCCGGCCGTAGCGCACCGGCTCCACGTGGGTCTGCGGGGTGGGGTAGATCGACGAGGTGATGGCCGGACCGACCGAGTAGTCGACCTCGAGGTCGCGAGCCTCGACGGTGAGGATCGACTCGGAGTTGGTCCTGGTCAGCTCCCCGAGGCGGTCGGACAGCTGCGGCAGCACGCCATCGGCCTTCATCCGGTGCAGCAGGCGCTGGGTGCCCAGCGTGCCGGCGGCCAGGATCACGTGGTCGGCCGTCACCGGCTGGCGCTTCGACCCGCCCGCGCCGGGACCGGCCGGACGCATGTCCACGCGGTAGCCAGCCCCCGACAGCGGCGTGATCGCCGTGACGGTGGTGAGCGGGAGGATCCGGGCGCCCAGCGACTCGGCCAGGTGCAGGTAGTTCTTGGGCAGGGTGTTCTTCGCGCCGACGCGGCAGCCGCTCATGCACGCACCACAGCTGGTGCAGGTGGTCCGCGCCGGGCCCGCGCCGCCGAAGAAGGGGTCGGCGACGTCCTGCCCCGGGCGCTCGCCGAACAGGATGCCCACCTGGGTGCGGTGGAACGTGTCGGCGACGCCGAGGTCCTCGGCGACCTGCAGCATCACCCGGTCGGCGGCGGTGTCCACGGGGTTCTCGACCACGCCGAGCATCCGCTTGGCCTGCTCGTAATGCGGCGCCAGCTCGTCGCGCCACTTGGTGATGTGGCGCCACTGGGTGTCCTCGTAGAAGTCGTCGAGGGGCTCGTAGAGCGTGTTGCCGTAGACCAGCGATCCCCCGCCGACCCCGGCCCCGGACATCACGAGCACGTCGTTGAGCGGCGTGATGCGCTGGATGCCGAACATGCCCAGGGCGGGCGCCCACAGGAACCGCGGCAGCCGCCAGGAGGTCTTCGGCAGCTCGTGGTCGGCGAACCGGCGACCGGACTCGACGACGAGGACGCGGTAGCCCTTCTCGCTCAGGCGCAGCGCGCTGACCGATCCGCCGAAGCCGGAGCCGACGATCACGACGTCCCAGTGCTCGGCCGGGGTGGTGCTGGTGCTGGACATGTACGGCTCCTGGGTGGCTCAGCCGCGGACGGCGGCGGCGGCGATGGCGGGGATGCGGGTGGGTCGGGGGTCCGCGGCGAAGGCCGTGAACCGGCGGGCGGTGGTCAGCGCGGTGCGGTTGTCCAGGAACCACGGCGGCTTCACGGCCAGTCCGCCGGCGGGGTGGCCCAGTGCGCGCTGGAACGGCCGGAACGGCGCATGCGCGACCGTCTTCTGGCTGCGGTCGAACAGCAGCGCGTTGTGCACGACGCCGACCCCCGAGCTGATGTCCTCCGGCGGGTTGCCCGGGAACGCGCCCCAGGCCGCGCGCGGGGCGAGGAAGGCGAACGCGGACCACACGTTCACCCCGATGCAGCCGTAGCGCAGCGCGGCGATGGCGTCCTCGAGCTCGTCGCCGAGCTCGGCGGCGGTCTGCGGATGGATGAGGATGTTGGCACCGAGGTTGCCATGGAGGCGCTCGTTGGCGAACGCGACCGCGGTGCGCAGGAAGGGTCCGGGTGCCCGGACCTGCAGGTTGGTGGTCAGGTACACCGGCCCGAACAGCTCCTCGCGGAACCCGGGATGGTCGCGGGTCGGGTCGACGCCGGTGAGCAGGGTGGGCTCGACCCCACCCGGGATCGCCTCGGCGTCCGGGTTGGCGGCGCGGAACTCGGCCTGCCGCTGCCGCGTGCCCGGGTAGAACGGCTCGCGGGCCGGGGCGTCGGACAGTGCTTGGCGCAGCGCCGCGAGCAGGGGGTCGGCCTGCCGCCACTCGGAGGACAGGATGAGGACCTGGGACGCCACGCACGTGTGCCCGGCCGAGAACAGCTTCTGGGTGGCCAGGTGCTGGGCCTGGTAGGCGATGTCGGCCTCGGTCCACGGACCCGGCACGACGATGGTCGGGCCAACGCCGCCGAGCTCGGCGCGCACGGGCTTGGTCAGGACGCGGCGGCCCGTGGCCTTGTTCGCGCGCCCCTGCTCGCCCGGGCCCCACACGATGGCGTCGTAGGTGCGTTCGCTGCCCGTCACGTGGACCGCGTCGACGCGCGGGTGCTCGACGAGCGCCGCGCCGACATCGCCGCCCCCGTAGACGATCGCGAGGTAGCCGGCGTCCACCAGCGGGGCGAGGACGCGCTCGAGCACCGGGCCGTAGGCCTCGTTGACCGGGTTCATCTTGAGCACGGCGACGTGCAGGTCGGCGAACAGGCAGTACAGCGCGTCGAGGACGGGGATGGCGGAGACGTTGCCCGCGCCCAGCACGAGGGTCACGCCGGGCCGGGGCTCCGTCCGATACGCGGTCGCGACCGTGTCGCGCAGCGTCACCGGCGTGACCCCGGGCTGCATCCACACGTCGATCTCGTAGCCGTTCAGCAGCAGATGGTCGGACACCGTCGAGGGGTACACCCGGGCGATCACCTGCCCGTCGCGCCGGGTCCGCACCGGGACGCCCTCCAGCGGGTCGGCACCGGACGCCAGCCGCTCGAGCGTGCCGATCATGTCGGTGAGCCACGCCGCCGTGGGGTAGGGGCCGCCCAGCCACTCCTCGCCGCCGACCATGGGCGCCTCGGGGTCCAGGCCCTTCATCGCGACCCCCGCGGCAACCCACGCCTCGGCGTGCTGGGCGACCAGCTCGCGCACCTCGCGCAGCAGCCGCACGCGGTCCTCGAAGGGCAGCCGCGCCCATGCCTCGGACCGCTCGGCCAGCGCGGTGACAGTTGCGTCAGGGTCAACGACGTCCACGGCGATGCTCACGGGACGAGGGTATAGCGAACGCTAGATACACGCCAAGTCAGGTGGCCGAGGCCATCTCCGCCACGGCCACCACGATGAGTGCCGCGAGCCGCTCCGGGTCCGGCATGATCCCGGCGTCGGCCGAGACGCCGATGTTCACCTCGCCGGCGTAGCTGAGGATGCACAGCCCCAGGCTCTGGTCGGACGCGGTCGGCACCCACCCGAGGACGCCGGCCACCTGCGTCCCGGCCAGGGCGATCGGGGCCGTGGGTCCGGGCACGTTCGTGAGCACGCCCACGGTCTTGTCCGCCACGAACGCCGTGATGCGCTCCGACAGTGGCGATGGCGTGGCGGCGACGGCCCGCTGGGCACCGAAGATCAGCATCGCCTCCGCGCTGTTCTTGATCCGGGTCATCCGCGAGTGCACCTCCGGCAGCAGCCGGTCGAGGTCGGTCAGATCCAGGGGCATCGGGAACATGACCATCGCGAAGTGGTTGCCGAGCTCCGCCGGGAGCGAGGCGTCGACCGGCTTGAGCGAGACCGGCACGAGGAAGCTGGCCTCCCCGAACCCGGTACGACCCTTCTCGGCGAGGTAGCGCGTCATGCCGAGCGAGGCCGCACCGAGCAGGACGTCGTTGACCGTCGCGCCGTGTGCCCTCCCGATCGCCTTGATCTGGTCGAGGTCGAGGCCCTCGATCCAGCTGATCCGCTTGGCCACCCCGGGGGGCCGGTCGGCGATGACCCGCGAGTCGTGCCCCCACAGCGTGAGTCGCGCGGCCGACCGGGCCGTGTTGAGGGCGAGGTTGTCCTCGTCGGCCAGGCCGGTGATCGCATCGGTGATCCGAGTCGGACGGGCGACCAGCCCCACCCCTTCACGGATCACCTCGTGACCGAGCTCGCCGGCCCCCGTGGCCATCCGCACGACGGCGGACGGGGCACTGGTCACGACCTCGCCGGTGAAGGAGATGACCTCGCCCGCCAGCCGCCGTCCCGCGCCCAGGATGGCCGCCACCGGGCTGCCGGGCCCGCTGGACCGCCCCACGACCGGCGGTGTCACGCCGGAGGCGTCGTCGCACAGCCCGAGGACCAGTTGGACGATCCGGATGCCGTCGGCCAGCGCGTGGTGGAACCGGGCGACGACCGCGGCGCCCTGCTGCCCTTCGTCGTCGCGGTACCCGCTGATGAGGTCCATCTCCCACAGCGGGTGCGAGCGGTCCATGGGCTCGCTCGCACGCGCCGAGATGTGGTCGGTGAGCACCGCGCGGTCACCCGGTGCCGGCAGCGTCACGCGGCGCAGGTGCCGGTCGAGGTCGAAGTCGGGGTCGTCGACCCAGACCCACCGTCGGCCCTCGAGCAGGGGTCGGCGGTGGAGCACCGGGTAGCGGTCGACGAGGCGCTCCCGGACGACGCTGCGCACCGCGTCCCAGTCCGGCTCCTCGCTGAACCACATGAGGCCGTTGACGACCATGAGGTTCTCGGGCCGGTCCATGTTGAGCCAGGTGAGGTCGGCCGGGGCGATCGGGACGGTCTTCACGTGCGTGGCCTCCGGGGGTTCACTCGCCGGCGTACATGGCCTCGATGAGGTCGGCGAAGTGCTCCTCGACCGCCTTGCGCTTGACCTTCAGGCTCGCCGTGAGCTCGCCTGCCTCCTCGGAGAGGTCACGCGGCAGGATGGCGAACTTCTTGATCGTCTCCCACCGGTTCAGCTGGCTGTTGAGGGTGTCGACGTCCTCCTGCAGCGCCGCGCGCACCTCGGCCGACTGCGACAGCGCCGCGAAGTCCCCGCTCAGGCCGCGCTCGGCGGCGAACTTCTCCACCGCCTCCGGGTCCAGCGAGATCAGCGCGGTCGCGAAGTTGCGGTCGGCAGCGTGCACGACGAGGTTCGAGGCCAGCGCTGAGATCACCTTGAACTGGGCGGCGATCTGCCCCGGCGCGATGTACTTGCCGCCAGAGGTCTTCACCAGGTCCTTCTTGCGGTCGGTGATCTTCAGCCGGCCCTTGTCGTCGAGCTCACCGATGTCCCCGGTGGCCAGCCAGCCGCCGGGCAGCAGGGTCTCGGCGTTCACCTCCGGCAGGTTCCAGTAGCCGGCCATGACGTGCGGGCCCTTGAGCAGCACCTCGCCGTCGGAGGCGATCATCACCTGGGTGCCGGGCAGCGGCTGGCCGACCGATCCGAACACCAGGTCATCCGGGCGCACGACGCACGCCGCTGCACTGTTCTCGGTCAGGCCGTAGCCCTCGATGATCGGCAGCCCGGCGGCGTCGAACCAGCGGGCCACGTCCCCGTTGAGCGCTGCGGACCCCGAGATCATCACCCGCATGCGGCCGCCGGTCAGGGCCTGGATCTTGGAGAACACCAGCTTGTTCGCGGTGGCCATCCGGGCCGGCGCCATCGGGCCGGCGGACAGGCCGGCGCGCTGCTTGGCCTTGATCTCGGTGGAGGCCGCGAACGCCCAGTCGAAGATCTTGGCCTTCGCCCCGCCGCCGGCCTTGGCCTTGGCGTTGGCGCCCTGGTAGATCTTCTCGAAGATGCGCGGGACGCCGGCCATGATCGTGGGCCGGACCACGGGCAGGTTCTCGACGATCTTGGGCACCCGGCCGTCGATGTAGCTGACGAAGCCCACCTGGAAGGCCGCCGAGAGCAGCACCTTGCCGAACGAGTGGGCCAGCGGCAGCCACAGGAACTGCACGTCGTCGGGTCGCACGACCTCCAGGGCCTGCATGCTGCGCCCCTGGAACACCCAGTTGCTCTGCGGCAGCATGACGCCCTTGGGCCGGCCGGTCGTGCCCGAGGTGTAGATCAGCGTCGCCAGCGAGTCCGGCCGGATCGCGGCCACGGCCTGCGTCACCGCGCCTGGATCCTCGGCCAGGCGCGTGTCGCCCAGGGCGGCCAGCTCCGCCCAGGACATCACCCGGTCGCCGTCCCCCTCGCCCTCGATGAGGACGATCCGCTCCAGCGACGGCAGCGCCGCGAGCTGGGTCAGCGCCTTGTCGGCCTGGGACTGGTCCTCGGCGATGAGGAAACGCGTCTCGGAGTCGTTGACGATGTAGGCGAAGTCGTCCTCGCCCGTGCTCGGGTAGATCGTGGTGTTCGCGCCGCCGGCCAGCATGACCGCACCATCGGCCAGGACCCACTCCACGCGGGTGTTGCTCGCGATCGCCACCCGCTCCTCGGGCTGCAGGCCCAGCGCGAGCAGGCCGGCGGCGAGCCGCGTCATCTCGCCGCCGGCCTCCTGCCAGGTGCGCACCCGCCAGCTGCCGTCCGGGTTCGGCGAGCCGAACGCCGGGTTGTCCGGGGTGCCCGCGATCCGGTCGAGGATGAGCTGGGACAGTGTCGGTGCCGACGGCGGCAGCGCCGCATCGAGCGACCCCGAGATCGGTCCCTCGGGCTCCGCGCGTGCATCGGCGCGCAGCGCCGCCTCGTCCTGCACGTCCGGTTCGCCCACCGCGTCGGCGAACGACTCGCCCACGTCCCTTCCGGCGTGCTCGAGCTCGTGCTCGATGTCCTCGGCGTGCTCGTGCGTGCTGCTCATCGGGTCTCCTCGGGGTGGTCCGGCTGTCCGGGCACCGACCTCCCGGGCCGGCCACTGGATCCCGGCAGGATGCCGCTGCACGTGGCGGGCCCGCCTCGCATGGAGTTGATGAGATCAGAGCAGCCCGAGCTCGCGGGCCCGCCGAACCGCGTCGCGTCGGGTGCGCACGCCGAGCTTGCGGAAGAGCGAGCGCATGTGGGTGCGGATGGTGTTCACGCTCACGGTCTGGGCTGATGCGAGCTCCTCGGCGGTCATGAGCGAGGGAAGCGCCCGCAGCACCTCGAGCTCGCGTGGGGTCAGCGCGATGCCGTCCCCGTCCGCGCGGATCGGGCTGCGGCCATGACCGGCTGCGTCGACCGCGTCCCAGCGCTGCAGGATCGTGTCGACGAAGTCGTCGTGCCCACCGAAGCGGCCGCGCTGCCGCTCGAGCATGATGCGCATGACCGGCCCGGCCTCCGAGAACGGCCGCATGACCCCACGGGGCGCCGCGACCGCCATGGCGCGCAACAGCGCCCCCCGTGCGTGAGAGCGGCGACCCAGCCGTTCCTCCGCGACCGACTCCAGCATCGGCAGGACCACCTCGTAGACCGGGACCGCTACCGGCAGTGACCGACCGGTGACCTCCCGCAGGTCGGCGAGGCACGGCTCCCACCTCCCCGCGGCGGCATGCGTCTGCGCCCGGGCGATCAGGGGGTCACCCGTGCCGGGGAACCAGCGCTCGAAGTCCGCCGCGGCGTCCTGGGCGCCGGGCAGGTCCCCCCTCGCCAGGCGGATCCGCACCCGCTGCATCGCCGGGAACGCGCGCAGCGCAGGTGTCAGCTCGGCACCCGGGCCACCCTCGGCCAGGCGAGCCAGCAGGGCCAGCGCAGGGGTGGGATCCTCGAAACGGGTCGCCGCCAACGTGGCGTCCACGAGGGCGGTGTACGTGGCGTACTCCGGGTCCACGTTGCCGTGCAGCGCCTCGTGGGCGGCTGCGATCATCTGCTCGGCGCGCTCGGGGAGCAGCCCCAGGGATGCCGCCCAGGCTCCCACAGCGAAGACGTTGGCCATCGCGGGGTGCGTCGCCCAGCCGCGGTCCTCGATCCGGCTGAGCACCTCGCCGACGTAGCGGTCGGCGCCGGCAGCGTCGCCCATGAGCGCCGGCACCGCGGACAGCGTGCTCATCGCCAGGAGCATCAGGTGGTCACGCCGGTGGGTCGTGGCCAGGTCGAGGGCGAGGCGCAGGTCGTCCCAGCTCGCCTCGTACCGACCCGTCGCGAACTCCCACTGGCCACGGGTCACCAGCAGGATGAGCTGGCGGTCCAGGTCCGCATCGCCGGGGGCGGCATCGGCCTGCCAGGCCAGCACGTCGGCGAACCCCTCGGGGATGTCCGGGGCCTGAGGGCTGCCCTCCAGGCGGCGCACGTGGAACTCGGCGACGCGCAGCAGCGACGGCGCTCCGGCCGGCGCGCGGGCACTGGGGACCGCCTGCCCGGCGGCGGTCAGGGCCGCTCCCCGCAGCAGGGCTCCCCGCGCGCCGGCGAGGTCGCCCTGCGCGGCGCGGGTGAGGGCCGCCAGGCCGACGAGGTCGGGATCCCAGTGGCTGGGCGGGATGGTCGCCAACGCCTGCACCAGTGCGGGCATCCGGCCGGCGACGAGCAGGCGTGGTGCTCGCAGGCGCAGCAGGGCGGCGGTCAGCTCGGGATCCCGCGCCGCCACGGCGTGGTCGAGGGCCCGCTCGGGCTGCCCGGCATCCGCGAGCCAGCGGGCAGCCGCGGCGTGCTGGCGGGCGGGGGCATCGACATCGCCGGCCGCCAGGCTGGCCAGCAGGTGCGCACGCACCAGCGTGTGCACGACGAAGGTGGGCTCCGCGCCGCCGGTGCGCCGGACGAGGGCCTGTGTCCGGAACAGCTGTTCGAGGATCGCGCCAGCGTCGGGCCGCCCGCTCAGCGCGGCCGCGAGCCGGGGGCTGAGCTCGGAGACCACGGCCGTGGCGCGCAGCAGGGCCACTGCCTCCAGCGGCAGGACGGCCTCGATCTCGCGGTCGAGGAAGTCGGCCATCGAGGGGTCGTCACTCAGACGCAGCCCGACCCAGTCGGGTCGAGCGTTGTGGGCGGCCAGCACCCCGAGCCGCACGGCGGCGGGCCAGCCCTCGGTCTGGGCCAGCAGCGCATGGGTGAGCGTGCCGGGATCGCCGCCCGCCTCACCGACGACCTGCGCGACCTCCGCGCGGGTGAGCGCGAGCTCCACCTCGGTGACCTCGACCAGGCGGGTCCCCAGCCGCAGCGCGGTCAGCAGCGCCCGCGGCTCCGCCCGGGTTCCCAGGGCGAGCCCCACGCCGGCCGGCAGGCCGAGGACCAATGCCTCCAGCAGCGCCAGGGATGGGCTGGCCCGCACCGTGTGCAGGTCGTCGAGCACGAGCACCGGGGGGGTGGGGAGGTCATCCAGCAGCATCAGCAGCGCCTCGACCTCTGAGCCGGTCGAGCGGTCGGACGGGACCGCCAGCTCCAGCAGCTGGGCACTGGCCCTGGGTGCTGCGTCCCGGAGGGCGAGGGCCAGTGCGTCGCGCACGTCCACGAAGAGCGCTGCAGGGTCGTCGGCCCGCTCGGTGCACGTCACCCATGCCACCGCCCTGCCCTCGGCTGCGGGCCGCTGGGCCCACTGGGCCAGGAGGGTGGTCTTGCCGAATCCGGCTGCGGCCCGCAGGAGCAGCACCCCGCCCTGTCGGAGCTCGGCATCGAGCCGGTCCAGCAGCGCCTGGCGCTCGACCACCCCCTCAGGCAGCTGTGGCACCTGGATGCGGGCGCGCAGGGAGGGCGCCCGGCTGGGCCGCTGCTGCACCGGGGCCGCCTGCTCGGTCACGTGGCCGCCTCGAGGTCGACCCCTGCGGTGGCCAGCACGGCCGCGCGGACTGTGGGGAAGCGCCGGTCTGGCGGGAGCACGTCCGTCAGGCCATGGCGGTCGACCTGCTCGCGCACGACCGCCCGGGCCCGGGCGACCACGAACTGGATCCCCTGGGCCGCGAGGCGCTCGACCACCCGCCGCAGCGTGGCCGCAGCCGCGGCGTCGAGGTGCGAGACCACCTCGGCGTCGAAGACGAACACCTGCACGGGGGTCGGGGAGCCGTGCACGGCCTGCTCGACCCGCGCGGCGAAGTAGCGGGCGTTGGCGAAGAACAGGCGGTCATCGAGGCGGTAGACGACCACGCCGGGCACCAGCAGGGCATCCGCGTTGATCGCGACGTCGACGTGGCGATGCAGCCGCACGCTCCACCCGAGCACGGCGTCACGCGGCTCGGCGCTGCGCCGCACCACGTCGATCAGGGACAGCCCGACGGCCAGGACCAGCGCCGGCAGCAGGCCGACGGTGAGCATCCCGACCACCGTGACCGCCGCGATGAGCAGCTCGCCGCGCGACCCCCGGGCCAGCCCGATCCACTCCGGCACGTCGACCAGGCTCAGCGCCGCGTAGATGATCACCGCGGCCAGGACCGCCTTGGGCAGCAGCGCCAGGGCCGCGGTGAGCAGGAGCAGCACGACCACGACCGTGCCGGCCTGCGCCAGGCTGACGACCTGGGTCCGCCCACCCAGGCCCACGTTCACCGCGCTGCGCGACCCGCTGGCGCCCACGGGGAACGAGCCCGTGACCCCGGCGGCCGCGTTCAGCCCGGCCAGCGCCAGCAGCTCCTGGTCGGCGTCGACCTGCTCGTCGGGGCCAGTGGCCAGGCTGCGGGCGAGCAGGATCGCATCGGAGAACCCGACCACCGCGATGCCCACCGCCGGGAGCAGCAGCTGGAACGCGTCGCCGAGCCCGACGCTGGGCAGCGA
Source organism: Candidatus Nanopelagicales bacterium (assembly GCA_025456015.1). GTDB lineage: Bacteria > Actinomycetota > Actinomycetes > S36-B12 > CAIYMF01 > Prado023. The sequence goes on from JALOLK010000006.1 coordinate 37,242, forward strand.
CAGTCCCGGCAGGCCGGCGGGGATCTCGCCCACGACGGTCACGCCCCGGTCGGCCAGGTCCAGCGCCCAGGACAGGGCGATCGCGCCGACGGTGAGCACCAGCAGCATCGGGAACCGGGGGAACCGGCGGCTGGCCACCAGCAGCAGCCCGAGGCTCACCACGCCGATCACGACGGTGGCGGCATGGGTGCCCCCCACCGCGTTGCCCAGGAAGGAGCCGTACTGCTGCAGCGGGGTCTCCCCCGTGACGGGCACGCCGAACAGCACCCCGAGCTGGCCGGCGATCATCGTCAGCGCCAGCCCGGTGACGAACCCCAGCAGGACCGCGGCCGAGAAGTAGTCCGCCAGCCATCCGAGGTGGAGCAGCCGCGCCACGAGGAACACCAGGCCGACCAGCAGCGCCAGCATCGCCGCCAGGGCAACGTGGGTGCTGGCGTCCGGATTGACCGCCACCAGCGCCGGACCGACCATCAGGGCAGCCGTCGTGGTCGGACCGGTCATGAGCACCCGGGAGGATCCCAGCAGCGCGTACGCCGCGAGGGGCAGCAGGAGCCCGTAGAGCCCGACGACCACGGGCAGGCCGGCGAGCTGGGCGTACGCCATCGCCTGGGGCAGCGCCAGCGCGGCGACCATCACGCCGGCCACCAGGTCGGGGCGCAGTGACCCGTAGCCGCGCAGCTGTGCGAGCAACGGGAGATGACGCCGGCGGCCGGTGGCAGCCGGTGGCGCCCGGAACGGGCTGGCGCCGGCGAGGGGGACAGGCCCCGGCCCCAGCTCCGGCGCAGGCTCCGGACCGGAGACCATGCCGGCGCCCTCGGGGGGTGCGCCACCCTCCCCGCCGCTCACGGGGCGCACCTTAGCCCCGCCCGGGACCCGCAGTCCCTCCGTCGTCATCGCGGTGTCCGGGCCTCATCAACTCCATGCGAGGCGGCCGCCCCGAGGTGGGGCCTACCGTCCGGCGCATGCCTTCCTCCCACTTCCACCCGCTGGGCAGGACGCCGTCGCCCACCACGGTCGCCGTCCAACACGAGCAGCGCGAGCAGCTGCCCTTCGCCGACGAGCGCGACTTCGCCGAGGCGCGGCGCGGGTTCCTGGCCGCTCCGGAGTACCGCCAGATCATGGGCGAGTCCGGCAATGTCGCCTGGAACATCGGCGCCTACGACTTCCTGCTCACCGGCGAGCAGTTCGACAGCATCCACCCCTCGTTGCAGCGGCAGGCCACGCTGAACATGGCGTTCGGCCTGTTCGAGGTGGTGCCCGGGCAGATCTACCAGGTGCGCGGGTTCGACCTGGCCAACATCAGCTTCATCCGCTCGGACAGCGGCTGGATCGTGTTCGACCCGCTCACCTGCAAGGAGACCGCGGCAGCGGCGCTCGCCCTGGTCGACCAGCACCTCGGTGAGCGGCCGGTCGTCGCGGTGGTGTACTCGCACTCACACGGCGACCACTTCGGCGGCGTCCGCGGCGTCGTCGACGAGGCAGACGTGCGGGCCGGGCGCGTCCCGGTGATCGCACCCGTGGGGTTCATGGACCATGCGGTGGCCGAGAACGTCTTCGCGGGCAACGCGATGAACCGCCGGATGTTCTACCAGTACGGCTCGCTGCTGGACCGCAGCCCGTTCGGGCACGTCGACCAGGCGATCGGCAAGGGGGTGGCCGCGGGCACCTCGGGGCTGATCGCTCCGACGGTGACCATTGCCGAAGACCTCGAGGAGCTGACCGTCGACGGCGTGCGGATGGTGTTCCAGAACACCCCCGGCACCGAGGCGCCGGCCGAGATGAACACGTGGTTCCCCGACCTCAGGGCGTTCTGGGCCGCGGAGAACATCGTGGCGACCATCCACAACATCTACACGCTGCGTGGCGCGCTCATCCGCGACGCGCTGGAGTGGTCGCGGCAGATCAACCGGGCGCTGTACCTGTTCGGACGGGAGGCCGACGTCATGTTCGCGTCGCACTCCTGGCCGCGGTGGGGCACCGACCGCATCCAGGAGGTCATGCGGGCGCAGCGCGACACCTACGCCCACCTGAACAACGGCGTGCTGCACCTGGCCAACCAGGGCGTCACGATCAACGAGATCCACAACGTCTACCGGGTGCCCGAGCCGCTGCAGCGCCAATGGGCGGCTCGCAGCTACCACGGCTCCGTCGAGCACAACGCGCGCGGCGTGCTCAACCGGTACCTCGGCTACTGGGATGCCAACCCCGCGACGCTGATCCCGCTGTCGCCGCGCGACTCCGCGCCGTTGCGCGTCGAGATGATGGGCGGGTCCGAGCCGATCCTCGAGCGTTCCCGAGCCCTGGTCGAGGAGGGCCGGTACCTGCTGGCGGTCGAGCTGCTCAACCCGCTGGTGTATGCCGAGCCGGGCAACGAGCGGGCCCGGCACCTGCTCGCCGACGCGTTCGAGCAGGTGGGCTACCAGCAGGAGAGCCCCAGCGTGCGCAACAGCTTCCTGGCCGCCGCGCTCGAGCTGCGCTCGGGCATCCCGACGGGGGTGGCGCCGAGCAGCACGGGTCCGGATCTCATCCGGGCGCTGAGCACGGGGCAGTTCCTGGACTTCCTGGGCATCCGGCTCGACCTGGCCAAGGCCCAGGAGCACGAGTTCACGATCAACCTGGTCACCCCCGACAACGGCGAGCGGTTCGCGATCGAGCTGCGCAACGGCACCCTGACCAACCTCCAGGGGTTCCTCGCCGAGGACCCGGACCTCACGCTCACGATCAACCGGTCGGACCTCGAGGAGGCCATGACCGGCCAGGCGCCGCTGGCCCAGCAGGTCGCCGATGGCCGGGCCGTCCTCGATGGCGACCCCGCGCCGCTGCTGGCGCTGGCCGACATGCTGGTGCATTTCGAGCTCGGCTTCGAGATCATGCCGGGGACCGGCGCGGCCACCGCGAGTGCTGAGCTCGACGCGTTCGCCCAGGAGCCGCTCGCGGACTCGTCGGGGGGATGAGCCGCGATGGGCCCCGCGCTCGTCGCCTTCGCCGCACTGCTGGTGGGGTTCTGCGCGTTCGCCCATCGCCTGGGCCGGTGGAACGTCACCGCACCCATCGTGTTCGTGCTCGCGGGCAGCGCCGTCGGGTTCACGGTCGACTCGCCGGCCGCGACCGAGGTGATCTGGGTGCGCGCCGTGGCCGAGATCACCCTGGCGCTGGTGCTCTTCCATGACGCGGCCCAGGTTCGGCCCGGCGACATCGCCCGGGACCGCGCCCTCGTCGCCCGCACGCTGGGCATCGCGTTCCCGCTCACGCTGGTCCTCGGCTTCCTGCTCGCCAGGGTGCTCTTCCCGGACCAACCGGCGATGCTGAGCCTGCTGCTCGCCGCGGCGCTGGCTCCCACGGACGCCGGGCTCGGGGCGGCGACCGTGCTCAACCCGGTCGTGCCGGTGCGGGTGCGGCGGCTGCTCAACGTGGAGAGTGGGCTCAACGACGGCCTGGCCACCCCGGTGGCCCTGTTCGCCATCGCCGCCCTCGCCGGCGCCTATGGACTGCGGCCGGCAGCGGGGCTGGCCGAGGCTGTGGTGGAGATCGGCGTCGGCGTCGCCGTGGGGATCGCGGTCGGGATCGCCGGGGGGCGGCTGCTCGGCTGGTCGCGGCACCGGGACTGGAGCACGTCGGAGACGCGCGCCATGGGCGTCCTGGGGCTGCCGGTGCTCGCCTTCGGCGGGGCCGAGCTGGTGCACGGCAACGGGTTCGTGTCGGCATACGTCGCCGGGACGGCACTGGCGGGTGCGGGCGCCAGCTGGCTCGACCGGGAGCACGGGGCGCTGCACCTGACCGAGGTGCTCACCGGGCCACTGGGCTTCACCGTGTGGGCGGTGTTCGGGCTGGTCGGCGTGCCACGCGTCCTGGCCGGCGTCGGCTGGCTCGAGCTGCTGTTCGCCCTGCTGTCGCTCACGCTGCTGCGGATGGGCCCCATCGCGCTGTCCCTGCTCGGCACCGGGCTGCGCTGGCCCACGCTGCTGTTCGTGGGGTGGTTCGGCCCACGAGGACTGGTGTCCGTCGTGTTCACGATGATCGCCGTCGAGAGCCTCGTCGTGGACGAGGCCCTGCGTGGGGCGCTGTCCGTCGTGGGCCTGACCGTGGTGCTCAGCGTCCTCGCCCACGGGATGTCCGCCACCCCGCTGGCGCAGCGGTACGGCGCATGGGTGGCGGCACATCCGGGCGAGGAGACGCGCGGCAGTCCCGCCGAGCACGCCCGCTTCCTGCCCCAGCCCCGCGGCTCGATCCTCCGGCAGGGGTGACCCAGCCGGGCCATCGTGGCGCCGGGGTCAGCTGTCCCACGTGGGATCGGTGTGCAGCTCGACGTTGATCCAGAGCAGCTGGCCCGGGCGTGCGAGCTCGGCCATCAGCCGACGGCGGACGCGGTCGGCATGGTCAACCGCCCAGCCGTCCTCGGCGCGGACCAGGAAGTCGAGCTCGAGGTAGACCTTGCGACCGAGCTTGCCGATCCGGGTCGTGGGCTCCGGCAGGCCGAACTCGCGTCGCACCTGCGCGACGGCGGCATGGATGGGCTCGGTGACCTCCTGGCCCGGGACCCCCTCGAGCAGCTCCCGGAACGCGGCCCGCAGCATCCGCGCCGGCGGGGGCACCACGAGCACCGCGGCCAGCAGGACCAGGACCGGGTCGACGTAGGCGGCGGCGTCGGCGAACCCCGCCGCCCGCAGCGCGAGCGCCACCCCGAACCCGATGGTCAGGGCCACCCCGAGCACGACCGAGGCGCGCCACTGGACCACCTCCGCGGCCACCAGGTCCGAGTCCTGCTGCCGGCGCGCCAGCACGGCGGTGACCACGACGCTGGCGGCGAGCGTGAGCACCGCGTACGCGAGGGCCGCGCCCAGCTGGGCCTCGGAGCCGCCGTCGATGATCACGCCGACGGCATCCAGCGCGGCGAAGCCCATCGTGCCCAGCAGCACCAGCGCCTGCACGGCGACCACCAGCGGGGCCAGCGCCTCACGCCCGAACGGGTAGGTCGGGGTTGGGCCGCGCTCGACCAGCGCCGCGGCCCGCAGCCCGAACCACGACAGCGCGAACCCGATCAGGGCGTACACGCCGTCGAACAGGATGGCCTGGGAGTCCACCGCGAGCCCCCAGACGACCCCGAGGGCGGCGAACGCGAGCGCCGCGACGGCCGATATCCGCAGCGCCCTGGTCTCCCGCCGCAGCGTCTCATCGCGCGGCGCCATCCCGACGCTCGTCTCCACGGCGCCGATCCAAGCACGCGGTCACGCGCGCCACGCGATGGCCCTCAGGCCACGGTGGCGCAGGACCGAGGACTCTGGACAGCCCGTTCCGCGGGGCGTTGGCTGGCGAGCGGAGGAGGTGTCGTCATGTCCCTGCTCGACCGGTCCGGACGGACCGACCCCACGCCCACCGACCGCTACCTCGACGCTGTGGCCCACGAGGTGCCCCACGACCGCCGTGACGAGGTGCGCGCCCAGCTGCGCGAGCGCATCGAGGTGGACCTGACCCGGCGCGTGGCCGCCGGGATTCCCGCGGCCGAGGCCGAGCGCCAGGCCCTGGAGGCCCTGGGTGACCCGCGTCGCGTCGCCGACGAGGCGGCTGGACCGCGCTGGCTCGTTGGCCCACGGGTGTATCCGGACTACCTGCGGGTGCTGCGCCTCGTGGCCCTCATCGCCCTGCCCATCATCGCCGCCGCGGTCGCGATCGCCAGCGGCCTGGCCGGCCAGAACCCGGTCGAGGTCGTGTTCTCGGCCCTCGCCGCCGTGGCCAGCGCTGCGGTCCAGATCGCCTTCTGGGTCACGATCGCCTTCGTCGTGGTGGACCGCAGTGGCGCCCAGCCGCCCTCGAGGAGGCGCGCGTGGACCATCGCGGACCTGCCCGCGCCAGCCCGCGCCAGCGTCAGCCTCGGCGACACGATCACCGGGATCGTCCTGAGCGTGCTGCTGATCGGCGTCGTGCTGTGGCCGTGGCAGTACGAGGTCACTGCCGGTGCTGGGAGCGTGCCGGTGCTGGCCTCGGGGCTGCCGGCGGTCACGGCCGTGCTGGTGGCCATCCTGGTCGCCGGGATCGTGCTCGACGTGGTGCTGTACCTCGTCGGCCGCTGGACGGTCCTCGCAGCGCTGGTCAACACCCTGCTGGATGTCGCGTTCGCCGGCATCGTGATCTGGCTCGTCGCGACCGACCAGCTCTTCGACCCCGCGTTCCTGGCGGCGCTGGGGGACAGCCCGACGCTCGACCCCGCGCAGGCCGACGCCGTGATCGCCGCGATGGGGACCGCCGTGGCGTGGAGCGTGGGCCTGGTCTGCATGGCGGACGTCGTGACCGGCTGGGTGAAGGCGGTGCGGGCGCGCCGGTGACCTCAGCGCCGCGGGGGCTGGTCGGTGGATGGCGGGGATGGACCCGATCCCCTGTCGACCAGCGTGGTGGTGTCAGCCTTCGGCCAGGCTGGTGCCGAGGGTACGCAGTCCGTCGAGATCGTGGATGTCGGTTGCTTGGGCGGCGGCGCGGGCGATCGGGACGTGCGGGAAACCGGCGGCGAAGTGCTGCGTCAGGTGAGTCTCGCGGCGGATGCGGTGCATGCGCTCGACGTGCACGCGCAGGATGCGTGCCGCGAGTGCGTGTTCGGGGAGGTCCTCCAGGTCCTGGGCCCCGATCTGGCTGCGCTCGACGGTGAGGTTCGGGGCGTCGGTGGTGTGCACCCGGTTGAGCACCAGTCCGGCCAGGGCCATCCGATCCTGTTCCAGTCGCTGGGTGAAGTAGGCCGCTTCGCGCAACGCGTCGGGTTCTGGGGTGGCCACCACGAGGAAGCTGGTCCCGGGTGCTTGGAGATGGGCGTAGGTCTGTTCGGCACGTTCCCGGAATCCGCCGAAGACGGTGTCCAGGGCGGCGATCAGGCTCTGGACATTGGTGAGGATCTGCGCACCGAAGACCCTGTTCATGATCCCGGACATGGCCCACACCCCGGCGTTGAACACCCGGAGGTAGGTCCGGCCACCCAGCCGGGCCGGTGCCAGGAAGAGCTTGATCGTCCGGCCGTCGAGGAAGGAACCCAGTCGCTGGGGGGCGTCGAGGAAGTCCAGGGCGGAGCGTGAGGGTGGGGTGTCCACGATGATCAGGTCCCAGCGCCCATCCGCATCGGCCTGGGCGCGCAGCTGGCCCAGCTTCTCCATGGCCATGTACTCCTGCGTGCCGGTGAAGGACGAGGACATGGACTGGTAGAACGGGTTCGCGAAGATGGCCCGGGCCTGGTCGGGGGCTGCGTGGGTCTCCACGGTCTCGTCGAAGGTGCGCTTCATGTCCAGCATCATCGCCTCGAGCAGGCCGCCGGCCGCCAGGTCCACGTCGGGTACCACGCGTGGGGTGTTGTCCAGGTGCTCGAGGCCCATCGACTGGGCGAGCCTGCGCGCGGGGTCGATGGTCAGCACGCACACCCGACGACCCTGCTCGGCGGCCCGCAGGGCCAGTGCCGCTGCGGTGGTGGTCTTGCCGACGCCGCCTGAGCCGCAGCACACGATGATCCGGGTGCCCCGGTCGGCGAGCAGGGCATCCACATCCAGGCGCGGGCTTGCAGCCCCCGGTGCTCCGGTGCGTGTCGAGGTCACGGCCCACTCACCCCGAAGCCCTGGTCGGTGAGGGCGGCGGCAAGCGCATACAGCCCGCCGAGGTCGATGCCCTCAGCCAGCCAGGGCAGTTCGTAGGTGGGCCGGCCCAACGATGCCAAGGTGGCACGCTCGGCTGCCTCCAGGGCGACCCGGTCCGCGGCGTCGAGGACCTCGCCGATCAGCGCGTCGAGGATCGCGGCTGAGGTGGGCAGACCGGCGGCCGCGAGACCGGCGGCGATCTCGGCCCGAGGCAAGTGCCGGTTCTGGGCCTGGATGAGGTCCGCGGCGGTGAGGACCGGTGTCCGCACCATGTTGATCAGCACCGCACCGACCGGTAGGCCGATCCCGCCCAGCTCCGCCACCACGTCGACGGTCTCCTGCGTGGGCATCTCCTCGAGCAGGGTCACGACGTGCACCGTGGTCTGCGCCGAGCGCAGCACCTGCATGATCGATTCGGCCTGGTTGCGCACGGGCCCGACCCGGGCCAGGCCGGCGACCTGCTGGTTGACGTTGAGGAACCGCGCGACCCTCCCGGTGGGCGGGGCGTCCACGACGACGGCGTCGTATCGGGCGCCATCGGACCCGGGGGCTCCCAGGGCCTGGCAGATCTTGCCGGTCAGGAACACGTCGCGCAGTCCTGGGGCGATGCTGGTGACGAAGTCCAGGGCCCCCAGTCGGTCCAGGGCCCACCTCGCCGGGCCGAGGTGGTAGACGGTCTGCAGGTACTCCAGCAGCGCATCCTCGACGTCCACGGCCAGCGCGTGCACCTCACCACCGCCCTCGGCCACGGCGACGCGACGCTCGGCGTAGGGCAGCGGCGGGCAGTCGAAGAGCTGCGCGATGCCCTGACGGCCCTCCACCTCGATGAGCAGGCTGCGTCGGCCCTCCGCAGCGAGCGCGAGCGCGGCAGCCGCCGCCAGTGTCGTCTTGCCGGTGCCGCCCTTGCCGGTCACCACGTGCAGCCGGGGGCCGGGCCGGCCCCCGGGCCTCGCCGGGTCTGCGGGCATGTCCTCGACCCTAGGCCTCATCGCGGACCACGGCTCGACACCGGTTCAGCCGCCGATGATGATGCGGGCGTTCAGGCTGAGCAGCAGCGCATCGGTGAGCGCGAGCAGCATCACGACCTTGAACAGGTGCCGGCCACCTGCTGCGGTGGCGGCCAGGACCGAGGCCGCGGCCAAGCCGGCGAGGATGACGACCGCGGTGGCCGGGGTCAGGTCCAGGTGCCCCACGAGCAGGGCGGTGGCCGCCAGCAGGGCGACCACTGCCAGGTTGGCCGAGCGCTGCCCACCGAGACGCCCGACGAGGCCGTGGCTGTCGGTGGCCCGATCGGTGTCGATATCGGGGATGCCGTTGGCCAGGTGGGCGGCCAGCCCGAGCAGGGACAGGGTCGCGACCGCCCAGCCAGCGGGTGGCCGGGGTGGGGTCAGCCCGTAGGTCAGGAACGGTGCGACCAGGCCGAAGGACACCATGTAGGGCACGAACGACCAGATGGTGGTCTTCAGCCACAGGTCGTAGCTCCAGGCCGACGCGACGGCGACGAGGTGGGCGGCACCGCCGATGACGCCACCGGCGAGGATCGACAGGGGGATGCACGCCGTGGCCGCCATGGCCGCGGCCGCCCAGAGCGTGCGTTCGCTGACCCATCCCCGGACGACGGGCTTGTCCCACCGGTGGGCTCGGCGGTCCCGCTCTGCGTCGTAGGCGTCGTTGGCCCAGCCGACGGACAACTGCCCGGACAGGACGGCCAGGAGCACCCACAGGCCCCCGATCGGCCCCTGACCCAACGCCACCGCCAGGGCGGTGATGCAGGCGGTGACCACCAGGGTGGGCCCGGGGTGGCAACCGGCGACCAGGCCGCGCACCGGTGTTGGGCAGGCAACCATCTCCGGCTACCCGGCGATCTGGTCGACGATGCGGGTGAAGGTGCGCGGCAGGGCCGCCGCGGTGGGCACGATCATCGGGCGCAGGCGGGGGTGGGCGCCGACCCAGAGCAGGGTGTTGGTCAGGTTGCGGTAGGAGCGAGTGATCCGCCTCCACGCAGCCTCGTAGCGCTGTGGCTGGTTGGCCGCGATCGCGGCGACGGCTGCCTGCGCCTGGGCGAAGCCGACCCGGATCCCCTCCCCGGTCAGGGCGTCCACGTACCCCGCCGCGTCGCCGACCAGCAGCACCCGGCCGGCCACCCGCGCGGTGGTGGATTGGCGCAACGGCCCGGCGCCCCGCAGCGAGCTGGCCTCGGCGGCCCCGGAGAGGTGGCCGGCGAGGGTCGGGAGGCGGGCGATCGCGGACGGCAGGTCCAGCGGGCTCGGTCCGAGCAGGGCCACCCCGACCGTGTCCGGGCTCACCGGCGTGACGTACACCTCCTGACCGGGCAGCCAGTGCACCTCGACCATGTCCGACCAGGGGGCAACCCGGAAGTGCTGGCGCACCCCGAACCGGCGCACCCCGGAGGAGCTGGCCGCCAACCCGAGTGCCCGGCGCACCGCGGAGTGCAGCCCATCAGCCCCCACCAGGTAGCGGGCGTCCAAGCCGGCGGCGTGCACGCCGCCGGCGGTCTGCTCCACCCTGGTCACCGTGCCAGGCAGGATGCTGACCCCGACCTCCAGGGCTCGGCCCAGCATGGCTTCGTGCAGGACGGTGCGGCGCACCCCACGCCCGGGCCCCGCGCTGAACTGGGCTCGGGCCACCCGCGAGCCGGACAGGTAGCGGATCCCCGTGAGGTCCACTCCGTCGGGGTCGATGCCCAGGGTGGACAGCCTGGCCAGCGCCTGCGGCATGAGGCCCTCCCCGCAGGCCTTGTCGACGATCCCCGTCCGCGGCTCCACGATGACCACCTCCAGGCCGGCCATGGAGGCGGTGATCGCGGTGACCAAGCCCACCGGCCCGCCCCCGGCGACGATCAGGTCGATCACGTCGGACCGGCCGGGAGCAGGCGCAGCGCGGCATCCTCCGTACGGATCCGCACCCTCAGCAAGGCAGCGTTGAGCGTCGTGAAGGTCAGCGCCGTGACCCACGCTGAGCCGACCAGCGGCAGGGCGAACCCCTCGACCACGACCGCCACGTAGTTCGGGTGGGACAGCCAGGCGTAGGGCCCCCGGGTCACCCGCGGCAGGCCGGGGACGATCACCACACGGGTGTTCCACCGTGGCCCCAGGGAGGAGATGCACCACCACCGCAGCGCCTGGGCGCCCAGCACCAGCACCAGCATCGGCACCGCCAGCGCCGGGATCATCGGACGACCTGCGAGGTGGACCTCAGCCAGGGCCCCGACGAGGAGGCCCAGGTGCAGGACGACCATCACCGGGTAGTGCCCCCGGCCGAACTCCTGCCCGCCGCGCGCCCAGCTCCACCGCAGGTTGCGTTGGGAGACGATCAACTCGGCGACCCGCTCCAGGCCCACCAGGACGATCAGCACCGTGAACACCGTGGTGCTGCTCACCGGATCACCAGCTCAGCAGGACGAGTTCGGCGCAGAACCCCGGGCCCAGGGCCACCAGCAGGCCCGGTGTCCCCGGCTCGGGAGCCGGAGCGCCGTCGCGTCCATCCATCGTGTCGGCCAGCACATGCAGCACCGACGCCGAGGACAGGTTCCCGATCCGGGACAACGACCGCCACGTGAGGGCCAACTCGCCGTCATCCAGACCCAGGGCATCCTGCATCGCCTCGAGGACTCGTGGCCCGCCCGGGTGACAGACCCACCGCGCGATGTCGCCGACCGTCAAGCACTGATCGGACAGGAAGCCGACGACATCGTCCTGCAGATACTGGGTCACCACCGCCGGCACGTCGGCTGACAGCACGATCCGGAACCCGGTGGCGCCGACGTCCCAGCCCATGGTCCGCTGGGTCTCCGGATACATCCTGGCGCGCGAGGCGACCACCAGCGGCCCGGTGATCCCCATCCGCTGCGCCCGGGACGCGCCCACCATCACGACCGCGGCCCCCCCGTCGCCGAACAAGCCGCTGGCCACGACGTTCGCCATCGACACGTCCGCCTGCTGCAACGTCAGCGAGCACAGCTCGACCGAGAGCAGCACGGCCACCCCGTCGGGATCGCCCAGCAGGTAGTCGCGGACCCGGGCGATCCCGGCCACCCCGGCGACGCACCCGAGGCCGAAGATGGGCATGCGCTTGACGTCCGGGCGCAGCCCCAGTCGCGGTACCAGGCGTGCCTCCAGTGACGGTGCCGCGATCCCCGTCACCGAGGTGGACACGACCAGGTCGACGTCCTCAGGGCGCAGTCCCGCCTTGTCCAGAGCGCCTCGGATGGCCTGTTCGCCCAGATCCAGGCCCACCCGGATGAACACGTCGTTCGCGGCGCCGAAGTCGTCGAGATCGGGGTAGTCCGCCAGCTCGAGGGCCAGGTTCCGGCTGCGCACACCCGTGGCGGCATGGATCTTCTCGACCAGCTCGACATGGGCACCATCGGGGGACGCCATCGCCCCGAACGCCCGGGTGATCTGCTCCTGCGGGTAGGGGAACGGGGCCAACACCCCGTGCACGCCTGCGATGGCCACCATCCCGGCAGCGTAGGTACGAATCCCTCCATGCGACGCCGAGGCACTGCACGGCTTGAGAGCAGCGCACACGCCTCGTGGCATCGCGGCCGGTGGGCGGCACGCAACCCGAGGCGCTTGCGCTCCGCCCGGTTGAGACTGGGGGCACGAGCACGAGGTCCCGTCGACGGGTTGCCCATGCTGGTCCGGCCGGGAGTCGCCGCGGCGCCTACTCCTCGGTCGCGCCTGCTCCGGGCCCGGCGGCGGTAGCCTCGCGGGCCAGTTGGGCGACCCGTGGCTTGCTCAGCCCGGTAAGCTCCGCAATTCGGTCGTAGGACAGCCCCTGCGCCCGAAGGACTGCGACGGCGTCAAGCCGACTCGTGCGCTGGGCTCGAGCGCACCGTCAATTGCCGCGAAGAAGTCGGTGACGAACGTGATCCGTTCGACCGGATCGATGAGCGCGGCGGCGGCCCTCATCTCAGCATCGATCGCGGCGCTCATCGGAGCGGACATGGCACCGGCACGGTAGCCGCTGCCTTGCCTGCGATCTGGCACCGTCGCAGTGGACCGGTCTGAGGATCCGAATCTGTGCAGGCTCGCCGGCCCCCAGCGTCCTGTACCCCTACTCGCACCGGCGCCCGGTTGCGGCAGGGCTACTCGGCCCGCGGGGGGCCGGAGCCCGTGAACCGGGTCAGCGGGTCCCGTCGAAGCGATCCTGGCCTGCTCGCGGGATCGGTCGGGGCACCGGCGAGCCAATCGGATGTTGCTCTGCAAGGCGGCCAGACGGGCTGCCTGCGTCCCGAACAGGTAACCCTTTCCGCCCACTGTGGGGCAGGTCGACAAGCGCATGTGAGCCGACGACGAGACCCTGAACGCCCCGCAGCACCTCGCGAGGAGTCAGGACCGCGCCGTGAGCGACTTCGTTCGAGATGCGGTCGGCTGGCTACCTGCCCGCGAGGCGAGAATCGCCCTGGCGAGCCGCCGCCAGAGGATCGCGGCAACGCTGAAACGCGCTGTCATGGCCGCTGCGAGGCGTGTAAGCGTTGCGTCACGCATATGTTTAGTGTTGACTAAACAACATGGCGAGCCGGACCTCTGCAGACGCAGAGGTGTTCCGTGCCATCGCCGACCCGACCCGGCGGGCGTTGCTGGACCAGCTCCGAGCAGGCCCGCGCTGGTTCGGCGAGCTGCACGCTTCGGTGCCGTTGACCAAGGGGGGGCTGTCCCAGCACCTGCGGATCCTGCGCGAGGCCGGGCTGGTCACCTCGACCGTGCATGGCCGGCGGAGCCGGTTCGAACTGGCCCCGGCCCCGCTGCGGGAGGTCGCGGTCTGGGTGGACCGCTACGAGCAGTTCTGGGATGAGGCACTAGGTCGGCTCGATACCCTGATGGGAAGGCCTTCGGATGAGTGAGATCACGCGGGAACGCACCTACCCGGCCCCGATCGAGCGGGTGTGGCCGCTGGTGTCCACGGCCGAGGGATTGGCGTCCTGGCTGATGCCCAACGACCTGCAGCCGGTTGTCGGCCACCGCTTCAGCTTCACCACTCGGCCGGCGCCAGGGTTCGACGGGGTCGTGCTCGCCGAGGTGGTCGACGTGGACCCACCCCGACGCATCAGCTTCACCTGGGTCGGCGGCCCCCTGGACACGGTGGTCACCTTCACCCTCACCCCGCTGGCGAATGGCGACACCCGGCTGCGGATGACCCACACCGGCTTCGCCGGGCTGCGCGCCACAATGGTGCGCCGCCTGCTGGACCAGGGCTGGCGACGGCTGCTGCGAGGGGACCTGGCCCGTGCGGTGGCGGGCTCCGCCGCCGACGGCGCCCCGCAGGGTGGGCGGTGACCGGCATGCAGACGATCACCCGACTCGGCACGTTCGCCGACATCATCGCCGGGCACGACCCGGCCGTGGTCGCCCTATGCCACCAGCTCCGTCAGATGATCATCGACCTGGACCCGGACGTGGTCGAGGTCCCGAGGGCAGGCGAGCGCACCGCCGCGTACGGCCTCGGCGAGCGGAAGATGAGCCAGGCATACGCCTACCTAGCTCCCCAACGCGGATGGGTCAACCTCGGCTTCTACCACGGCGCGCTCCTGCCCGACCCCCACGGGCTCGTCGAAGGCACCGGCGCCAGGATCCGGCATGTCAAGGTCCGCCCCAACACCATCGACGAGCCACCCCTGCGTCACCTCCTCCACGCCGCCCGGCTCGAGCGCCTCACCGCACTGAGCCGCTAGTCGCCCCATTCACGTGCCGCGACTGTGAGCAGCACATGGGTCCAGAACGCAGGGTCCGCGGCGAAGTCGGGCGGACGGACTCGCCCGGAGAGAACCCCCGTCTGGCCTCCACCTGCGCAACCTTCAGATGCCCACCCCGTCGCGCGAACGAAGTGCCCCACACCGCCGCCTGCGGACGCGGGCGGGGCGTCGAGTCCGGTCAGTCGACGGCCTTCACGAAGGTCACCTGGACGGCGCCTTGGGCATCCCGCAGGGTTAGCTGGTTGCCCTCGAGTTGGTAGGTGGCCACGTTCGCCAAGGCCGCGAAGAACTGCTTCTCGGTGTCCATCACGTCCTGCTGGCACGCCGCGAGCTGGGACGTCACCGCCCCAATCGTCAGGCCGTCGGGTTCAGTCGTGGTCCAGGTCGAGGTGTAGTTGTTGCAGCCCCCGAATCCGGTGAGTGAGTCCTCGTTGCCGAACTCCGCGGTGATGGTGGGCACAGTGGCACTCGAGGCGACGGGCTCGTTGTCGTTGCTCATGCCGGTCGCGGTCCACGATATTCCTGCGAGTCTGGCGTCCTCACCCGAGGTGCAGGCGCTCAGCAAGGGTAGAGCGAGCGCGGCCGCGGCGATCCTGACGGTCCACACGGCGGTCATCTTCCCATCCGGCGGGGCGCGATCGGCTCCAGCAAGGGCAGACGTGTCGGTGGAACGCTGAGTCCATCCGGGAGGTCGGCGCCGACCCGTCGGGCAGACGATCTCGGACTCCGCCACCTGCCCCACACCGCCGCCTGCGGACGCACGCAGCAGGTGACTGTCCCCCCGCCTCACTTCAGCCGCGAGGAGCGCGCTGTAGAGGCTCGATGGCCCGCTCGGCGTCGCTGAGCACAGTCGGATCCTAGCGGTGAGGACGTTGCCGGAGTTGTCCTGCCATGGCCATCAACGAGGCGAGTCCCAGCGTGAAGACCAGGAGGAAGAACACGAGGAAGACCCAAGGGTTCCCCGAGGACCCAGTCCGGGCGTCGGCGAACCCGACGCCCAACCAGACGCCGACCGCCCCATGGGAGAGTCGACGCAGGTAGCCGGCGTTCCGATCCCGGGCGGAGATGGTGACACCGAGGCGCCGGGCGTACAGCGAGGTGAGTCCCGCGACCAGAAACACCCAGACCGCCAGCCCCCCGGCGGCCAGGTGGTGCTCCGGGAAGAACCAGCACGTGGCCCCAGCGCCGATCAGCAGCGTCCAGTAGAGCACCCAGAAGCCGAACGCGGCGG
Organism: Candidatus Nanopelagicales bacterium; assembly: GCA_025456015.1. Lineage (GTDB taxonomy): Bacteria > Actinomycetota > Actinomycetes > S36-B12 > CAIYMF01 > Prado023. The sequence goes on from JALOLK010000006.1 coordinate 52,795, forward strand.
CCTCGTTGGCCACGTCGCGTTGACGTTCCTCGGCGTAGAACGGGTTGTTGAAGTCGGTGATCGCTGCGATGGCGCGATCAAGCATGGATGCCATGGGGGGCCTCCTGGGTGGCGGGGAACAGGTCCTCGACGGTGCAGGACAGCACCCGGGCCAGATCCAAAGCTAGGTAGACCGACGGGGCGTAATCGCCACCCTCGATCGCGTTAATGGTCTGCCGCGTGACCCCGACCAGGTCGGCCAACTGCGCCTGCGTGAGGCGCGTGCGTTCGGTACGCAGCTGGCGCAGCCGGTTCACCCGCCCATGACCGGAGAGTCGACCCACACTCGGAACGTAAAGCTAACTGGACACAGATGTCAAGAAAACTGGATACCCTGTCTGACTCGGGCCACCTCACATCGCCCCGTCGCGCGCCAGTCGATCACCCTCTGGAGGACGGCCCTGCCACAGCTCGAGAGACCTGCCCCACATCGCCGCCAGTCGGGCTACACCGTTGGCCGCCTGGGAGGCACGATTGTCGCAAGCAGGCGGTGGTGGCGATCACTACGACAGTGTTTGCCCTCAACCCAACCGCTGGTCAGGGTCCGGCGATCGGCAGCGATCACGTGTGGCTGAGGATCTCGCGTGCGGCGCGTTGGCCGGACAGGTAGGCCCCGTGGACGGTGCTGAACCAGTCGCGCTCGGTGGCCTCGCCGGCGAAGTACAGGCGCCCGTCGATGGGGGCGGCCAGCGCCTCGCGCATCCGGGGGTGGCTGCCCAGGGCGTT
>JALOLK010000007.1 GCA_025456015.1 Candidatus Nanopelagicales bacterium
GGCCGCAGGCTCCCAGCGAGGTCCCCGGCGTGAACGGGGCGCCAGCCTGGTACCCCGGCCCGGACACCAGCACCGACAGCTGCTGCCCGGCCGGCAGGCAGGCGGACCCGGTGGCCGTCAGCGTCACCAGCGGCGGATCGACGCCGAGGTCCTCCTCGGCGACCCAGTCGAGGGCAGCGCCGCCAGCGGTCAGCCCGGTCACCTGGAACAGGTACGGGCCCTGGATCCGCAGGGTGTAGGCCCCGCCCGGCGTGCTGCTGTCCACGGCGACCTCGCGCACCCCCACGGGGCAGGCCGTCCCGGGCTGCGCAGGCCCCGCCTGCAACGACGCCGTGGGGTCGCCCGCATGGGCGGCGACCGCGGCACCGAGCATGCCCCTGACGGCCACGATCCAGCAGTTGGTCTCGCTGGCCGTCTCGTCGACCGCCCGGGCTGCGGCGGTCCAGTCCACGCTCTGGGCCTGTCCGGTCAGCGCGAGGCAGACCTGCGCGAGCGAGGCGAACAGCGCCCGCTGCGCTGCCGGCATCGTGTCGGGTGGATCGGCCGTATCCGCGATCAGGGCGCAGTTCAGCGTCTGCATCGCCTCGTACCAGCGGTTCGGTGGTGGGGCATCAGGGGAGGCCGGCCCGATGGGCGGCAGCGGGACCAGCCGGACCCCACCGCGCGGTGGCGGGGGCGGGGGCGGCGGTGGCGGTGGCGGGGGCGGGGGTGGCGGGGGTGGCGTCTGCGGGGGCGGCTTGGGGGCGGGCGGCAGGGGCGTCGGGCGCACGGTGATCGGCTTGCTCGCGCGCAGCGTCCGGGTGGCCCCGGCGCGCGCCCGGACCCGGTTGGCGCCGGCGGGGACGATCACGAGCACCGAACCCCGCCGCAGCTTCACCGTCCGGCTGCGGGGCCTGGCAGTGCGGTACGTGACCGTCACCTTCGTGGCGTTGCTGCGGAACCGGACCACCAGGCGGCCCCGGCCGTCGAGGGTCGCGACGTAGCTCAGCCGTGCGCGGGGACGCGCCCGGGCCAGGACCGCGACCGGCATGATCGCGGGCGGCGCAGCGGCACCGGGTGCCAGCGAGCGGGCGGCCGGCGGTGGGGGCGCGATGCGTGCGACCCCCGGAGCGGCCAGCAGCAGGGCAACGAGCAGGCCGAGCACGGTCAGCACCCGGACCTGCGGACCGACCGCGGGCATCCGTCGATCGTCGACAGGGGTCCACATCGTGCACCACCGCCCAATGGCAGGAGACCGTCACCGCTCGGAGATCAGGTGAGGCAGCCCTCACTGTCCGCTCCCCTGGTCGGCCCGTCAAGATCATTCGCCGCGCCCCCCACGGCACGGTCCTGGTCCGCGGGACGAGGTGCGGTCATCGCAGCCCCATGGCCTGGGTGAGCGCGTTGGCCACGGCTGCGTTCGTGACGTCGGAGTGGCCGGTGACGGTGCTGTCGGCCCGCAGGTTGTGCACCCCTCCGGCCTGGAAGTCGTAGGCCGTCGCGGCATCGCCCAACGTCAGCTCGGTCGCGCCCGTGCCCAGCGAGCCGTTCGCGCCGATCCCGCCGTACAGGTCGCCGCGGTCGCCCACCCCGGCCCCGGCCTGCCCGGCGAGCCGCGAGGCGATGGCGTAGGCGAGCCGCACCGCCCGGTCGTTGTGGGTGTGCGTGATGACAACGGGCCCGTGGATGAGGCCGTTGCCGAGCGCCCCGACGAAGGCGCCGTCGCGCCCGGACCTCGCGAAGTCGCGTGTGAAGCCGTAATGGCTGAAGGCGCCCTGCAGCAGGGTCAGCGACTCGATCGGCGTGGTGATGCTCGTCGCGGCCGCGGCCGCGACCCGGGCGCCGAACGAGTGCCCGGCGAGGTGCACGCGCCGCTGCGGCGCCGCGGCGTTGATCGCGTCCACCAGCGGTGCCACGCCCCTGGCCCCGACGTCCCCGGCGCGCGCCTTCATCGTGTAGTAGGTGGTCGTGTTGAGGATCTGCTGCGCCAGCGCGGGCCAGGACATGCCGAACAGCCCTGCTCCGGCGGTCCCCTCGGCCAGCAGGTCGGGCGCCACGCCGGGAGCGCCGCCGGCGCCGGGGGGTGCTTGGCCGACGAGGGGATCCTCCCCGGCATCAGCCGCGGCGATCCGCACGGCGTCGAAGACGGCGTCCGCATCGCCGTCACGCAGGGGGGCGGGCACGGGGTCCTCGTCGTCGGTGGCCGCGGCGCGCTCGTCGGGGAGCAGCTGTCGCGCGGCGGCGAGGAACTCGGCGCGACCCTGCGTCGTGTCCAGCCGACCGGTCAGGGCGAGCAGCTGCGCGGCCAGGTCGGGGTCCTCCACCGACTGCCCGATCGCCGCCGCCAGCGCGGATTCGGCCTCCCCCACGGCCACGCCACCGCCGGCGATGTCGTCGGCGTCGGCCCATCGCACCGAGGGCCACAGCACCCCGATGACAGCAACGCTCGCCGAGCCGGGAGGCAGCAGGTCCGCCACGCGGTCCGCCAGGGCGGCGTACATCCGCTCGGCCGCGGGGATGTCGTTGTTCCAGCCGTGCACCAGGACCAGGGCATCGGTGGCGCCGACGCGGTCGAGCAGGGCCAGCGCCTCGGCCTGCTGCTCGGGATGGGCTGGCGTGCCCGACCTGGTGAACGCCACGTGCGCGTAGGGCAGCTTCATCGCGGTGGTTCCTCTCGAGGCGGATGCAGGGCTACAGGGACTGCAGGGCGCGCAGGGCGTCGAGCATCCCGGCCCCCTGGAAGGCGCGCGCGCGGCCGAGGTCGGTCGCGGTGCGGGTCAACACCTCCTTCACCCGGTCGGCGTCGCCGATGTACTCGCGGTGGACCGACAGCAGGCCGGCGGCGGCGCCGGAGACGTGCGGCGCGGCCATCGAGGTGCCGCTGCTCTCGATGTACTCCGCATCGGGTGCGGCCTGGCGGGCCTGGCGGAGCAGCTCGCCGGCTGCTGCGGAGATGACACGCTCACCGGGAGCGACCAGGTCCGGCTTCATCCGGCCGTCCCCGGTCGGGCCCTTCGAGGAGAAGTAGGAGACCCCGGTGACGTGGGGGCTCGAGGAGGTGGAGCCGACCGTGACCGCGCGCGCCGCGTTGCCCGGGTCGTTGATCGTCATGCCGAACCCGAGGCGCATCGTGCGGCCGTCGGGGTCCTTGGCGTAGCCGTAGCCGGTATTGCCAGCCGCGACCACGACGACGACGCCGGAGGCGACGAGGCGGTCCACCTCCCGGCAGACCGGGGTGAGGCCGGCGGCGAACCAGCGCGGGTCGAACAGGTGCCCGACGGAGATGTTCACCCCGTGCACGCGCAGGTTGCGGCCGCCGTCGTTGAGCTGCTGGACGTAGAGCAGGGCGTCGAGCAGGGCCGTCAGGTCGCCGGTGCGGTCGGCCCGCAGCACAGTGCAGGACAGCAGCCGGCAGGCCGGTGCCATGCCGGTGATCCCCGCCACGGGCAGGGCCTGGCGCTGCTCGTTCCCCTGCGCGTCCAGGTACCAGCCGACGCCCGTGGCCGTGGCATCGGCGGCGAGCCCGCCGGCGATGATCCCCGCCACGTGGGTGCCGTGGCCATTGGCGTCGGCGAGGGGATCGGCCACCTCGGGCACGAAGGATCGGTGCTCCAGCCCACCGGGCAGCTCGAGGTTCCCGTGGCGGGCGAAGTGCCGGTGCGCGGCGTCGATCCCGGAGTCCAGCACCGCCCAGACGATCCCCTCCCCCGTCGCGTCGAAGGTGCGCTGGGCGGCCCGGCACTTGGTGGCCACGGCCGATCGCAGCATCAGCGCGCCGATCTCGAAATTGGGCCACATCCGGTGGATGAGCCGCCGCGGTGCCGGGTTCGCGCTGTCCGCGACGGCCCGGGCGCCCCGCCCGCCACCCCCGGCGTCGCGCCGCGCGAGCTCGGCGATCTCTGCGGCCGTGAGGCCGACCGTCACGTACGGAGCCACACCGCGGGTCGGGATCCGCACGCGCCCCTCGGTGACCTCGGCGACGAGTGCGGCCAGCGACCGTCGCGCACGCTCGGGCGCCTCGGAGGAGCGCAGCTCGATGATGACGCCGATCTCGCCGGACGGCTGTGACCGGATCACGGTGAGCAGGGGCTCGGAGACGACCGAGTCGAGGACGAGCTCGGCGGGCGACCCGACCGAGCGCGGCGTCGGGGCGGACTCGGGCTGGGCCTGCTCGGGCCTGACCCGGGGCCGCGGCTGCTTGTCGGACATCGGTCCCCCTCAGCGGCGGGGAGCAGGACGCTACCGAGGGGGCCCGGTGGCGTCAACGGCCGTGCGTTCGCCCCGTTGCGGTCGCCCGGATGTGACGTGCGTCCGGGGCCATCCGGCGGTGACGGCGCGGTGACACCGCCGTGACAGCGCTCCCGTCACCCTCTCGCCGGGCGCATGGGGCGCCCGGGACTTCCGGAGGTGAGTGCACGAATGGACGAGCGTTCCTTCCTCGACCCCGAGCGCGCAGAGGTGCCCGGGGAGTTGGTGGTCGGCCTCAAGCCGGAGGTGAGCCGCGCGCTGGAGGTCAGCGTGCCCAGCGGGCCCAGCCGTGGGGTCGGATCGGGGGTCTCCTCGATGGGGTCCTCGGCCCTCGACGAGCGGCTCGAGGGGCTCGGTGTCATCGAGGTGCGCAAGGTCCACCCGCCGCTGCCACCCTCGCCCCGTGGCGTCGCTGCTGGGGAGCTGCGCGACGCCCTCGAGCACACCTACCGCATCAGGTTCGACCCGGCGACGGAGGTCTCGGCTGCGGTCGAGCAGCTGGCGGGGCTGGAGGAGGTCGCCTATGTCGAGCCGGTCATGCTCCGCGAGGCCTTCGTCACCCCGAACGACCCCCAGTTCGCGCAGCAGTGGGGCCTGACGAAGATCCGCGGGCCCGAGGCCTGGGACCGGACCACCGGGGATCCGGCGGTGATCGTGGCTGTGGTCGACACCGGGATCGACCTCAACCACCCCGAACTCGTCGGGCTGTTGGTGCCGGGTCAGGACATGGTCGACTTCGGTCCCACCCCCGGGCCGCCGCAGCCGGGCTGGGTCTGGGAGGGCGACTTCAACGGCCGCGACAACGTCCCCCAGGACGAGGTGGGGCACGGCACGCACGTCGCCGGCACCATCGCCTGCCCGACCAACGACGGGGTCGGTGTGGCAGGCGTCACCTGGAGCTGCCGCCTCATGCCGGTCAAGGTGCTCAACCGGGCACGGCGGCTGTCGGACAACCGCATCAGCGGGTTCGGGTCGTCGGTGGACATCGCGGCCGGCATCCGGTGGGCCGCCGACCACGGCGCCCGCGTCATCAACCTCAGCCTCGGGGGCCCGGGTGCGGACCAGGTCACCGCCGACGCCGTCGCCTACGCGGGCAGCCGGGGCTGCCTGGTGGTGGCCGCCATGGGCAACACCGGGAACAGCGCCCCGCAGTTCCCAGCGGCATTCCCCGGCGTCCTGGCGGTGGCCGCAGTCGATCGCAACGACGTCCGCGCGCCGTTCTCGAGCATGGGCGCCCACGTCGCCGTCTCCGCGCCGGGCGTGGACGTCCTCAGCACGGTCTGGGACAACGGCCACGCCACCATGAGTGGCACCTCGATGGCCAGCCCGCACGTGGCCGGCGTCGCAGCCCTGCTGTTCTCCTGCCGGGGCAGCCTGACCGCCGCCCAGGTCCGGCAGGCGATCGTCGAGACGGCCCGTCCGCTGCGGGACAACCCCGGCGACGCGGTCCCCAACGACCGGTACGGCGCCGGCCTCGTGGACGCCCGGGCCGCCCTGGACAAGGCCTGTCCCCGGGTCTCCCGACCGATCATCGTGTGCGGCGGGGTGGTCACCCGACCGGTCTCCTGCGAGCCCCAGCTCTCCCGCGTGATCGTGTGCCGGACCGTCCAGGTCGCCTGCCAGCAGGTCACCCGACCGGTGACGTGCCAGCCGTCGCAGCTCGTCATCTGCCAGCCCCAGACCCGGCTCATCACCTGCCAGCCCACGAACCCGGTGACGTGCGACCAACGCCCGTCACGACTGGTGTGCCCCAGCACCATGGCCTGCCCGAGCGGTCCGGTGTGCGGGCTGCCGATCCAGCCGATCCAGCCGGAGCTCGACGAGTTCGACGACGACCCCTACGGCACGGACTACGGCGATCAGTGAGCGCACCTGCACCGCTTGGGGTGGCCCCCGTGGGCGCGGGAGCACGCCCCCGCCCACCGGGGCCGCTGGCGGCGGCCGCCGCGGCGGGGCTGGCCGACGTGGCGGGCGCAGAGGTGCTCGCGATCCCCGCCTCGCACGTCGTGCAGCGCGTGAGCGCGGCCGGCCGATCCGTGGTGGTGAAGGTGCCCGGTGAGGAGGCCCTGGCCGCGGGGCGGACGCTGGCGGCAGAGGCCTTCGCCTACCGGTTGTCCACCTGGCGGGCCGGTCTGGCCAGCGTGATGCCCGACGTCCTGCTCGTGGACGAGCGTCGCCAGGTCGTGGTCCTCGCCGCCGCCGAGGACCGGACCAGCGGCCGCGACCTGCTGGCCCGGGGGGAGCTGCCGGAGCCGCGGGCCGCCGCCGCCCTGGGGCGCAGCCTGGCCCGGCTGCACCGGGACACCACCGGCCTGCCGATCCCGTTCCGTGCCTCGGACGGGGTGCTCGAGCTCACCAGCGTCCCCACGCCGGAGATCCTGCTCGACCGGGCGCGCGCGCTGGCGCTGGCCGTGGCCGCCGACGATGTGCTGGGTCCGGCCCTGACCCGCGCGCGACGGGCCTGGCGCCCCGACTGCCTGGTGCACGGCGACGTCAAGTGGGACAACTGCCTGGTGGAGCAGGCGGTTGACGGACCACACGTGGTCCTCATCGACTGGGAGCTGTCCGGGCTGGGTGACCCAGCCTGGGACGTGGCGGCCGCGCTGGCCGGCTCATTCGCCCTCGAGCGGTCACTCGGCGTGCCCGGGGACGACGAGCGGCGAGCCCTGGCCACGGCGTACTGGGCCCAGGACGGAACGGCCGACCCCACCCGCGTGGCGGTGCTGTGCCCGCCACGGCTGGTCCAGCTGGCGCTGGAATGCGCGGAGTCCGGGGCCGACCTCGAGGCCTCGGCACTGCTCGAGGCAGCGCGTGCGCTGGTCCGGGAGGAACAGGCCCTGCGGACCACGATGGCGCAATGGGCAGACAGCTCCCGGCCGGCGTCCGCCGCGAGCTGACCCGGTTGGCCGGGCTGATCCCGGCCACCGGCCCACCGCGCCACGCCGCTGCACCGCACGGGGAACCGGGGATCGACACGGGAGCTCCCCTGGGTGATCCGCAGGCGATCGACGCGATGGCAGCCCAGCTCTACGCCTGCTGGTACCTGCAGCCACCGCTGGGCGCAGGCGAGCCGAGCCGTGACCACCTGGCAGGGCATGGCGACCTGTCCGGGGTGCTCCGTGCAGCCCACGCCGGATCGACCCGGTTCACCTCGGGCTGGGTGGTCCAGGGCGCCCTGGCCGGCGGCGCGTGCATCGTCGGGCGTGCGGACGTCCAACGGGTGGTGGCGATCGGCAGCTTCGTGAACCTGCGCCGCCCCGGGGTGCCCGTGGCGCCCGGCGAGGAGGTGGCGGTCGCCCGCGTGGTGGACCGCATCGACGAGGACACCCGGTGGTGGGGCTGCCAGTCCGAGCTCGGGGAGCCCCAGGGGCGGCTGGGTCGGCACTACCTGCACCCGCGGATCGCCACGGCTGGCGAGGTCGTGCACGACCTGACCGAGGTCCTGCTCGACGCCCAGCACACGTGGGCGCTCAAGTGCCCCATCGACCCCGCTGGGTGGCAGCGGCCGGACGCGCTGGTCGTGTACGCCCCACGCGACGCGACCCCGCACGTGCGTGCCATCCTCGCCGACCTCGTGGCCCGGGCCCCCGACCGCCTGGTGCCGCAGTTGCCGCCGCTGACCGAGCCGGTGGGCCCCCTGGCCAGCTACGCCGACGACCCGGGCGGCGAGCACAGCTTCGGCTCCCACCTGTGTCAGGCGCTGGCCCCGGGGGCCCTGGCGCTCGCCGACCTCAGCATGCCCCCGGGCGACCCTGTGGACGTCCTGGCCGATGCCCTGTGCGCAGCCGGGCTTGACCCCGCCCGCCCCTGGCTGGACCCACGCGATGGCTGACCGCCACCGCCGGGCCGGCCTCGCCCTGGCCCGCGAGCTGGCCGCAGCAGGGCAGCACGACGAGGCCCCGGACGCGCCCCCTGGCCGCGGTCAGGTGGGGTGGTCGGGACCGGAGCTGGTGGGTGACGAGCGCGACTGGCGCCTCGTGCATGGCCCGACAGGTCCGGGCCTGTACGCCGGCACCAGCGGGATCGCCCTGGCACTGGCCGGCGCCTACCGGGTCGACGGGGACGCCCAGCTGCGGCGCATCGCCCGCCGTGCAGCAGCCTCCGCGCTCGCGGCCGCGTCGGACCTCGTCGACGCCGGCGTCGTCGACCTCGCCGCGGGATCCGCCGGGATCGGGCACGCCGTCGCGTGGACCGGGGCACTGACCGGCGATGACCAGCTGCAGGCAGGTGCCCAGGCGCTCGCCCGGCGCACCGCTGCCCGGCTTGCTGACCTGCCGCCTGATCCGGACTATCTCGGTGGCACCGCGGGCGCCGTCGTGGCGCTGTTGGCGACGCACCCCGCCGATGCCGCGGTGCGCGCCGGGGCGGGAGCAGCCGCGGAACGGATCGCCCAGGTGCGGCGTGACGACCTGATCGGCGTCAGCTGGCCGCCGTCGCCGGGCCCGGACGCCACCGCCCTGCTGGGCCTGGCGCACGGGACCTCGGGGACGGCCCTCGCGCTGCTCGCCGCCGCCGAGCAGGGCGCGCAGGACGCCGAGGAGGTGGCCGCAGCAGCGTGGGACCGGGAACGGTCGTGGTTCGACCAGCACAGCTGCAACTGGCCGGACCTGCGAGACGGCGCCTCCACCGCCGGTCCGGGGACGGCGGGGGGCATGGTCGCCTGGTGCCACGGCGCGGTGGGTGTCGGGTGCGCCCGACTGCGATGGCTGCAGCTGCGCCCCGACCTGCCGCAGCGGCTCGTGGTGCTGGCCGAGGTCACCGCCGCCATCGAGGCCGCCCGCAGGCGCGTGATGGCGGCAAGGGCGGCCCTGCGCGAGGGGGTGGCCACCGACGCGAGCCTGTGCCATGGCCTCACCGGCGTGACCGAGCTGCTGCTGGCGGCAGCCGAGCTGCCCGGCGGCTCCGATCACGCACGTGCCGCCGGGCGGGTGGGCGACCTCATCCTGGCCGAGCACGAGCAGCTCGGCCGCTGGCCGTGCGGTCTGCCCACCCGGGACGGTGATGACGGGCCACCGCAACCGCCGGGACTGTTCCTGGGCCTGGCCGGCATCGCCCTGGGGCTGTTGCGGCTCGACGACGCCGCAGCCCTGCCCAGCATGGCCCTGCCGCGACCCATCCCGAGGCTGGGCGACGCCGCCGGCTGAGCCCAAGGCCCCTCAGCCAGCCCTGGGGCGTCCCTCTGGGGCTACTCCGGGCCGGAGAACCCCTCGTACATCCGCTCCTGCTCGGCATAGGCGACCCCCGGAATGGCCCGCAGCGACGCCAGCAGCTCCTCGGGGGCCGCGTCCAGGGGGATGCGCACGACCACCACCGCGGGCAGCGACGTGTCGGCGGGGAGGACCTCCGAGCCGGGCGGCGCAACCGCGAGGACGGCCGTGCGCACCGCCTCCTGCGGACCCCCGCCCCCCACGCCCACGACCACGCGACACGTCATGCGAGGAGCATGTCGCAGGCGAGCCCGACGCGCAGCGCGCTGGCGCCCGCCTGACTCGTTGACGCTCCCATGTGGGCCGGCTAGCGTCCGGGCGCGTCGAGGCCTCACGTCCTGAGGGGGCGGCATGGACGAGGACCGCGTGGGCGCCCCGGCCACCCGTCGGGGCGCCGAGCTGCGGATGCTGGACGGGTTCGAGCTGCGTCGTGACGACAGGCCGATCGAGATCCCGCCACGCGCGCGGACCCTGGTCGCGCTGCTCGGGCTCACCGGTGGCGGCAGTCGCTCGGTCACGGCCGGGACCCTGTCACCGGAGTCCACGGAGGCCCACGCGATGGGTCGGCTGCGCTCCTGCCTGTGGCGGCTGCACCGGTGCTGGCCCGGCCTGGTGGTGTCCACGATGGGAAGGCTGTCGCTCACCCCCGACCTCTGGGTCGACACCCCGGCCTACGCCAGGCAGCTGCGCCGGATGTGCGATACCAGCGCGCCGATGGGGGTCGACGACGTCGCCATGGCCTACACCCCGGTCTGCGAGCTGCTGCCCGGCTGGGACGAGCCCTGGGTGGTCACCGAGCGGGAGCACCTGCGGCTGCTGCACGTGCGCGCCCTGGAGGCGCTGAGCGCCAAGCTGCTGGCCCAGGGCCGCAACGACCTGGCGATGGAGGCCGCCCACGCTGCGGCCGCGTCCGACCCACTGCGCGAGACCGCGCACCAAGCTGTCGTCGCGGTCCATCGGGCCGACGGCAACGAGCTGATGGCGCGCCTGGCCGAACGCCGATTCCGTGAGGCGCTGCAGCGCGAGCTGGGGATGTGACCATGGCGTGTCCACCGGACCGGGTCGGGTCGAGCAAGCGCTCGGAGCCAGCCGCGGCGGCCCCGCCGGCGCAGCCCGCGACACCGCCGCAGGCCGCGTCCCCGGCCACCCCACCCGCGGCGCCTGCGCTCCCCGCAGCGGGGATGCAGGCCGCGAAGGGGCTCCTGGCGTTCCTGCCCCCCGCGACGCTCATCACGGGCCTGCTGTTCTACTTCGGCTGGGCCCGCACGTACGCGCAGGCCCGCGCCCTGGGCGCTGACGCCAGCGTCTTCGGCTACTCCACCCGTGACTACCTGCTGCGCAGCGTGGACAGCCTGTACCTGCCCTTCATGGTGATGACGGCCCTGGGCATGGCCTGCCTGGTCGGCCATCAGGCGGTCGCGGGTCGGCTGCGCGCCGTCACGCCCGATCACCCTGACGTGCTCCTGCGGCGGGTGGGGCTGCTCCTGCTGGGCGCCGGGTTGCTCGCCGTCGCGTACGGCCTGCTCTACAGCCTCGGAGCGTTGGGGCGCAGCCGGCTGCTGGACATCACCGGACCGCTCGCCCTGGGCGTCGGCGTGCTGCTCGGCGCCTACGGTGGGTGGCTGCGCCGACGGGCGCGTGGTGACCTCCGGGCAGGCGCGTGGGGGCAGGACCCTCCGGCGCCGTGGGCAGCTCCGCTGGCGGCAGGGTTGCTGCTGTGCTTCGTCGCGCTGAGCCTGTTCTGGGCCGTCGGCAACTTCGCCCTGTGGCGCGGCCAGGACCTGGCGGCGGTCGTGGCCAGCAGCTACCGGACACGTCCGAGCGTGGTGGTGTACTCACCGGTGCGCCTGGCGCTGGAGGGCATCACCGAGGTGGTGCTGCAGGAGCCCGGCGATGGGGCCTTCGCCTACCGGTACAGCGGGATGCGCCTGCTGGATCACGCGTCGGGCACGTACTTCCTCATGCCCGAGGACTGGTCGTCCGGTCACCGACTCATCCTGCTCAAGGACAGCGAGGACATCCGGGTGGAGCTTGCCAGCGGTGCGGGGTGAGCGCGGACCACGAGGATCTGCCCGTCCGGGCCGCAGCGGCCCAGCTGCCGGGTGACGCTGATGGTCGTCGGGCGAGCTGGGCCGCTTCCGGTCCTTCGGGGAGCCTGGCGCCGGTCAGTTCCGGATGAGCGGGGCGACGTTGTTGGCGAACGGCAGACCGGCGGCCTGGTCCCCGGGGTGGGACCAGACGAACGCGCCCCGCAGGGTCGGGTACTCCGCCTCGAGGGTCCGCCACGCCGACTCGACCTGCGCGCCGGTGGAGTAGTTGGCGGAACCGGGCTGGATCCCGAAGCCGACGACGATCTTCGAGGCGTCCCCGCCGGCGACGTCGCGGATCCACTCGCGGACCGAGGTGACGATGTAGGTCGGGTCGGCGAGGCTGGGGCCGTCGTAGTACTGCGGAGCGGCGTAGTCCAGGGCACCGGACGCGAGGAGCTGGCGCATCATGGCCCGGTCGGTGGCGTTCCACGGCGCCGGGGGTGCGGTGACGAGGAAGCCGGCGCCGAAGCGACGCTTGAGCTCCTGGCCGATCCACACGTACTCCGCCACGTTGCGGGAGGCGTCGGCCTCGAAGGTGTTGAGGTCGATCCCGTCGAACGCCGGGCGGGTGCGCGTGCCACCCCACGCCTCGTTCTGCCGATCGATCGAGTCGACGAACGCCGTGGACACGGTGCGGCTGTCGAAGTTGATCCCGGATCCAGCGCCGCCGGTCGAGAGCAGCACCTTGCGACCCTGCGCCCGAGCCTCGGGGATGCCCTGCGGGCGTGCATACCCCCAGGCAACGGTGCCGGGGTTCGGGCCGCGGTGCGCGGCGAACAGGTAGACCAGGTTGTAGCCGTCGTCCAGCTGGTCGATGCGCGGCGATCCGGTCCAGCCGGTGTAGTAGACACCGGCCACCTTCGACCCTGATGGGAGCGGGGTCGCCGTCGCTGTCGCCGTCGCCGTCGCCGTCGCCGTCGGGGTGGCGGTGGCGGGGCCCTTGTCATCGAGGGTGACGGCGGTGCCGACGGTGGCGTTCTCGAGCAGCCACGCCCGAGCGACGCCGTGCCCGGACAGGACGTAGCCGTCGGCGGGGATCGGGGTGCCGGCGGCGGTCTGGTTCTCCTGGCGGTCGTTGACGGTGGTCACCCTGCCGTCGCGCACCACGACCTCAGCGCCCCACACGTTCGTCGGGGTCGCGGCCTGCGTGGTGGTCCGGGTGAACTGGACCAGGCCGTCCACCCCGCGGGCCACGTTGCGCCCGGCCACCGGGTACGTGCGGGTGTTCGCGTGGGCGAAGCCACCCGAGGGGATCACGGGCGTCGGCGAGCTGGTGGGCGTCGGCGTGGTCGTCGCGGTCGGGGAGGGCGTCGCCGTGGGCGATGCGGACCGGGTGGGCGTCGGCGTGGGTGTCGGCGTCGGCGTGGGAGTGGCGGTCGGTGTCGGCGTGCTCGTGGGCGTCGGCTCGCCGAGGTCCATCGCCATGCCGATGCGGACGTTCTCGAGCAGCCAGAGTCGAGCGGCGCCGTGCCCGGACAGGACGTAGCCGTCGGTGGGGATCGGGGTTCCGGTCGGATCGCCGAGGGTCAGGCGGTCGTTGACGCGGGTCACCTTCCGGCCCTGGACGACGACCTCCGCCCCCCACATGTTCGTGGGGGTCACGGCCTGGGCGGTGGTACGGGTGTAGACGACGAGCTGGTCGGTGCCGCGGGCGACGTCCTGCCCGGTGATCGCGAAGGAGCTGGACACGGTTGCCTTCGTGGGCGCCACGGCGGCCACGGCGGAGAAGGTGAGGATCGGGGCGACGAGGACGGCGACGAGGGCTGTGACCAGCCGGACGCGGCTCATGGCGTGGTGTCCTGCATCGGGGGGCGCGCTGGTGGCGCAGCACGGTGATGGGCTCGCTCGAACGCGGGCATGGGGGGAGCATCCTTCCGTCGGTGACGTCGACCTCCCCCACTCCCGGTCATCTGTCCTGCCCGGAGAGCTCCCGCCAAACGAGGTCTGGGGTCGAAACCCTGCGGAGGCATCGGCCCGCGATGGCCGAGGACTTGAGCCCGTCGTGGCGACGTCCTCCAGCAGCGCCTGATCCGCCTCACGCCGTCGGCGGTCCTCAGGACGCCAGGGCCTCGCCCCACCGTCGGCGCCGCCGCAACGTCACCGTGAAGGGCGCGCCGTGGTTGGCGGGGGTGCCGGCTTGCCCCGCGCTGAGCGGGTGGATGTCCCAGCGGCCCAGGTCGACCTGCCGGTGATGGGCCCAGCAGAGGGTCACGAGGTTCGGCAGGTCGGTGGCGCCGCCCTGCGTCCAGGGCACGAGGTGGTGCACCTGGCACTGGGCGGCAGGGACCTCGCAGCCCGGCAGGATGCACCCTCGGTCCCGCACGGCCAGGGCCCTGCGCTGGGCCGGTGTGGCGACCCGGTGCGCGCGACCGACGGCCAGCGGCTGGGGCGCCCCGAGGGCCCGGGCGGTCAGCGCGGCGAGGTGCTCGCGGTGCCGGTCCCGCTCCGCGGGGAGGTCGGCGTGGGGCCGTGAGCATCGGGGTGGGCCGGAACCGTGGTCCGAGCGCCTCTGGACCCCACTGCCCGTGGTCACCACGGGCGTGATGCTCGCGTCGCACAGCAGGAAGCGCGTGTCGGGCGCGGGGAGCGGGAACCCGTCCCCGGTGGTCGCCTCGAGCTCAGTCGTGAGGGTGATCGAGACCGGCGCTGCCGGCCACGGCCCGCTGCCGGCAGCTCCCGGCGCGGCCGCCAGCAGCGTGAGGGCATCGGCTCGCCGCTGCGCAGCGGTGACACCATCCCCTGCGACGCGCAGCTGCTCGGCCCTGGCGTGGATGGTGGCCATGAGCAGCTCGCCGTCGAGGCGGGCCAGCGCGCCCGTGATGTGGACCGTGTCGTCGAGCACGCTGAAGCTCAGGAACCGCTCCTCATGGGCCTTCCTGGCTGCCTGCTCCGGATCCGGCGGCATCGGATCGACGATCGCGCGGGCGCGTGCGCAGTAGGCGCTGATCGCCTTCGGGGTGACCTGCCCCAGCGCCGGCGTCAGCCCCTCGATGACGGCTCGGGCCCGGTCCGGCGGGAGGCCCCCCACCCCGCGTGCTGCGGCATCCACGTGCTCGGCGGTGATGGCGCCCGCGAGCCAGCGCTGCGCCAGCTCGTGGTGCTCATTGGCCAGGTGGCCGGCGCGCGACAGGGCCCGCGCACGGCCGCGCGACCACGACAGGTGACTGGCCATGCCACCCGCGCTCAGCAGGGGCAGCGCGCCACCGGCCTCCGCGGTGGCCATCCGCATCGCCAGGACCGCCTCCACCTGCGCCAGCGCGACGAGCAGGGCATGCACGTCGTCGGCCGGCCGGTCGCCCGCATCGAGGCCGACCGGGAGCACCCCCTCCTCGACGAGCGCGCGCACCGCTGCGCCCAGCGCCACCACCGCCGCGGACACGTCGCCCTGCGGCGCACCTGCCGCGGCTGCTGGCGCCGACCCCTCGTGGAACTCGTCCATGCGACCCCCGTCGTTTCGAACGTATGTTCGAATCCTACCACGTCCTCCGCACCGCGCAAGTGTCATGTCTCAGGACATCGGTGACGGATCTGTATCAGGACATCGGTGACAGTCCTGCCGGCACCGGTGGTCCGTAGTCGGCCTCTTGGGTACGCATATGTGCTGATGTGGCACCCTCCCGGCCCGCCGCACCCTCGTGCTGGCCCCGCACCGCGTGGGGCACCACACGAGGAGGCACCATGCACCGCACCACTGCCCGGTCGGGCAGCACCACCAGCACCCGCTCCGCCCTGGCCATCGCCTCGGCCGGCAGCATCGCGGCCCTGACTGCCCTGGCCCTGCTGCCCGGCGCCCCCGCCGCCGCACAGGGCCCCGGCGGTCCGCTGCACTGCGACGGCGGCATCTGCCTGCGCTACGACGCCCTGACCCTGGCCGAGACCGACGCTGACGGCGACGGCTTCACCGATGCGGACGAGGAGGCGGCCGGCACCGACCCCAAGGACCCAGCGAGCCATCCGCCCGTGCTGGACCTGGTCGACCTGGTCGCCGTGGGCAAGCTGCCCAGCTTCGAGGATCGCGTCAGCCAGGTGCTGGTCCTGCCCGAGGCGCTGCCCGACGGCACGAAGGTGACCCACGAGGCGAGCCTCGAGTGGCTCACCACCGCCCTGGGCGGCCTGGCGCCGAGCCGCAAGGACGGCCTGTCCCGCCTGGGCATCTCCACCGACCTCATGGCCGAGCTCGGCGTCGGCGGGAGCAACCTGCTCTCCCTGATCGCCGGGCCATCGACGAGCAAGGGCCAGCCCGCGTTCGAGATGCGGGTCGGGGGCATCCGGGCAGGCTGGGTGTCCGCGGGCGCAGACGGCGGGAACCGCTCTGGCGTGGGCGTGGACACCTACCAGGACGCCGACGGCGAGACGCACAAGGTCGTGCGCTTCTTCGAGCAGACCGATGGGGGCGCCGTGAGCACCACGGTGGACTTCACCATGTGCGGCGCGAACTGCGTGAGCGGCCAGAACGTGACGGTGATCGGTGGGGGCCAGGACGACGACTGCAGCACGGTCGCCGGCTTCGGCTGCATCGGCGACATCGGCAAGAAGGCCGACGAGGCGTACAAGCTGATGAAGGAGCAGGAGAAGAAGGCCGCCGCCGCCAAGACGGCCGAGCCGAAGCCGGCCGAGCCCAAGCCCACCACCCAGCCCACGAGCCAGCCCACGAGCCAGCCCACGAGCCAGCCCACGAGCCAGCCCACGAGCCAGCCCACCGGCAGCGCGCAGCCGACCTCGCAGCCCACGTCCCAGCCCACGTCCCAGCCCACGTCCCAGCCGTCGAGCACCCCTGCCGCAGGTGACGACGACGAGGACTACGTGAACCCCGAGGCCGAGGAGACCCGGGTGGTCGTCACCGCCGGCGACATCGAGCGGGTGATCCGCATCGTGCGCGGCTCGAACACCACCCCGGCCCAGGTCGACGTCGAGCACCCCACGCTCGACCCCGAGGAGCTCGAGGATCCCTCGGACGTCATCGCCCTGCGTGATCCCAGCTACGACGCCATCACCTTCGGCACCCTGTCGCCGGTGAAGACCGGAGCGGCGAACACCAACTACGGGCCCGGGGCGCCCCGGCCCTAGCCCGAGCCGGCGCCGGCGGGAGGGGCCACGTGACCCCTCCCGCCGTGGCGCGTCCGGATCAGCGTGAGATGCCCATCGCGGCGCCGGTCCGGTCATCCGGCAGGACCCGTACGACCACCGTGCTCACGTTGCCCATGCGCAGCACGAGCGTCCCGTCGGCGAGCAGCTCCTCACCCTGGGCCCGCAGCACGTCGAGCCGGATCGTCGCGCCGGCCTCGGCGGCCTCGAGCACCCGGATGCGGACCTCGCTGGCGGCTGCCTCATCGGCCGCCCACGTCTCGATCGCGACCCCGTCGACAACGACCTCGACTCGCTGCATCAGCTGCCTCCCAGCCTCGACGGTCCCGGCTCCGGGAGCTCCCCGGCGTGCCGGGCCAGGTGCACGGCCTCCCCGCGGGTCCCGGCCCCGAGTTTGGCGAAGATCCGCGACAGGTGCACGGCGACCGTGCGGTCCGACATCCCCAGGGTGCGGGCCACCTCGCGATTGGTCTGGCCGCGGGCGACCTCCACCAGCACGTCGCGCTCCCGGGCGGTGAGCTGCCCCGCGGTGCGCACCGAGCGCCGGCCCAGTGCCCGGGCCAGCCGTTGGGCCGTCTCCTCGAGGGGCACTGCGGCGAGGGCCCGCGCCGTCACGAGCGCGGCATCGAGCAGTGCCAGGGCCTGGCGGGGTTGCCCGGCGGCCGCCAGCGCGTGCGCGGCCCACACCTGGGCCCACGCCTGCCGGGAGGGCATGGGCAGGGCGGCCCACGCGTCGATCGCGGCCTGCCAGCCCTGCCCGCTGTGCAGGGCGCGCTCCTCGTGCTGCAGGGCGCGCAGCTCCACTGGCGCTCCCTCGGCCGAGCCCGCCGGCCCATCCGCGGGCCCTGCGACCAGCCATGCCTGCTCGCCCGCCTGCCCCGCGCCCTGCCCCGACCCGACGCCGATGGGGGAGGCGGTCACCTCGGTGAGGTCGACCGGGCCCCCGGGCCGCCCCTGCGCGCTGGCCAGCAGCCGCAGCGCGCCGACGCGCACGAGCGCGGCCGCGAAGGGGTCGCCGGCCAGCGTCACGGCGAGCTCCAGGGCCTCCTGCACGAGGGCGAGCGCGGCGGAGCGCGGCAGGTCCTGCGCGAGCAGCGCCAGGCGCAGGCGAACCGCCATCACCTCGTAGGCGACCTCGGGATCGTCGAGTCGCCCCGCGCGCGCCAGCGCCTCGAGGCCCGCCCGGGCCTCGTCGGAACGGCCGAGGTCGGCGGCCAGCTCGAGGGCCACGAGTCGCAGCAGCACGGCCACCTGGGCGCCGAGCCGATCCTCGTGCGCGAGGGTGCGCTCGAGGTGCTCACCCAGCTCGGCCCAGCGACCCAGACCGTGCAGGGCCACCGCACGCGCCACGAGCAGCTGCCCACCGGCTGCAGCAGCCAGGCCGGTGCGCGCCAGCCGGGCCAGCTCCGCGGCGACCGAGGCCTCCATGGCGGCCAGCTCGCCGGCCCGCCAGAGCACGAAGACGCGGTTCGCGGCGATCCGGGCCTCGAGCGCGGCGTCACCGGCCTGCTCCGCGAGTGCCAGGGCGTGGTCGAACAGGGCCGGCTCCGGCTGGCCGACCAGGCTGCGCGCCAGGGCCAGGGCGCCGAGCGCGGCGGCCCGACCGGCCGGGTCGCCCGAGCGCTCGGCGCTGCGGCACGCGGCCTCGGCGGTCGCGACGGCGGCTGCGGGGTCGGCGAGCACCTGCTCCATGCCCTGCAGCGTGAGCACCTCGGCGCGGGCCAACGCCTCCTCGGGGTCGTCCTCGGCGCCGGCAGGTCCGGCGTCCCCCGCGAGCCCCGGGTGCACCCCCAGCGCCGCCGCAGCCTCGGCGAGCGCACGTCCGGCGGCCTCGTGCTGGCCGGCCTGCAGCAGCGCGCGGTGCTGGCAGGTGAGCAGGCGGGCACGCCCGACCCGCGCGCGCCGGGGCGTGGTGCGCAGGGTCTCGCCGAGCACCTCCAGGGCCTCGGCCGTGCGCCCCACCGCGAGCAGCGCCTCAGCGCTGTCCCGCGCCCGGCCCAGGGCTGCGGGGTCAGCCTCCGGCTCGCAGCGCCACGCGCGCAGCAGGTACTCGGCCCGGGCGTCGACGTCCCGGCCGGCCCCCGAGGCGGCCTCGCGCCACGCCGCCGCGGCCCCGGGGTCGCTGGCCAGCCCGAGGGCTCGGGCGCGCAGCCGGGCCGGGCCGCCGGACTGCGCCAGGGCCCCGGCCGTGGCCGCTGCGAGCGCGGCGACCTCGTCCCCACAGGTCGCCAGCGCCACCGGCCACCACGGCTCCGGGAGCACCCAGCCCGGCGGGCCGGATCCGTCGGGCTCGCGCCGGCGCAGCACGCCGTGCTGCTCGAGCAGCACGACGACCCCGGGCCCGGCGCTCGAGACGCCGAGCAGCTCGCGCCGGCCGAGGTGGCCCTCGGCGAGGCCAGCGACGAGGGCGACCGCCGGTCCGCGCGGGTGCAGCCCGGCCAGACGCTCGGCGGCGGGCTCCCGCGGGTCGGGCCACCGGCTCAGCGCCACCATGAGCCCGGGCAGGCCGCCGGACAGATGGACCAGGGCCTGCGCCCGCGGGGCATCCGCGGGCGCCAGCGCCGCGGCCAGCCCGAGCGCCTCCTCGGATGGCAGTGGCCCCAGCCGGATCGTGCGGTCGGTCGGCCAGGGCACCGCCGCCACCCCCGTGGCCAGCACCAGGGCCCGGGTTCCGGCCAGCGCGTGGATCGTGGTCGCCAGCGCCGAAGCGGCCAGGGCCTCGAGGGCGTCGGAGCGCTGCACCACCAGCACGAGCGGGTCACCGCCCGGTCCGGCGAGCCGTCGGCCGAGCCGGGCGCCCACGACGCTCGGGCGCACCTCCACCGGCACGGCGGCCAGGTCGGCCACCAGCTCGTCGAGGCCGGTGGACGCGCGCAGCGCGTCCGCGCCGGCCAGCAGCCCAGCCAGCGGGGCGTACGCCGCGTCACGGCCGCCGCCCCGGGTGCCCACCCAGCGGTGCGCGAGGCCCCGCTCGGCCAGCTCCCTGCGCAGCGCCGCGAGCAGCGCGGGGAGCCCGGCCCCCGGCACCCCGACCAGCGCGAGCGAGCGGGTGGCCCCGGCCCGGGCCGCGGCGAACTCCCCGAGCAGCCGGTCCAGCTCGGCGTCGCGCCCGACCAGCCGGGTCGCGGACGGGGACATGCGGGCAACGGTGGCACATCGCGCCCCCCGCACGGGCCCCGTTACCGCGACGACATCTCCCGGAAATCCGCCTGTCACCGCGCCGCGCTGCTTGCCGACGGCTATCGTCCGAAGTGTCACGTCTGTCCGGTGAATCGACCATGCGGCGCAACGCCACGGGTCGTCGGCGTGACCGTGCCTGTCCGGGCGCGAACGATGAGAGAGGATCAGGATTTGCGAATCCGACATGGAGTGGTGGCCGGCGTGGTGCTGGCCCTGGCCCTGACGGGCTGTTCGAGCACCGAGGAGGGCACCGACGAGGGCACCTCGGGCGCGAGCGAGCCCGCCGCCTCCGCCGCCGCAGTCGACCTGCGCTGGCGCACCCGGCCCGACAACCAGGCCGAGGCCGACGTGTACAAGTCCATCTCGGACGAGATCACGGCCAAGAACATCGGCCTGAACCTCACCTACGAGGCGGGCAACTCCGAGGGCTCGCCCTACCAGGACAAGCTCAAGACCGAGCTGTCCGCGGGCACGGCCCCCGACGTGTTCTGGATCCCCGGCACCGACGTGGCCGACTTCGCCAAGGCGGGCCTGATCCTCAATGCCTCCGAGGTGGCCAGCGCCGCCGGCTTCAACGCCGCGGACTTCTACCCCGGTCCCATGGACCAGCTGCAGGTCGATCCGGCCACCGGCCAGAAGGCCGACGGCTTCCTGTGGGGCGTCCCGCGTGACGTCTCCACCTTCGCGCTCTACCTCAACCTGGACCTGATCGACCAGGCGGGCGTGGACGATCCCCGTGAGCTCGCGGCCAACGGCGAGTGGGACTGGGCGGCCTTCGAGGAGACCGCCAAGGCCATCACCGACCTCGGCGGCGGCGTCAAGGGCTTCGGCGCCGGCGGCTGGTGGGCCAACTGGGGCTACTTCGTGAACTCGGCCGGCGGCTCGTTCTTCAACGAGGACCGCACCGCCTGCAACCTGGACTCCGACGAGTCGATCGCGGGCATCTCGTACTTCCAGAACATGTACGAGCAGGGCTACGGCGTGGCCTTCGGCGAGGACCCGGAGCCGGTCTACAAGAGCGGCAAGCTCGGCATGTTCATCAACGGTCGCTGGGCCACCCCCGGCACCCGTGAGATCACCGACTTCAACTGGGACGTGGCCCCGCTGCCCACCGGTGACGCCCCCGGCAAGAACTGGCTGTTCTGGGGTGCCTACGTGATCAACGCCGACACGGCCGATCCCGCGGCAGCCTGGAAGCTGGTCCAGGAGCTGACCAGCCTCGAGGTCCAGAACAAGGTGGCCGAGCTGGGCGCGAACATCCCGTCGCGCACCTCCGCGGACGCCATCACGCAGTTCCTCACCTACACGCCGCCGGAGAACAACCAGGCGTTCGTCGACGGGATCCAGAACGACCCCGTCGCCGAGGGCCCGCTCTGGAACGGCAACTGGCCGGCCTTCGACAAGGCCGCCGGTGACGAGGTGACCGCCCTGATGAACGGCTCGATCTCGCTCGACGAGTACGAGTCGACCATCTGCGAGGTCACCGCACCCGCGTTCGAGTAGCACGGGCGCACCCTGCACATGGATGGGTCCCGGGTTCCGAACAGGGGGCCCGGGGCCCATCCGCATGACCAGCCCTGTCTGTCGCTGACGAGGAGGCGAGCATGACTGCTGGGGTCGTGGCGGCCGAGGACCGCGAGCTGACGCCGTCGTCGGAGCAGGACGAGGGCTTCGCCCGCCTGCTGCGCGGGGTGCAGCTCTGGCACCTGTTCCTGGCGGGGGTGTCCACCTGGGTGCTGGTGAACATCGCCGCGGGCCTGTGGGCCCTGCCGGCGTCGACCCGCACGGCGCTGGGGATCGTCGGCGGGGTGGGCCTGGCGCTCAACCTGCTCGCGGTGGTCCTCATCGGCCGCCGGGTGCGGGCCGGCCGGACGCTGTCGTTCGCGATCAGCGTCCTGGTCGCCCTCTTCGCGTTCGTGGTGCTGTTCGTCCAGCTGCAGATCGCCGAGGGCCTCGACGTCTTCGCCGGGGCCTTCCAGCGCGCCTTCCCGGCCCTGCTGGTCGTGGCGGTCGGCGTGGTCTGGTGGGTGGTGGCCCGACGCATCCACAAGCGGCTGCTGCCGCCCGGGACGCACCTCACCGACGAGGGCGTGTCCCAGGGCGCGGTGCGGGCCACGAAGTGGCTGCAGTGGGCCGGCCTGGCCGTGGTCGGCATCGGCCTGGTGTGGTGGCTGATCCTCATGCGCGCCCAGCGCGCCCTGCTCTTCTTCTGGGACGCCATCTCCGCCGACCCGGTCCGCTCCGTGGCAGCGCTGCTGCTGCTCGCGGCCGCGTGGTGGGCGTTGCGCACGGTCATCTCCGACCGGTCCGCGCGCTACTTCGAGGTGCAGGCGGCCCAGGCCGAGGCCCTCACCGGCTGGCTGTACCTGTCGCCGAACCTGCTGGGCTTCCTGGCGTTCTTCGCCGGACCGCTGGTCTTCTCGATGATCATCTCGTTCTACGACTGGGACGGGATCACCGACGCGGTCTTCGTCGGCATCGACAACTACCGCCAGACCCTGGCGCTGAGCGTGGCATCGTCGGCCGAGGCCCTGCCGCCGGGCTACACCGAGGTGTTCGGCCTGCCGTTCAGCGATTCCGTGGTCGGCGGGACCGACCCGCTGTTCTGGAAGTCGATCGCCAACATCTTCCTGTTCCTGCTGGTCGCGGTGCCCGGGGCCGTGCTCAGCGCGCTGTTCCTCGCCGTGATGATCCACACCGGGTACCGGGGCACCAAGGGCTTCCGCGCGGTGTTCTTCGTGCCGGCCGTCGCCGGCGTGATCGGCGTGACGCTGATCTGGAAGCAGATGTTCAACGCCACGGTCGGCTTCATCAACTGGGGGATCACGGCAGCTGGCCAGCTGGCCAACGTGGTGCTGCCGGGCGACCCGTTCTCCGACCGCATCGAGATCGGCTGGCTGTCGGACCCGAACGTCGCGCTGCTCGCGGTCTGCATCGTGTTCGTGTGGTCGCAGTTCGGCTTCAACACGGTGCTGTTCACCGCCGGCCTGCAGGGCATCGGCCGTGACCTCTACGAGGCCGCCGAGCTCGACGGCTGCAACGCCTGGCAGCAGTTCCGCAACGTGACGCTGCCGCAGCTGCGGGAGACGACCTTCTTCGTCACGGTCACCACCGTGATCCTGGCCCTGCAGCTGTTCGACATCGTGTACGCGCTGAACCAGCCCAACCCGGTCGGGCATCCGGACAACGCGACGCTCACGCCCGTGGTCTACATCTACCAGTTGGGCTTCCAGCAGGACGCCTTCGGCCGTGCCAGCGCGGTGGCCTGGGTCCTGTTCGTGATCATCTTCATCTTCACCCTGGCCCAGTTCCGGGCCCAGCGATCCGACGTGGAGGGGACCCGATGAGCCGCTCGGGCAAGCCGGTGCGGGGCGTGCGGGGCCACGCCGCCCGGGCCTTCGTCTACCTCACGCTGGCGGTCGCCGGCATGGTGGTCCTGATCCCGTTCATCTTCGCC
Source organism: Candidatus Nanopelagicales bacterium (assembly GCA_025456015.1). Lineage (GTDB taxonomy): Bacteria > Actinomycetota > Actinomycetes > S36-B12 > CAIYMF01 > Prado023. Next base: position 23,247 of record JALOLK010000007.1, read on the forward strand.
CTGTCCGGGTCGTTCAAGACCGCCGAGGACGTGTTCACCTACCCGCCGCGGCTGCTGCCGCACGTGCCGGCGACGGCGACGGTGGACGGCGAGGACCTGCCGGTGTTCACGGTGCCCCTGCCCGACGGCAGCACCGCGGACCTCGCGCGCGTCGAGAACGGCACGAGCCTGCGCGAGTTCCGCTCGCTGGAGGATCCGGACCTGGTCCTGGTCGCCCCCCGCGACCAGCTCACCGCGACCGGCACCACCGTCGTGGTCGACGGCGAGGAGAAGGACGTCTACATCGCGACCATCGACGGCGCCCAGGTCGAGGTCTACGACAACCGCTCGCGGATCGGCGGCACGTACATCGACCCCGCCGATCCCGCCGCGCCGCCGGTGTTCGCGGTGCCGGCCGACGTCGTCGCGGTCGAGGAGGTCGAGTTCCAGCGGGGCAACTACAGCACGGTGTTCAACCTCAACGGGTTCAACCGGGCGCTGACCAACACCGTGCTGGTCACGATCCTGGTGGTGGTCGGCCAGGTCGTCACGAGCATCCTCGGCGGCTACGCGTTCGCCCGGCTGCGCTTCAAGGGCCGGGAGAAGCTGTTCCTGCTCTACCTCGGGTCCATCATGATCCCGTTCGTCGTGCTCATCATCCCGCTGTACCGGCTCATGGTCTCGATCGGCTGGGTCAACGACCTGGTCTCCCTGGTGATCCCATTCGTGTTCACGGCGTACGGCACCTTCCTCATGCGGCAGTTCTTCGTGACGATCCCCAAGGAGCTCGAGGAGGCGGCCGTGCTCGACGGCGCCTCGCGCTGGACGATCCTGTGGCGGGTCTTCGTGCCGCTGTCGGTCCCCGCGATCGCCACGCTGACCACGTTCGCGTTCCTCTACGCGTGGAACTCGTTCGTGTGGCCGTTGATCGTGATCGACTCGGGCAACCAGGAGAACAGCGTGCTGGCCCTGACGCTGGCCACCTTGGGCGGCCGCGCGGCCGATGCCCCGAACCTGGTGCTCGCCGGTGTCATGATCGCGATGATCCCGCCGGTCACGGTGTTCCTGCTGGCCCAGCGCTACTTCGTCGAGAACGTGGCCAGCAGCGGCATCAAGGGCTGAGGTGGCCCCGCCCGACCAGCCGCACGTGGTGCACCTGCGGGCCGGTGGCACGAGCGTCGTGCTGCGCCTCGACGCCGACCGGCTGCCGTGCGTGCTGCACTGGGGCCCCGACCTCGGACCGCTGTCCGACGCCGACCTGCGGCCGCTGCTGGCCGCCCTGGCGATGCCCTACGTGGACAGCCCCATGGCCAGCCAGGAGGCGGTGGCCCTGCTGCCGCAGCACTCGTCGGGGTGGTTGGGCCAGCCGGGCCTGCTCGGCAGCCGGGAGGGCCGGGACTGGTCGGTCGGCTTCGACGAGGTCACCCATGAGGTGACCACCGCCGGCACCCCCGGGTGGGCCGACGGCCCCTCCGGGGCGCAGCGGCTGCGGTCGGTGGGGACCGACCGGATCAGCGAGCTCGAGGTGGTCGTCGAGCTGGAGGTGCTGGCCAGCGGGCTGGTGCGGCTGCGCGCCGCGGTGCGCAACCTGGGGCAGCAGCCCTACCAGGTGGACCGGCTCGAACCCGCCCTGCCGGTGCCCGCCGAGGCCGGTGAGCTGCTCGACATGGCCGGGCGGCACAGCCACGAGCGCACCCCGCAGCGCCGGCCGTTCGGCGTGGGCCACTGGGTGCGCGAGTCGTGGGGCGGCCGGCCCGGCCACGACGCGGCCACGCTGCTCTGCGCCGGCCAGCCGGGCTTCGCCTTCCGCACCGGCCGGGTGTGGGGCGTGCACCTGGCCTGCAGCGGCAACCAGGTGCTCGGCGCGGAGCACGCGGTGACCGGCTGGCGGCTGCTGCGCGGCGGCGAGCGGCTGCTCCCCGGGGAGGTGCGCCTGGCCGCGGGCCAGGCCTACGCGTCGCCGTGGCTGCTCGGCTCCTGGGGCGAGGGCCTCGACGAGCTGGCCGGGCGCTTCCACCGGATGCTGCGCGCCCGCCCGCAGCACCCGCGCCGGCCGCGGCCGGTGCTGCTCAACGTCTGGGAGGCCGTCTACTTCGACCACGACCTCGACCGGCTGCGGGCGCTGGCCGACCGCGCCGCGGAGCTGGGCATCGAGCGGTTCGTGCTCGACGACGGCTGGTTCCGCGGGCGACGCGACGACCGCTCGGGCCTGGGGGACTGGTACGTCGACGAGCAGGTGTGGCCCGAGGGCCTGGCCCCGCTGGTGGACCACGTGCGCGGCCTCGGGATGGAGTTCGGGCTGTGGTTCGAGCCCGAGATGGTGAGCCTGGACTCCGAGCTCGCCACCGCGCACCCCGACTGGCTGCTGCGCACGCGACGCGGTGTGGGCCCCGCGTCGCGCCACCAGCACGTGCTCGACCTGGCCCACCCCGACGCCTTCGACCACGTCCTGGGCCGCATGTCCGCGCTCATCGACGAGTACGGGATCGCCTACGTGAAGTGGGACCACAACCGCCCGCTCGTCGAGGCCGGCCGGGGGCCCGCCGGGACGCCCGGGGTGCACGAGCAGACCGCGGCCGCCTACCGGCTCATGGCCGAGCTCAAGGCGCGCCACCCGGGCCTGGAGATCGAGTCCTGCAGCGCGGGGGGTGCGCGGGTGGACCTCGGGATCCTCGAGCACGCCGACCGGGTGTGGGTCTCGGACTGCATCGACGCGCACGAGCGGCACCGCATCGTGCGCTGGACCGGCCTGCTGCTGCCCCCCGAGCTCATGGGCACCCATGTCGGCTCCGGCGTGGACCACACCACCGGCCGCCGGCACGACCTGGACTTCCGGGCCGGCACCGCCATGTGGGGCCACATGGGCGTGGAGTGGGACCTCACCGCGGCCTCACCCGAGGAGCGGGCCGAGCTCGGCGCCTGGATCGCGTTCCACCAACAGGTGCGCGCGCTGCTGCACAGCGGCGACGTCGTGCACGCCGACCTGGCCAACCCCGCGCTGCAGCTCGAGGGTGTGGTCGCCGCCGACCGCAGCGAGGCGCTCTACGTGCTGGCAGCGCTGGACCACACCCTGACCTGGCCGCCGGGCCGGGTGCCCCTGCCGGGGCTGGACCCCGAGCGCACCTACCGGGTGGACGTGCCACCGCCGGGGGACCGCCTGGTGCGCGGCGCCGGGACCGACCGGCGGGTCCCGGGCTGGGTCGCGGGCGGGGCCGCGCTGACCGGGCGGGTGCTGGCCGAGGTGGGCCTGCAGGCCCCGCTGCTCGGGGTGGACCAGCTCGTGCTGCTGCGGGCGGTGGCGGTGCCGGACCCGGCGCCATGACCCGTCCCAGCGCTGCCCTGCGCGCCTGCCGACCACCGATCGAGCCCAGGAGGAGCCCATGACCGGACCGCTGCTCGCGTGGAGCGACGCCGAGGGGGCCGCGCGGGCCGGCGCCCTGTTCACGGCCGCGTTCGGCGCGCCGCCCGACGGGGTGTGGGCCTCGCCGGGTCGGGTGAACCTGATCGGCGAGCACGTGGACTACAACGGCGGCCTGTGCCTGCCGATGGCCCTGCCGCACCGCACGTTCGCCGCGGTGCGCCGCCGCGACGACGACGTGGTGCGGCTGGTGTCCTCGCTCGCGCCCGACGAGGCGTGGGCCGGGACGCTCGGTGGGATCGGGCCGGGGCTGGTGGGCGGCTGGGTCGGCTACGCGGGCGGCCCGGCGTGGGCGCTCGCGCAGGCCGGGCACGCCCTCGGCGGCTTCGACGCGGCGATCGACTCGTGCGTGCCGCTGGGGTCGGGGCTGTCCTCCTCGGCGGCCGTGGAGTGCGCGGTCGCGCTGGCGCTCGACGAGCTGTTCGTGCTGGGCCTGGCCGGGTCCGACGAGGGCCGCGCGGCCCTGGCGGCCGCCTGCGTGCGGGCCGAGAACGAGGTGGCCGGCGCCCCGACCGGGGGCATGGACCAGGCCGCCTCGCTGCGCGCGACCGCCGGGCACGCGCTGCTGCTGGACACGGTGGACCACAGTGTCGCCCAGGTGCCCTTCGACCTCACCACGGCCGGCCTGGCGCTGCTCGTGATCGACACGCGGGCCGAGCACGCGCTCGTGGACGGCCAGTACGCCGCCCGCCGCGCCGCCTGCCACGCCGCCGCGGCCCGGCTCGGCGTGGCCACGCTGCGGGAGGTGACCGACCTCGACGCGGCCCTGGCCGCGCTGCCCGACCCCGTCGAGCAGATGCGCGTGCGCCACGTGGTGACCGAGATCGCGCGGGTCGAGCAGTTCGTCGCGCTGGTCGGCGAGGGCCGGGTGCGCGAGGTCGGCCCGCTCATGGACGCCTCGCACGAGTCGCTGCGCGTGGACTACGAGGTCAGCTGCGACGAGCTCGATGTCGCGGTCGCCGCCGCCCGCGCCGCCGGCGCGCTGGGGGCCCGGATGACCGGGGGCGGGTTCGGCGGCTCGGCGATCGCGCTGGTCGAGGCCGGCCGGGCCGACGCGGTGGCAGCCGAGGTCGCGCAGGCCTTCGCCGAGCGCGGCTGGCGCCCACCGGGCATCCTGCTCGCCTCGCCCTCGCCCGGAGGCGCACGTGTGGCGTCCCCCTGACCCTCACCCTCCCTCCCTCCCCGTGATCCATTCCGGTTGTGGTCCCAAGAGGCGCGCCAACCCGAATGGATCATGACCAAGCAGCACGTACCCGCGGCCAGGCTCCCCGAGAGGGGCGCACACCCCAGGACAGGAGACCCCATGGATCCGAAGCGCTTCTCGCTGTACGGCAACACCATCACCGCTGATCAGGACCGCAAGGCCCTGGCGTGGCAGCAGATGTTCGTCGACAAGTTCCACTACGACCCGGACGAGCAGTACCAGCTCAGCGTCCACGACAACCCGCAGCTCGGCGACGTGCTGGGCATCCGCGACATCCGCCGCGACGCCGAGGGCGACCCCATCGACCCGGCCACCGGGATCGTCATCTCCACGATCCGGATGGGCTTCGGGCACTACCGGATCGCGATGGCCGGTGCGTCGGCGGCCCGCGCGATGGGCCGCACGCCGTACTGGCTGGACCTGCTCGCGATCCCCGGCATCACGCAGGACGCGATCAACTGGTGGAACACGAACTACAGCAAGTACTCGCGGATCTCCCAGCGCAACGCGGCGTTCGACAAGTACGTCTGGGAGTCGGTGACCTCCGGCGACAAGACGCTGCCGGGCCTGAACTGGCTGCTCAACAACCAGGCGATCGGCTGGCCGTGGCGGTTCCTGAAGGCGAACGCGCGCGACTACCGCAAGAGCGAGCTGTTCGCCAACCTGCACCGTGCGCTGCCCTCGGACATGCCGATCCTCACCGCGCACATGTGGAACTGCATGGGCGCGGTCGCCGGCGGCATGACCAACGTGGTCGACATGATGTTCGACAACTGGCCGATGGCCTTCCAGCTCACCGAGGGCGCCACGCACGCCGTGCAGTCGCCGTCGGGCTACTACGGCTTCCGGATCATGAACCAGTTCGACGAGGACGACCGGATCCTGAACCCCACCCCGGCTGACGCCATCAGGTACGTGGGCCACCACGTCGACCACGAGCTCGTCGAGCACATCGAGGTGGACTGCGCCGCGCGGCTGACCCGCATGCGCAACGGCGAGCCGCGACGCTTCCTGCTCACGATGGGTGGGGCCGGGGCGCAGCGCGAGCTGTTCAAGGCGATCATCGACCACTGCCGGCCGATGATCGACCGCGACGAGCTGACCCTGTTCGTCAACCTCGGCGACCACGCCGACAACTGGGAGTGGCTGCGCGCCGAGCTCGGCCCGGCGGCCTCGTCCGTGCAGCTGCACCGCACCTGGGAGCAGGCCCAGGGGTTCGCCGACAGCATCCGCGAGGGCCAGGCCCACGGCCTGCACGTGTTCCTGTTCGACAACACCTTCCACGGCGTCTACGCGACGAACTACCTCATGCGGGTCAGCGACGTGCTCATCACGAAGCCCTCGGAGCTGGCGTTCTACCCGATCCCGAAGATCTTCAACGCCCGGGTGGGGGCCCACGAGGCGTGGGGCGCCATCCGGGCCGCGGAGCTCGGCGACGGCACGATCGAGACCCGGACCATCCCGCGGACCCTGCAGGCCATCGACCTCATCACCCAGGAGACCGACCTGATGGAGCTGTTCTGCGACTGCATCGTGAAGAACAAGCACATCGGGGTCTACGACGGGGCCTACAAGTGCGTGGCGCTGGCCACCGGCACGACGTGGGAGCGCCGGCTGGACGGCACGATCGACCGGGGCTGACGTCGGCGTCGTCAATTCCGACAACTGAGTTGATGGTTTCGACGACGCAGCGAGGGGAGCGGGCGCAGCCGCCCGCGGGAGGAGGCCGGGGCATGCTGTCGCGCCGGACCGTCGCGATCCCCAGCGGGGAGCGGACCCTTGCCGCCACGCTGGTGACGCCCCCGGCGCCCAGCGGGGCCGGGGTGCTCCTCGTGCACGGGCTGGGCAGCAGCCGGGCCACGAACGTGGAGCGCGCCGAGGCGCTGGCGGCCAGCGGCGCGGCCACCTGCCTGGCGGTCGACCTGGGCGGCCACGGCGACAGCACGGGCCAGCTCAGCGCGATGACCCCGCGTGAGAACCTCGCCGACGTCGTCGCGGCGCACGACGCGCTGTCAGCGATGCCGGCGGTGCAGGCCGAGCGCATCGGGGTCTGCGCGGCCAGCTACGGCGCCTACCTGTGCGTGCTGCTCGCGGCGCTGCGGCCCGTGGCCCGGATGCTGCTGCGCGCGCCCGCGCTCTACGCCGACGATGCCTTCGACCGCCCGCTGGGCCAGCGCCGGTTCGGCGACGCGGCGAGCGCGTCGACGCCGCTGGCCCACCTGGGGCTGTTCGCCGGGCCGGTGACGATCGTGGAGTCCGAGCACGACGAGGTCATCGGCCACGAGGTCATCGCCGCCTACCTCGCCGCCCAGCCGCGGGCGCGTCACCTCGTCCAGGCGGGCGCGCGGCACGCCCTGACCGATCCGGCCTGGCGGGCGGCCTTCCAGGCGATCGTGGTGGAGGCCCTGGCCGACCTCTGAGGGAAGGGCGCGGGTGCGGGCCGGACGCCGGATCAGCGGCCGGTCGACGCCGCGGTGACGCGATCGCGGATGCCGCGCAGCATCCGCTGGGTCATGACGAAGCTCACCAGCGCGAGGGGCTCGACCACCAGTGCCGTCCAGGGCGCCCGGTAGGCGTACCGCTCACGGACCACGAGCCGGCTGCGGCCCTGCGCAGCCGGCGCCACGACGAACGCCCAGATGAAGTCGTAGGGGGCGCCGTCGGGCTGGCCCGCGGGGGCGCCACCGGCCAGCACGAGCGCGCGCGGCGCCTCGACGTGCACCACCCGCAGGGCGACCGCCGGGTGCAGGTGCACGTCGTCACCCACGGCGATCGACTGCCACGCCTCGACGATCCGGTCGGCGCTGTGCACCTCGCAGCCGGCCAGGTTCTCCAGCCGGTCGTAGGAGTAGAAGCCGCCCCGACCCTGGCCCAGCTGGGCCAGCCAGGGCCACACCGCCTCCGGCGGGGCCGGGATGCCGATGGCGCGGGTGGCCACGAGGTCGGTGCCCGGCAGCAGGTCGTCGCCGGGCAGGGGGTCGGCTGCCTCCGCGGCGGTCGCGCCCCAGCGCAGCTGCAGGCGGCGGGCCGCGAGCAGTCCGAGGGGGACCGCCAGCACCGCGATCGGGGTCCTGCCAGGCGCTCGACGCATGGCGATCAGCGTGGCACGCCCGACCCGCGCCGCGCAGATCGGGGCGGCTGGGGCGAGGGCCCAGGTGGGGTCAGCGGTCGCCCACGTCGAGCAGCCGCACGACCGCCTCCCCGGCCGCGTCGCTCGCGGCGAGGTCCACCTCGGCGTGGATGGCCCAGTCGCGGTCCCCCGCGGGGTCGTCGAGGGCCTGGCGCACGCGCCACCGTCCGGGCAGCTCCTCGACCGCGAGCAGCAGCGGCCCGCGCGCCGCCGGCCCGGTGCCCACCTCGTCGTGCTCGGCGAAGTAGCCCGCCATCGCCTGCTCCCACCGGTCGGCGTCCCAGCCGGCGGCCTCGTCCAGCGCGCCGAGCTCGGTCCAGCGCCGCAGCGCGGCGAGCTCGACCCGGCGGAACATCGCGTTGCGCACCAGGACGCGGAAGGCACGGGCGTTGGCGGTGACCGGCGGTGGCTCGCCCGGCGCCCGGTGGCGCACGACCGCGGTGCGCACGGCGTCCTCGTCGGGGTGCAGCAGGGCCTCCCACTCGTCGAGCAGGCTCGAGTCGACCTGGCGCACCAGCTCGCCCAGCCACTCCGTGAGGTCGACCAGCTCCTCGGTGCGGGCCTCCTCGGGCACCGTGCGGCGCAGCGCCTTGTAGGCGTCGGCCAGGTAGCGCAGGACCAGGCCCTCGGAGGCCGCCAGCTTGTGGAACCCCACGTACTCCACGAACGTCATCGCCCGCTCGTGCAGCTCCCGCGCGATGGACTTGGGCCGCAGCGGGTGCTCGGTGACCCACGGGTGGGTCTGGGCGTAGATGTCGTAGGCCGCCTCGAGCAGCTCGGCCAGCGGCTTGGGCCAGGTGACGTCCTCGAGCAGCTCCATCCGCTCGTCGTACTCGATGCCCTCGGCCTTCATCGCGGCGACCGCCTCGCCCTTGGCCCGGAACTGCTGGGCGAGCAGCACCTTCATCGGGTCCTCGAGCGTGGCCTCGAGCACGGAGAGCACGTCCAGCGCGTAGGTGTCGGACGCCCGGTCGAGCAGGTCCAGGGCCACCAGGGCGAACGTCGACAGCGGCTGGTTCAGGGCGAAGTCCACCTGCAGCTCGTCGACCAGGCGCCACGTGCGGCCCTGCTCGTCGGGCGGGTCGAGCAGCGCCAGCACCCCGGCGCTGACCAGGGAGTCGCGGATCGCCACGGCCTGCTCGGCCAGCGCGGCGCGGCGCTCGTCGTCCTCGTCGTTGTCGCTGAGCAGGTGCCCCAGTGCGGCCTGCGCGTCCGGGCGGTGCGCGACCTGCAGCAGCATGGCGTGGGTCACCTGGAAGGTCGAGCGCAGCGGCTCGGGCTCGGCGGCCACGAGCCGCTCGAACGTCGGCCGGCCCCACGACGGCACCCCCTCGGGGGGCTTGCGGCGCACCACCCGCCGGCGCTTGCGGGGGTCGTCGCCGGCCCGCAGCAGCAGCCGCTCGTTCTCGATCTCGTGCTCGGGCGCCTGCACGATGACCAGGCCGGAGGTGTCGAACCCGGGTCGGCCCGCCCGGCCGGCCACCTGGTGGAACTCGCGCGCCCGCAGCAGCCGCATGCGCCGGCCGTCGAACTTGGCCAGCGACGTGATGAGCACCGTGCGGATCGGCACGTTGATGCCCACGCCCAGGGTGTCGGTGCCGCACACGACCTTGAGCAGCCCGGCCCGCGTGAGCTGCTCGACCAGCCGGCGGTACCGCGGCAGCATCCCCGCGTGGTGCACGCCGATGCCGTGGCGGACCAGCCGGCTCAGGGTCCGGCCGAACCCCGCGGTGAAGCGGAAGCTGCCCAGGGCTGCGGCGATCGCGTCCTTCTCCGCCCGCGAGCAGACGTTGAGGCTGGTCAGCGCCTGGGCCCGCTCGAGGGCGGCGGCCTGCGTCGGGTGCACGACGTACACCGGCGCCCGGTCGCGCTCGAGGATCGCCTCGATGGTCTCGTGCACCGGCGTGGTCGCGTACTCGAAGGCCAGGGGGACCGGCCGCTCGCCACCGGCGACGATCGCCGCCGGGCGCCCGGTGCGCCGGACGAGGTCGTCACGGATGCGCCGGACATCGCCGAGCGTGGCCGACATGAGCAGGAACTGCGCGCCCGTCAGCTCGATGAGCGGAACCTGCCAGGCCCAGCCCCGGTCGCGGTCGGCGTAGTAGTGGAACTCGTCCATGCAGACCATGCCGACGTCAGCGGCCGTCCCCTCCCGCAGGGCGAGGTTGGCCAGGATCTCGGCCGTGGCGCAGATGACCGGGGCCTGGGGGTTCACCGCCGCGTCGCCGGTGATCATGCCGACCCGAGCCGGGCCCAGCAGCTCGCACAGGTCGAAGAACTTCTCCGACACCAGGGCCTTGATCGGGGCGGTGTAGTACGTGCGGCGGCCCTGGGCGAGCGCGACGTACATCGCGCCGATGGCCACCAGGCTCTTGCCCGAGCCGGTGGGCGTCGACAGGATCACGTGCGACCCGGCGGCGAGCTCGAGCAGGGCCTCCTCCTGCGCCGGGTAGAGCGGGCGGCCCGTGCCCGCGGCCCACGTCGCGTACTCGTCGAGCAGGTCCTCGGGGGCTGGCCCGGGCCCGCCCGGCCCTTCGCCGTCGGCGTCGCCGGCGTGCGCGGCCAGCAGCGCGAGCAGGCTGCCCTGGCCAGGGACGTCGGCAGGGATCACGGGGTGACCCTCCCACGCGGCGACCGCCCCGCGCTGCGACGTCGGGCCCGCCGCGACCGTGCGGACGAACGCCGAGGCCCTGCGCGGGCGCTTCGCAGATGGACGCTATGGATCTTGTATACAAAACCCATAGCGTCGAGATCTGAAGCCCCTGCGGCCGGTGGCGCAGGCCTGTGCGGCAGTTCCCCCGACGGCTCAGCCGATGCCGATCGAGCCGCCGATCGCGCGCCCGACGAGGTACGTCACGCCCGCGGCCGCAGCCCCCACCAGGAACTGCCGCAGCGCCGAGCGCAGCACGCCCGCTCCCGACAGCCGGCCCACGAGCGCCCCGACGCCGAGCAGGGCCACGGCCGTGGCCACGATCGCCAGCCACATCGCGGCCGATCCGGCCACGAGCGCGAACGGCAGCAGGGGGATCGCGGCGCCCACCGCGAACGCCACGAAGCTCGACACGGCGACCCGCACGGGGGAGCCCAGGTCGTCGGGGTCCAGGCCGAGCTCCTCGCGGGCCAGGGTGTCCAGCGCCACCTGCGGGTCCTCGAGGATCTTGGCGGCCGCAGCCCGGGCGAGCGCCCGGTCCATGCCCTTGGCGCGGTAGAGCAGCTCGAGCTCGCGCGCCTCCTCCTCGGGGTGCTCGGCGAGCTCCTGGGCCTCGAGGCGGAGCTCGCGGGCGAACACGTCGCGCTGCCCGGCCACCGACACGTACTCCCCGGCGGCCATCGAGAACGCGCCCGCGAGCAGGCCCGCCACGCCGGCGAACGCCACCGTGCTGTTCGTGACCCCGGAGCCGGCGAAGCCCATGATGAGTGCCGCATTGGAGACCAGCCCGTCACTGACCCCGAAGATCGCCGCGCGCAGGGTCCCCGACTTGTCGGCCCGGTGCCACGGCTCGGCCTTCGACAGCGCCTCACGCAACTCGGCCTCGTCGACCCGGGTCTCGGGCTGTCCGGGCGCCCCATCCTCGCGGCGCAGGGCCCGCAGCGTCCGCTCGTGGGTGCGCTCGTCGTCGGCCATCCCGGGGGCCGCGAACGCCTCCGCGTCATAGACCCCCTGGGCCTCGCGCTCGGCCTGCTCGAGCTCGCCGAGCACGCTGTCCAGGCCCAGGGCCCTGGCCCGCGCCACCACCGCGGCCTGGTCCGGGCCGGCGTGCGGGTCCTCCGGCGGCACCGGCACGCCTCGCTGCACCAGCAGGTCCGCCCAGTGCGCCGCGTGGCGCTGCTCGATCTCGGCCAGCTCGAGCAGGGCCTCGCGCCGATCGCCGGTGGCGAGCGCGGCGAGGGCCCGGTAGGTGCCGGCCGCGTCGCGCTCGTCGGCCAGGTAGCGCAGGAACCGATCGGTGTCACCCATGCCGGCATTCTGCGCCCGGCCTGCGCTTCCCGCCCCCGGCAGCGGTCGCGGGCCGCACCACCGCGCGCCGGGTCTGGACGGGCCCCGCCTGCGGCCCCTACCGTCGGGGGTCCGGCCGGGGGCCGTGGCCAGAGGAGGCGACATGTCCGTGCACCTGAACCCCTACCTGAGCTTCCAGGGCACCGCCCGCGAGGCGATGACGCACTACCAGCGCATCCTCGGCGGTGAGTTGCAGATGATGACGTTCGCGGAGTTCGGCCAGACCGAACCGGAGATCGCCGATCTCATCATGCACGCCACCCTGAGCACGTCGGAGGGCCTGACCCTCATGGGCGCCGACAGCCCGCCGGGGATGGAGCACCGGCCGGGCAACACGGTGACGGTGATCCTGCACGGTGAGGACGAGGCGACCCTGCGCGACTACTGGGCCGGCCTGTCGGAGGGCAGCACGGTGAACGTGGCCCTCGAGCCACAGATGTGGGGCGACATCTACGGCCAGTGCACCGACCGCTTCGGCATCATCTGGCAGGTCGACATCGGCACCGAGGCCGCCGGGACGCAGGAGCCGGCCGGTGCAGCGGGCCAGGCGGGTTGACCGTGGCCCGCGTGGTGCACTTCGAGATCCAGGCCGACGACCTCGATCGGGCGAAGGCGTTCTACGCCGAGGCGTTCGGCTGGACGTTCACGGACTGGAGCGAGGTCACCGGCGCCCCGTACTTCGGGGTGACCACCGGCGCGGAGGGCACGCCCGGCATCGACGGGGGCCTGCTGCAGCGGCCGGTCGCCGCGCCCGGCCCCGAGCAGGGCACGAACGCCTTCGTGTGCACGGTCGAGGTGGACGACTTCGACGCGGTGGCTGCGCGGATCGTCGGGGCCGGCGGGCAGGTGGCCCTGCCCAAGTACGCGCTGGCGGGCATGGCGTGGCAGGGGTACTTCATCGACCCCGAGGGCAACACGTTCGGCATCCACCAGCCGGATCCGGCTGCGGCCTGAGCTCCGCGGCAGCGTGCCGGCCTCGCGCCGAGGGCCACGAGGCACGCCCCTGGTGGATGCGGCGGGTAGGTTGATCGGGTCGCCCGTGCTGGTCCGGGCCTGAGTCGTCGAGCCTGGAGGATCCGTGGTCCCACGTCCCGAGACCCCGTCAACCCCGCCCACCCCGGTCGAGCCCGAGCCGGCCGCCGCGCCACCCGGCACCACCGTGGCGGGCACCGCCTCAGGCCCGGTGCCCTCGGTGCCGGACGACGCCGGCCCAGCCACCGCCCCCTGGGCGCACCCGGCCAAGGCCGTGCTCGCCGCCCTGGACGCCCCGGTGGACGGCCTCACCTCGGCCGACGTCACCCAGCGGCTGCACCAGGTCGGTCCCAACCGGCTGCCCGACCCGCCCCGCGAGCCCACGTGGAAGCGGGTCCTCAAGCACTTCGACGACGTCCTGATCTACATCCTGCTCGCTGCCGCGGTGCTCAAGGCGATCCTCGGCGACTGGGTCGACTTCTGGGTGATCCTCGCCGTGGCGGTCATCAGCGCCCTCATCGGCTACATCCAGGAGGGCCGCGCCGAGCACGCCCTCGAGGGCATCAAGCAGATGCTGTCGCTGAGCGCCCAGGTGCGCCGCGACGGCGAGTGGCTCGAGGTGGAGGCCGCCGACCTGGTCCCCGGCGACCTCGTGCGGCTGCGCTCCGGCGACAAGGTGCCCGCGGACCTGCGCCTGCTGCAGGTGGTGAACCTGCGGGTGGAGGAGTCGGCCCTGACCGGCGAGGCCGTGCCGACCGACAAGTCGGTGGCCCCGGTGGCCGCCGACGCCGGCGTCGGCGACCGCAGCAGCATGTGCTTCTCCGGCACGATCGTGGCCGCTGGGCAGGGCGTCGGGGTGGTCACGGCGACCGGAGCGCAGGCCGAGATCGGGCGCATCCAGGCGATGCTGAGCACCGTCGAGGACCTCGACACCCCGCTGACCAAGGAGCTCGCCCAGTTCGGCAAGCAGCTCTCGCTGGTCATCCTCGGGATGGCCGGGCTCATGCTCGTGATCGGCCGGGTGATCCACGACTTCGCCCCCGACGAGCTGATCTCCGCGGCGATCGGGTTCGCGGTCGCGGCCATCCCCGAGGGCCTGCCGGCGCTGGTCACGATCACGCTGGCCCTCGGTGTGCAGCAGATGGCCAAGCGCAACGCCATCATGCGCAACCTCCCCGCCGTCGAGACCCTGGGCGCGGTGACCACCGTCTGCTCGGACAAGACCGGCACGCTGACCAAGAACGAGATGACCGTGCGCCACGCGGTGACCCGTCGCGGCTGGTACGACGTCGAGGGCCTGGGCTACGCGCCCACCGGTCGTGTCCTGCACCGCGGCCACCACGTGGACCTCGGGGAGCGGTCCGACCTGCGCTCGCTGGTGACCGTCATGGCCGTGGCCAACGACTCGTCGATCGTGAGCGAGGACGGCCGCTGGCGCGTGCTCGGCGAGCCGACCGAGGGGTCGCTGGTCACCCTGGCCCAGAAGTCGGGGTTCGACGCCAGCGGGTACCGCCGCATCGCGGTGGTGCCCTTCGAGTCCGACCACAAGTACATGGCCACCCTGAACGACACCCCCGAGGGTCGCCGGATCATCCTCGTGAAGGGCGCCCCGGACCGGGTGCTGGACCGCTGCGCCACCGAGCAGGGCACCGACGGGCGCGCCCGCCCAGTGGACCGGGAGTTCTGGGAGGCCGAGATCGACCGGCTCGGCGGCGAGGGCCTGCGCGTGCTGGCCGCTGCGGCCAAGCCCGCCGACGCCGAGGCGAGCACCCTGGACCACGACGACCTGGCCGACCTCATCCTCGTCGGCCTGGTCGGCATCGTGGACCCGCCCAAGCCCGAGGCCATCGAGGCCATCGCCACCTGCCACCGCGCCGGCATCCGCGTGAAGATGATCACCGGCGACCACGCGGGCACCGCCAGCGCCATCGCCCGCGAGATGGGCATCAGCCAGGGGGCGGCCGCCGACGCCATCACCGGGGCCGAGCTCGAGGTGGCCACGAACGAGCAGCTGCGCGTGCTGGCCCGCCAGTCGGACACGTTCGCCCGCACCAGCCCGGAGCACAAGCTGCGCCTGGTGAAGGCGCTGCAGGCCCAGGGCGAGGTCGTGGCGATGACCGGCGACGGGGTCAACGACGCCCCGGCCCTCAAGCGCGCCGACGTCGGCGTCGCCATGGGCATCAAGGGCACCGAGGCCACGAAGGAGGCCGCCGACGTCGTCCTGGCCGACGACGACTTCACCTCGATCGAGCGCGCGATCGAGGAGGGCCGG
>JALOLK010000132.1 GCA_025456015.1 Candidatus Nanopelagicales bacterium
CTCCTCGATGCCCAGCCGGCCCAGCACGTCGGCGCCACTGGCGTCGGCCATCGCCTCCGCCGCGGTCCGGGCGACCAGCCCGATGAGCCCGCCGAAGACCGCCAGGGCCAGCGCCCACGCCAGCGCCGGGCCGCGGGCCAGGCGGGCGGCCAGGCCTGCGGCGCTGCCGAGCAGCCGCGTCCGCGGGCGCCGTCCCGACGCGGTGCCCACCAGCCCCGCGCCGGTGTCCCGGTGGGCCACCAGCCCCAGGCTCGCGGCCGCGAGCAGCGGACCGACGAGGTAGGGCAGCAGGATCGCGGCGGGGGCGGGGTCGGTCAGCGGGTGGGCCAGCTCGGCCCACCCCAGGGGCGTGAGCCAGCGCAACCACGCGAGGTCCGAGGCGGAGCCGGCGACGACCCGGGCCAGGTAGGCCGCACCGAGCAGGGCCGCCCCCGCGGTCGTCGCGCGCCGCCGCGTGTCGGCGACCTGCGAGGTCACCGCGCCGACGCCGACCATCACGACCGGCATCCCGACGATGCTGAGGGCCAGCAGCGCGGCCGGCCCGGCCCCGACCTCGCGTGCGGTCCCGGCGACCAGCCCGACCAGCGTGATCCCGAGCAGCAGGGCCACGCTGGCTCCCAGCCCGGCGAGGGCGGCCCGTGCGGCCGCCGAGCGGGTCAGCGGTCCGGCCAGGAGCACCTCGGTGCGTCCCTCCTCCTCCTCGCCGCGCAGCACGCGGGTGGTGGCCAGCAGCGCCCACACCGCCCCCACGACGGACAGGATCAGGACCACGCGCCACTCGGTGAACCCCTCGATGGTGGCCAGGTCCCGTGGCTCGCCGAACAGGGCGCTGAGGCCCGGGTTGGCACCGATGCTGCGGGCCAGGGTGACCCGGTCGGCAGGGTCGGGGTACGCCGCGACGTAGCCGAGCACGGCGGTGACGGTGACCAGCACGACCGAGGCCCCGACCGCCGCGGCGCCCTTCCAGGTGCGCCGCCAGGCGAGCCGCGCCGCGACGCCCGCCGCCGAGGGCCTCATGCCCGCTCGCCCCCCAGGGGGCTCGCCGCGCCGTCGGCGGACGCGCCGTAGTGGGTCAGGAACAGCTCCTCGAGCGACGGCTCGCGGCTGACCACGCGGGTGGCCCCGGCCTCGGCGAGCCGGCCGAGCAGGGGAGCGATCGAGCCGGTCACCTGGCAGCGCAGCGTCCGGCCGGCCCGCTCGACGCCGGCCACGCCCGGCACGCCGGACAGGTCCGGCGGGTGACCCTCGAAGGAGGCCTCCACCGCCAGGGCGGCGCGCAGGCGCATGTGGTCCAGCGACCCGACCTCGACGAGGTGGCCGGCCCGAAGGATGCCCACCCGGGCGCAGAGCGCCTCGACCTCGGCCAGGACGTGCGAGGACAGGAAGACCGTCTGGCCGCGGTCCTGCGCCTCGCGGATGCAGGCCCGGAACTCCTGCTCCATGAGCGGGTCCAGCCCGGCCGTGGGCTCGTCGAGGACCAGCAGCTCGGCGCGGGTCATGAGCGCGGCGATGAGCGCGAGCTTCTGGCGGTTGCCCTTGGAGTAGGCACGCACCGGCTTGCTGGGGTCGAGCTCGAACCGCTCCACGAGGGCATCCCGGTAGGCGACGTCGAACGAGCCGTGCACCGCGCCGAGCAGGTGCAGCGTCTCGGCCCCGGTCAGCCCGGGCCACAGCGCGGTGTCGCCGGGGACGTAGGCGAGCCGGCGGTGGATGGCGACGACGTCGCGCTGGGCGTCGCCGCCGAGCACCTCGGCGCGCCCCGAGGTCGGCCGGATCAGCCCCAGCAGCAGCCGGATCGTGGTGGTCTTGCCCGAGCCGTTCGGGCCGAGGTAGCCGAACACCTCGCCCTGGTGCACCTCGAGGTCGAGGTCCACCAGCGCCGGGGACCGGCCGTAGCGCTTGGTCAGGCCTTCCGTGCAGATGATGGCCACCTGCAACGTCTATCACGCCGGCACCGCGGGTCGGTCGGCCAGCGACGCGGCACGCCCGGCGAAGCCACGCCACCCGTGTCAGGATGTGCGGCCATGGAACCCGGTGAGGTCGAGCAGGTCGTCGAGGGGCTGCGGGAGCGCGGGATCATCGCGCAGGTGCACCGCCCCAGCATCAACCGGGTGTGCGTGCGCGTGGTGCGCCCGGACGGCTCCGAGGCCCTGTGGGACACCGACGGCGCCATGGGCCTCGAGGCCCAGGTGATGGCCAACGGCATGCTCGTGGGCTTCGTGCCCACCATCCCGGGCTCGGCGCGGTTCGACGTGGCGCAGACGATCGAGGCGATCGCCTCGACGGACTACGACCGCACCTCGTACACGCCTTGAGCGATCCGGCCGCGGACGCCGGCGCGGCCGGGCCGGGCGAGCACCCAGGGGCCGTCGACACCAGCCAGGTGGCGGCCTCGTTCGACCGCCGCAAGACGATCATCGGCGCGATCCTGACCCTGGCGACCCTCGTCGTGGTCTTCGTCGGGATCATCCCGCAGTTCGGCAGCTACGCCGACGCCTGGGAGCGCATCCAGCAGATGACGGCAGCGGCGCTCGCCGCGCTGGCCGCCTCGGTCCTGGTGATGCTGCTGGTGTACGTGCTGCCCTACCAGGCGGCCATCCCGGGCCTGCGCTACCGGCCCGCGTTCATCATCCGGCAGACCTCGTTCGCGGTGAGCAACGGCGTCCCGGCCGGTGGGGCGGTGGGCGTGGCGCTGCAGTACGCGATGCTCGCCTCGTACGGCGTCGCAGTCGCGGCCGCGACGGCCGGCATCGCCGTCACGAGCCTGTGGAGCCTGCTCATGACCGTGACGCTGCCGGTGTTCGGCATCCTCGCGGCGCTGTGGGCGGGCACCATCCAGCAGCAGTGGGTGTGGATCGCGCTCGCTGGGGCGGCCGCGACGGTCGCGCTGATCGTGGGCCTGTGGCTGATCCTGCGCAGCGAGGCCTCGGCTCGGCGGCTCGGCGCGCTGGGCGACCGCATGCTCGAGCCGGTCAACCGCCGGCGGGCGAACCCGCTGCGCGCCACCGGCATGGTGCTGGACCTGCGCACCACCACCGTGGACGTGCTCTCCCGGCGCTGGCTCTGGGTGACGGTCTCGAACTACCTGGTCGTGCTGGCGCAGTTCGCGATCCTGTGGTTCGCCATCCGCGGCGTGGGCGGCAGCGGGGCCGACGGCCTGACCGTGGCCGAGGGGTTCGCCGCCTTCGCGATCTCCCGAATGGCCAGCATGATCCCCGTCACGCCGGGCGGGCTGGGCACGGTGGACGCGGCCATGATCGCGCTGCTGGTGACCTTCGGCCTGCCCGAGGCGACCGCGATCGCGGCCACGCTGGTGTGGCGCACCGCCTCGTTCGTGCCCCAGGTGGTCCTCGGCGTGGTGACGTTCCTGTGGTGGCGGGTGGAGGTGGCCCGGGAGACCCGGAGCGGTACGACCGCCTGACGCAGGCCGCCGTCCCGGCCCGGCGCCGCGGCGCCAACCGCAGCGCAGGCGTGGCGCGGCCGTGCTGGACCGGGATCGGCCCGGACGGGGGCCCCGGCCGGCGCCGGTAGACTCGGCGCTCGTGTTCGCATCCCTGTCCGACCGGCTCGCCGCGACCTTCAAGGGCCTGCGCGGCAAGGGCCGGCTGTCCGAGGCCGACATCACGGCGACGATCAAGGAGATCCGCGTCGCCCTGCTCGAGGCCGACGTGGCGCTGCCCGCTGTCAAGCACTTCACCGACCGCGTGCGCGAGCGGGCCGTCGGGGTGGAGGTCTCGGGGGCGCTGAACCCGGCCCAGCAGGTCGTGAAGATCGTGCACGAGGAGCTCATCGACCTGCTCGGCGGCGAGACCCGCCGCATGCGCCTGGCCAAGACCCCGCCGACGGTCATCCTGCTCGCCGGCCTGCAGGGCGCGGGCAAGACGACGCTGGCCGGCAAGCTCGCGGTGCACCTCAAGGCCCAGGGGCACACGCCCATGCTCGTCGCCGCCGACCTGCAGCGGCCCAACGCCGTGGACCAGCTCATGGTCGTCGGCGAGCGCGCCGACGTGCCCGTGTTCGCGCCCTCGCCGGGCAACACCGGCGCCAATCCGCAGGCCACGTGGGGCGACCCCGTGGCCGTGGCGCGCGAGGGCGTGGAGCTGGCCAACGCGGCCCAGCACGACGTCGTGATCGTCGACACCGCGGGGCGCCTGGCCATCGACGCCGCGCTCATGGAGCAGCTGCGCCAGGTCCGTGACGCGGTGCGCCCCGACGAGACCCTGCTGGTCGTCGACGCGATGATCGGCCAGGACGCCGTGCACACGGCCCAGGCCTTCCACGAGGGCGTCGGCTTCGACGGCGTGGTGCTCACCAAGCTCGACGGCGACGCCCGCGGCGGTGCGGCGCTGTCGATCGTCACGGTCACCGGCGTGCCGATCATGTTCGCGTCCACGGGCGAGAAGCTCAGCGACTTCGAGCTGTTCCATCCCGACCGGATGGCCTCGCGCATCCTCGACATGGGCGACGTGCTCACCCTCATCGAGCAGGCCGAGAAGGCGTTCGACGC